>JBGVKN010000025.1:0-34555 GCA_045123795.1 Faecousia sp. | reverse complement strand
TGGTATCGTTGTAGCGCTCGCTCTTGTGCTGGCAATGTTGCCTGTTGCTGCTTTCGCTGCCAACAACTATTATGTTGCCGGCGTGAGCGCTCTGTGTGGCAGCAATTGGAGCCAAAACGACGCTAAGAACGTCATGACCGCTAATGGCGATGTCTATACCAAGACCTACTCCAATGTCAAGGTTGGCACTTACGAGTTTAAGATCACCGATGGCACTTGGAACAATTCCTGGGGCGATGGCAGCGGAAACTACAAGTTTGCTGTTACCACCGCTGGTGATATCACCATCACCTTTAACTCCAGCACCAAGAAGATTACTGTTTCTGGTACTGGCGTTGGCGAAGCCAAGATGGAGATTAAGTACGTCACCGCTGTTGGCGCTGGCAAGGGTGGCTTCCTGAACAATGTTGACTGGAATCCTGCTGCTGCTTCCAACAAGATGACTGAGGAGAATGGCGTTTACACCATCACCTACACCGACGTGGCTGCTGGTACTTATGAGTACAAGTTCGCTGCTAACGGCGCTTGGACTGATAACTGGGGCTTTGGTGGCACCACCGAATCCGGTAAGACTGTCAACGCTGTCTACAACAGCGGCTCCAATGCGAAGGTCGTCGTTGCTGAAAATGGCTCCACTGTTGAACTGAAGCTGGACCTGTCCGCTATGGACAGCAAGGGCAACGGTGCTAAGATCACCGCTACCGTGACTGCGCCTGCTCCCGAACCCGAGCCCGAGCCCGAGATCATGACTTATGATATTATTATCGGTGGTTTCAACATGATCCAGATCCCCGGCGAGAGCTATGCCAATATTGTTGTTGACGCTACTGCTGGCGATATCGCTCTGAGCATTCAGGGTTCTTATGACACCTATCTGGTTGATGGCATGGACATTATTTACCCCAACCGCATTGGTATTATTGAGCACACCCTGAGGGGTGGCAGCTCCTATACTCTGAAGCTGTGCACCGTTTCCGCTGAGGGCGAGTTCGCCTATGTTGATGCTTCCTCCATGGCTCCCGGCTCCATGAATAATCCTGCTGAGCTGGTCATGGGCGAGAACATTGCTAATGCACCTGCTGGTGATGCATTCTACTACGATTGGACTGCTTCTGAAGATGGTGTTCTGTCCCTGTCCGTTGATACTTCCAAGTACACTGATTGGAAGTACTCTGTCTTTATTGAGCGTGCTGACGGTACTTCCTTCTACGGCGATGGCCGCTACGGCAGCGAAGGCCCCTCCAGCGATGATCTCACTGTCTACGCCGGCGATCTTGTTCACATCAATGTGGGAACTGAGAGCTGGGGTGCTGGCGTTATTGGCCTGAACGCTTCCTTTGCTGCTGGTATCCCCGGCGGCGATGAGGGTGGCGAAGGCGGCGAAGGCGGCGGCGAAGGCGAAGGCGACACCGACGGTAACGAGATGGTCAGCGTGACTGACGAAGCTGTCACTGTTGATGCTCCTTGGACCTACACTTTCACTGCTACGACCACCGGTACTCTGCATATTACCAATAGCGAGGGTGTTTGCTACAAGATCTACGGCCTGGACGGCCCTGACAGTGAGTCCCTGCGTTACACTTCCAGCAAGTTTAGTGCTGGCACTGCTGCTTCTTATCGTGTAACTGTTCCTGGCGAGATCACCGTTAAGGTTTGGGCTTATGACTACGGCGAAGTCGATGGTACCATCTCCTGCACTTTGTCCTTCACTCCCGACGAGGGCGATGTCGAGGCCGAGAAGGAAGAGTACATCGTTTCTGACATCGTGGTCGATCTGGGTGAGAACTATCTGACTCTGGATCCCACTGCCATTACTACCGTTTACGAGTTCTGCCCCGCCGAGTCCGGCGTTTACAAGTTCACCGTTAACAATGCTATGGCTTGTGTTGGCTACTGGGGCGCTGGTTCCTTCTTCGTGACTGCCCCCACTGGCGAGCTGATCAACTCCATGGAGTACGAGCTGGCTAATGCCGGACCCAGCATCATGGTCGGTATCTCTGATGTTGAGGGTGAGTTCACTCTGACGATTGAGAAGATCGGCGACGCTGAGGGTCAGGAACAGGTTGAGTACGTTGATTACGAGAACGTTCATGTCCCCAGTGATGAAAATCTGGTTGACATTACCGACGAGAAGGTCAACGATGTCGACATTACTAAGCCTCAGACTGTTGTGAAGGACGAGAACGGCTTCTATCATCTGGGCAGTGTTGATGGTCCTATGATCTATGTTGATTTGGTCACTGAGATGAACCTGCTCGATGCATTCTTCGGCGGTTATGGCGCCCTGACCATGCGTGGTGAGTACAATGGTACCAAGTATAATTTCCTTGACGCCATGCGCGACTATGCCAGTGTTGTTTATAACTCTGAGCTGGGCAATGGTCTGTACCCCCTGACCGATGATCTGATGGCCTTCGTGAACGGCTATGGCGCATATCAGGGCTGGTTCATGGACGGCATGAGTCCTTTCGCAAACATCGATGGTACTCAGAATGCTGATTCCGCTTGGCTGGCTGCCTGTGTCTATCTGGGTGAAGAGATCGTTGACGAGCCCGAGACTCCCGAGGAGCCTGAAGTTACTCCCGACACCGGCGATTACTCCATCGCTGGTCTGGTCGTTGCCATGATGGCTGCCACTGCTGGCGCTGTTATCATCGGCAAGAAGAAGGAATTCTAATTTTCCTCCTATTTCCTAAATGAAAACGCAGGAGCGGGCTTGCCCGCTCCTGTCTTTTCTATAAAAAAGATGCCCCGCACATTCAATGTGCGGGGCATCATCATATTTAGTAGAACAGTAGATCGGAGTAGGTAGGGAAGGGCCAGTAGCTCTTTTCGGTCAACAGCTCCAGAGCATCCGCTTCCGCACGGACTGCATCCATTTCAGGTACAATCACATTGCTAAAATAATTAGCTGCTTCAATGCTGCCGCGGGGGACGCTACGCAGAGCGCTGCTGAGCTTTTCACACTTCTCAAACAGTGCATCCGTATGCTGGCTCAAACGATCAATCAAAGTTTCCTCGGCCTTACATGCACAGTGATATTGCTTTTTGCGGTAAACATTGGATGCCAGATCTGCACAGTAGCGGCTGACAGCGGGAATGATCTTACGCATAGCAATATCTGCGGTGGTTTTTGCTTCGATGTTGATGATCTTGCGATATGTTTCGAGATGGATCTCGTTTCTGGCACGGAATTCTGCTTCGGTGAAGATGCCGTGCTTCGTAACAAGCTCCACATTCTTATCGGTAATGTAGTGAGGAAGCGCATCAACGGTAGTACGCAGATCGCTCAAACCACGTGCATGAGCTTCGGCACGCCACTGCTCGGAATAACCGTTGCCGTTGAAAAGGATTCTTTGGTGTGCAGTGAAGGCGTCACAGACCAGCTTTTGCAGGGTCAGGTCGAAATCCCCTGCCTTTTCCAGAATGTCCGCAAATTTGCTCAATTCCTCCGCCATGATGGTATTCAGGGCGATGTTGGGGCCCGCAATGGACTGAGAGGAACCCAGCATACGGAATTCAAATTTATTGCCGGTGAAGGCGAGGGGACTGGTTCGGTTCCGGTCAGTGGTATCCTTGGGGATCGAGGGCATTACATCAACGCCGATGCGCATGATGCTCTTTTCAGGGTCGGTATAATTCGTGCCCTTGATAATGGAATCCACGACGGCGTGAAGCTCATCGCCCAGATAAATGGACAGGATCACGGGAGGTGCTTCATTGGCACCCAAACGGCGGTCATTGCCGGCGGAGGCTACAGTGCAACGCAGGAAATCCTGATATTCGTCAACACCCTTGACGAATGCCGCCAGAAATACAAGGAATTGCGCATTCTGGCGAGGGGTCTTGCCGGGGCTGAATAGATTTTTACCGGTATCGGTTGCAAGCGACCAGTTGTTGTGCTTGCCGGAGCCACTGACGCAGCCGAAGGGTTTTTCGTGGAGCAGGCAAACCAGATTATGCTTGGCAGCGCACTTTTTCATGATCTCCATAATGAGCTGATTGGAATCGCAGGCATTATTGGCGCTGGAATAAATGGGGGCCATTTCGTGCTGGCAGGGAGCGACCTCATTGTGTTTAGTCTTGGACAAAATGCCCAGCCGCCAAAGCTGCTCATCCAGATCCTTCATAAAGGTGGACACACGGGTACGAATCGTTCCGAAGTAATGATCCTCCAACTCTTCACCCTTAGGAGCAGGCGCACCAAACAGGGTGCGCCCGGTCAGACGCAGATCCTCCCGCTGGGCGTACAGATCCTTGGGGAGCAGGAAGTATTCCTGCTCTGCGCCAACGGATGCAATGACCCGCTTGGAGTCCTGATCGCCGAACAGACGCAGAATGCGGATGGCTTCACGGGATACTTCATCCATGGATCGAAGCAGGGGGGTCTTCTTGTCCAGGGCTTCGCCGGTGTAGGAGAAGAAACAGGTAGGGATGTACAAGCTGTTGTCTTTTACGAAAGCAAAAGCTGTCGGGTCCCATGCGGTGTAGCCACGGGCTTCGAAAGTAGCACGCAGACCGCCGGAAGGGAAGGAACTTGCATCGGACTCGCCCCGAACCAGTTCTTTACCGGAAAACTCCATGATGACACGTCCATCGCCGCAGGGGGAGATGAAGGAGTCGTGTTTTTCGGCGGTGATGCCGGTCATTGGCTGGAACCAGTGTGTATAATGGGTTGCACCCTTTTCGGTAGCCCACTGCTTCATAGCCTCGGCAATTTCGTTCGCAACATTCAGAGGAAGGGAAGAACCGGTCTGGATGCACTGCTTCCATGCGCAGTAGATCTCAGGGGTAAGACGCTGCTTCATGGTTGCCTCATTAAATACATCGCTGCCGAAAATTTCGGGTACATTCAGAACAGGGCTCATAGTGTCGCTTCCTTTCAAATTCAAGAGATCTTGCATAGATCCCCAAAAATCTAGATATCCACATTGAATTTTATGCGATTGAGAAATAAATTGCAAGTGTGAAAATGAATAAATTTCCTGCCACAATTGCAATCGTTTTGGTGATTGGCTACAAATCTTCCATGTGCGCTATTTTAAAATGAATTTTGAGAAATAAAGACTTGCATTTCTGGATACAAATGCGTATAATAACCCTATGATTTTTATGGAAGGATGATGGAAATGCCCACCTACTCTTGCAGAAGCAGAGAAGAACTTCGTATCGAAGCGAAGAAAATGATCTCCCGCTATGGTGCACTGTTACAGGAGGAACTGAAGCTGGATATGTCCCGAGGCAAGCCCAGCAAGCTGCAGCTTGACCTTGTCAGCGATATTTTGACTGAATTGACCGATGCAGAGCAATGCATCCTTAATGGCAATGACAGCCGTAACTATGGTGAGCTGGCCGGCCTGCGCTGCTGCCGTGAATATTGGGCAGATGTGCTGGGCTGCAAGCCTGAGCAGACTTTCGTTGGCGGTAACGCCAGCCTGAGCTTGATGCATGATCTGATCGCCCGTGCTTATACCCACGGTCTGAAGGATAGCCCCAAACCTTGGTGCAAGGAGGAGCGAGTCAAGTTCCTGTGCCCCTCTCCCGGCTATGACCGTCATTTCCGCATTACGGAGCATTTTGGCTTTGAGCTGATCACAGTTCCTATGACTCCTGATGGCCCTGATATGAATCTGGTGGAAGATCTGGTGAAGGACCCGCTGGTCAAGGGCATCTGGTGTGTTCCCAAGTATTCCAACCCTCAGGGCTATACCTATTCCGATGAAACTATTGACCGGTTTGCAAATCTGAAGCCTGCGGCTCCTGATTTTGCAATTATGTGGGATAATGCTTACTGCGTCCATGAGTTCAACGGCGAGTTTGAGCCCTTCCGGGATATCATTCAGCTGTGCGCTGACGCCGGACGGCCTAACATGGTTTATGAGTTCGCCTCTACTTCTAAGATCACTTTCCCCGGTGCAGGCATTTCCGTTATGGCATCCTCCGAGGAGAATATCAAGTATCATGTGAAGTTGATTGGTGTGCAGACTATTTCCTATGATAAGGTCAACCAGCTTCGTCATGTCCGTTATCTGAAGGATAAAGCCCACACGCTGGAGCTGATGAAGAAGCACGCTGAAATTCTGGGTCCCAAGTTCGAGATGGTGTTGAAAATGCTCCGCAGTGAGCTGACAAACAAGGGTATTGCCCATTGGCACCTGCCCAAGGGCGGTTACTTTGTCTGTGTGGCTGCCATGCCCGGTACTGCTAAGCGTACGCTGGAGCTGTGCAAAAAGTGCGGCGTTGTGATGACCGAGGCCGGTGCGACCTATCCCTACGGTCACGACCCCCATGATTCCATGATCCGTATTGCTCCCAGTCTGCCTCCTATTGAGGAGCTGGAGAAGGCTATGCTGGTGTTCTGCACCTGCCTGAAGATTGCGGCTCTGGAAAAGTATCTGGGACTGGAGATCATTGAGTAAAATGTAAGCGGGATCGTTATGATCCCGCTTTACTTTTTGCAGTTTTTGCGTTATGATAAAACAAAAAAGGAGTGGTTTCCATGACTGAAATGCATAAGAAATACTACGAAAAACGTGCTGCAATTCTGGTGAAGAACCTGAAAAGCCGCCATTTTGACGCTTATTATTGTCCCACCAAGACCGAGGCGCTGGCAAAGGCGCTGGAGCTGATCCCAGAGGGGGCAACCATCGGTTGGGGCGGTGTTATGTCCGCTCACGAGATCGGGCTGGTGAAGGCTCTGAATGAGGGGAATTACAATGCCATCGACCGGGATCAGTGTGCAACCCCGGAGGAAAAGCTGCAGGCCGCCAAGGATAGTATGTTTGCGGATGTGTTTTTGACCGGAGCTAACGCATTGAGCTTGGATGGTGAAATGGTCAACATTGACGGCACAGGCAACCGGGTGGCCGCCATCGTCTATGGCCCTAAGGAAGTGATTGTCATTGCAGGTATGAACAAGGTTATGGACACGCTGGAGGATGCCATCACCCGTGCCCGGACAGTTGCCGCACCCTTGAACCAGCAGCGGTTCGGTCTGCCCAATCCCTGCACCACCACCGGCACCTGCGCTGACTGCAAGGGCGAAACCTGCATCTGTAATCAAATCCTGATTACCCGCCACTGCCGCCCCGTTGGACGTATTAAGTTTATTCTTGTGGGTGAAGATTTGGGGTTGTAAAAGATAAGACTGTCTCACAACGAATGGTGAGACAGTCTTATTTATATATTTGCTTAGTTAGAATTCTACGTCGCCGTCAGTGCAGTGAACAACGGCAGAGGTACCGGATGCCTCTTTGGTGATGGTTTCCCATTGAGCTTTCGTTCCATTATAGATCATTTCACTGATATCGGTAGCCATGAAAGGATCGTTTTCGATTTCTTTCAAGCTGGAGGGTAGATTGACGGTTGTCAAGTCATAGCACTCCTTGAAAGCGTAAGTACCGATAAAGGTTACGGTGTCAGGCAAGACGATCTGCGTCAAGCTACCATTCTCTCTGAAGCATTCGCCGCCGAGCGTCAGCAAGTTTTTGGGCAGCGTGATGGAGGAGAGGCCGCAACGCCGGAATGCGCCGCCACAGATGTGTTTAACGGAATCAGGAATGACGATCTCGTTTATTCCGCTGGACTCGAAAGCGTTGCCGCCGATTACTAAGCAGGTATCCGCAATCGTGCAGTTATCCTCGTCGAGATCATTCGCGGAAACTGCAACCAGATAGGGGTTCTCGCTGTTGCCGAGGTATTCAACGTTATTGTACACGGTGAACTCCAAGGGGCAGAATTTGAAGGCGGAGCCGTAAATGTCGCGAATTTCTTCGTAGATAGATACATGGGTCAGGCTTTCGCAGTTCTCAAAAGCAAGAGTGCCCAAGGTTTGAAGCTGCTTTGGCAGATCCATGCTTGTGAGGCTCTTGCATTGCTGGAAGGCGTAGTCACCGATGGAGATGATGGAATCCGGCAAATCAATTTCCACCAAGGATTCACAGCTGGAAAAAGCCCATTTGCCGATGCTCGTCAGGGTAGAGGGCAGGGAAACCTTTGTGACATTGGAAAAGTCCGAGAATGTTTGATCATCGATAGAGGTACAGCCTTCTTCAATGACGATTTTTGTGGTGACATTCGCATAAGATTTGCATTTGTGAGATCTAAGGACACCATAACCGGATATGGTCAGCGTTTTTGTGGCTTCATCAAAAGTGACGGTAATGGGCTTGCTGGTGTCCACTGTGGGGGAATTGTTAGCGTTTCCGCTGTTTTGATTGTTGGAGGTGTTGCTGTTGTTGCTGGGTTTCTTGGTTTCAGAACCGGGTGTTTTTTCGCTGTTTCCACAGGCTAACAGGGATAAACACATGGAGAACGCCAATAGGAATATGAGCAGTTTTTTCATAGAATAACCTCTTTCGACAGACTTGTACCGCAATGCGATACTATTTCACAGGATATTATAATATTTATATACATATATATCAAGTGTTTTCGGAACTTTTTTGGAAAACTTTACTGTTGTACTTGATTGATCGAGTCAGGTTTATATACCAAGAAATCCCCTCACCAATAGTGAGGGGATTTCTTGGAGCTAGTGACCTGACTCGAACAGGCGACCTTCTCATTACGAGTGAGATGCACTACCGACTGTGCTACACTAGCGTGCCTTTCAGCCTGAATATTATATCGGTTTTCCCATGGAATGTCAACTGCTTTTTCTACGAAAAATAGGAATTTGGATTGCTAATCTGGTCTGGGGATGCTATAATTACCCAAGAGGTGAACGAATTGAAGCGAATTTTGAAATATATGCGCGGCTATGGCAAGGAATGCATACTTGGCCCGTTATTTAAATTGCTGGAGGCTAGCTTTGAGCTGATGATTCCGCTGGTGGTGGCCCGGATCGTTGACGTTGGCATCGAAAAGGGCGACACCGGCTATATCGTTAAGATGTGTCTTTTGATGGTTGCTCTGGGCGTTGTGGGTCTGATCAGTGCTGTGGTTGCCCAATTCTTTGCTGCAAAGGCGGCGGTGGGCTTTGCGGCTCGGCTGCGTTCCGCCTTGATGCAAAAACTGCTGGGGTTGAGCTATACGCAGATCGACAACGTGGGTGCGTCCACTATGATTACCCGCATGACTTCCGATGTTAATCAGGTTCAAAACGGCGTAAATCTGACTTTGCGGCTACTGCTGCGCTCGCCCTTTGTGGTCTTTGGCGCTATGATCATGGCTTTCACCATCGATGCACAGGCGGCGCTGGTGTTCGCTGGTGTTATTCCTGTGCTGTGCGTGGTGGTGTTTGGCATTATGCTGGTTACCATGCCCATGTACAAAAAAGTCCAGTCCCGGCTGGATGCCGTGACCTCCGCCACTAGGCAGAATTTGACCGGCGTGCGGGTGCTGCGGGCGTTCTGCAAGGAACATGATGAGATCACCGACTTCGAGGGCAAGACACATGCTTTAACCCAAAGTCAGCTTTTGGCTGGTCGTGTTTCGGCTTTGATGAATCCGCTGACGTTTGTCATTATCAATCTGGCGGTGGTTGTGCTGGTTCATGTTGGAGCCATCAAGGTCTACGATGGAGTGCTGACACAGGGGCTTGTGATCGCACTGTATAACTATATGTCTCAGATTTTGGTGGAACTGATCAAGATGGCAAATCTGATCATCACTATCACCAAGGCTGTGGCCTGTGGCAACCGTCTGGGTGGTATTCTTGAAATGGATACCAAAGCTGACCAACGGGGGGAGCAGGATGCGACTCTTTCCGGTGCAGTGGAATTTAAGGATGTTTGTGTGAAATATGCCGGAGCATCTGCGGATTCTCTGGAGCATATTTCTTTCAAGGCTGAGCCGGGGCAGACCATTGGCATCATTGGCGGCACCGGCGCAGGTAAGACGACCCTAGTGAATTTGATTCCTAGACTCTATCAAGCCGGCAGTGGTCAGGTTCTCATCGATGGCGTGGATGTGAACGAGCTTGACCCTAAGCAGCTTCGCAGTCAGATCGCCGTAGTTCCCCAAAAAGCGGTGCTGTTCCGTGGAACCATCCGGGATAATCTGCGCTGGGGCAGGGGAGACGCAACGGATGATGAACTGTGGCAGGCACTGGAGTTGGCGCAGGCAAGGGAAGTCGTTAAGGACAAGCCCGGTGAATTGGATGCCAAGGTTGAACAGGGGGGGACCAATTTCTCCGGCGGTCAGCGGCAGCGGTTGACTATTGCCCGTGCATTGGTTCGTCAGCCTAAGGTACTGATCATGGACGACAGTGCATCCGCCCTTGACTATGCTACCGATGCACGACTGCGTATGTCGATTCGGGGGATGAAAAATCCGCCTACCACCTTTATCGTATCCCAGCGGGCTGCGTCTGTGCGCTATGCGGATCTGATTTTGGTACTGGACGATGGAGAATTGGCCGGATGCGGTACCCACGAGAAACTACTGGAAAGCTGCCCGGTTTATCAGGAGATCTATTACTCCCAGTTCCAAAAGGAGGTGACCTCCAATGGCTGATAAGAAAAATCAGGGAGCGACGCTGAAAAAGGTTCTGCTGCGGCTGCGGAGATATTGGGCTGCGCTGATTGCTTCCATTGTGCTGGCTACGGTATCTGTTGTAGTGTCGTTGTATATTCCAATTTTGGTGGGAGAAGCCATCGATCATATCATTTCTGCCGGAAATGTAGATTTTCAGGCTATGGGCCAAAAATTATTGGTCGTTGCGATTTGCGCCGGAGTATCGGGTCTTGCCCATTGGCTGATGAACGTGATGAATAACCGGGTGACCTACCGTGTGACCCGGGATATTCGTAATGAAGCCTTCCGGCATATTCAATCCTTGCCTTTGCGGTATTTGGATCGGCATCCCCACGGTGATATGGTCAGTCGGGTGGTCGCAGATGTGGATACCTTTGCTGATGGACTACTGATGGGCTTTACTCAGCTATTTTCCGGTGTTATGACCATATTGTGCACATTGATTTTAATGCTTTCCATCAGCTGGCAGATTGCATTGGTGGTCATTTGCATCACGCCGATCTCTTTGCTTGTTGCCAATTTCATTGCCAAATCCACCTATTCCATGTTCCAGCTTCAGACGAAAACCAGAGGTGAGCAGACTGCCATCATCGATGAAACCCTTAGCAACTTGAAGGTGGTCAAGGCCTTTGGTCATGAGGGGGCCTCCTTGGCTCAGTTTAATGAGGTCAATGACCGGCTGGAAAAGTGTTCTCTGCGGGCGATTTTCTTCTCTTCGCTGGTTAATCCGTCTACTCGGTTTGTCAATTCGCTGGTTTATGCCGGTGTTGCGCTGGTGGGAGCGCTGGTTGTCATCGGTGGTGGAGGAATCTCTGTCGGTATGCTTAGCAGCTTCCTCAATTACGCCAACCAGTATACAAAGCCCTTTAATGAGATATCCGGTGTTGTGACGGAGCTGCAAAATGCACTAGCCTGTGCGGGTCGGGTGTTTGATCTGATCGAGGAGCCTGCGCAATCTGCCGATCCTACGCAGCCTGAGCAGCCGGAGGTGGTGCAAGGAGCGGTGGAAATTCGGGATCTTTCTTTCTCCTATCGCAAGGACAGACCGCTGATTCAGCATTTTGATCTTTCCGTCAAGCCGGGCCAGCGGGTAGCTATTGTTGGCCCCACGGGCTGTGGTAAGACAACATTTATCAATCTGTTGATGCGTTTTTATGACCCGGATGAGGGTGAGATTTATCTGGATCGCGTAAACACCCAGGTCATGGAGCGCAGCGCACTGCGGCGAAGTGTAGGCATGGTGCTGCAGGATACATGGCTGCGTAGCGGCACCATTCGGGAGAATATTGCTATTGGCAAGCCCGATGCCACGGATGACGAGATCATTGCCGCTGCAAAGCAGGCCCATGCCCATGGGTTTATCCGCCGTCTGCCCAATGGGTATGATACGGTGATCGGTGAGTCCGGCGGCAATTTGTCGCAAGGACAAAAGCAGCTTTTGTGCATCGCTCGGGTCATGCTGTGTCTGCCGCCCATGCTATTCTTGGATGAAGCAACTTCTTCCATCGACACCCGGACGGAGCTGCGCATCCAGAAGGCCTTTGATACCATGATGCAGGGGAGAACATCCTTTATTGTGGCGCATCGGCTGTCCACCATTCAGGAGGCGGATCTGATCCTCGTTATGCGAGGCGGACGCATCGTGGAACAGGGCAAGCACGATGAACTGCTGCAAAAGCGTGGCTTCTATGCGGAGCTTTATAAAAGTCAATTTGCGCATTAAGAAAACCCGGGGTAACCCCCGGGTTTTTAAAATGGATACTTCGAAAATGGAATTGGCTCAGCATTCAGCTTGTTTATGATAAATGAATTGAGTTTGTATGGGACACTGCTTTTGCTTCCAATTAGAGCGACTTGGTACACTCGTAAAAGAGACCAATCTTCCATGGAAACAATAGATATATAGTATTCTCTGCTTGAGGAAACATCGGAAAATATGAGTGATGTATTCTCTGCATTGAGCGTGCAATTTAGATTATCGTTTACATTGCGGGTGGATAGTAGACGTAAAATTTCTTGTGGAGGAAAATTGACCTTAAAGACAAATTTGCGCATAAATGTGTCGCTATTTACAATCGATGTGGTTCGTTTGGAATAAAAAATCAGAATAATGGTAACGCTGATTGCAGCGAATGTGAGATACGCAATGACAAAGAGCAGGAAACCCATACGATCACATCCTTTTCCAAGTGATATAGTTGTTGCGAATTCACTTGTTTGAACAATCTGGTATATTCAATTTATCATAAAATCTTTTGCTTTTCAATCTAGAAGAATAAAGTTTTTTGCAAATACGAAAAGCTGCGGGTTCACCTTGGCGGATAAGGAGGGGCGTCGGTTATGGCTGACAGTCCACAGCCACAAGGGCTGCGTCCTTTCAGCCATGGATTTTCCCACGGACTAAACAAGTGTCCACCGGACACTTGTTTGCCTGCGTTTAGGCGCAGGCCGTCCTTTCAAATCCGTCCATCCCATCATAAAAAAGACCCCATCCGATAGGATGGGGTCTTTTTTATGGCGGAGAAGGAGGGATTTGAACCCTCGATACCCTTTTGGGGTATACACGATTTCCAATCGTGCGCGCTCGGCCAGCTACGCGACTTCTCCATACGTCT
This sequence comes from Faecousia sp., assembly GCA_045123795.1. GTDB lineage: Bacteria > Bacillota > Clostridia > Oscillospirales > Oscillospiraceae > Faecousia. The sequence goes on along the minus strand of JBGVKN010000025.1, from coordinate 21,461 downwards.
TGCTTGCGCTGACTTGGATATAATACAGCATCCGGACGGATTTGTCAAGCACTAATTTTACTTTTTTCGTAAAAGATGGCTCCGCCGATTTAGGCGGAGCCACAGCTTACTGATCTGACTTCATTTTATGAGTAAATACCAATACAGCGGCTATGAAAGCTGCGGCAGCCCATGCGGCAACAACGGTGATGTTACCCAGTGCGTCGCCCCATTGTCCATTTAGTATAGCTTTGGCGGCCAGGGAGGAAGGATAGAAGGGGAGAATTTTACAGATACGTTCAAATACTCCGCCAATCATTTCAACGCTGAACCACGTTCCGGACAGCCAGCCGGATAGATTGGTCAGCAGAGCGCCGCAAATACCTCCAACAGCTTTTTCGGAGAGAATCGTACCTAACAGAAGCCCTAATGCAATGAAAAGGCATGCGGTGGGCAGCAGCCCGATGGACATTGTGATAATGTTAACGCTGGGTGTCAGACCCATTGGCATTGCCGCAACCATACAGACAAGACTTTGCGCCAACGCCATCGGCAGCATGGGCAGGCAGTAGCCTGCGATATACTCCCATGAACGCAGTGGCGATGTACGCAGCCGCATCATAAAACTGCTGCACCGGTCCTTAGAAACCAACATGGAGGAAAACAGTGCTAAGAAGCACTGTCCAAAGCTGGCGATGCCGGGGGCGAGATTTTCGATTTCATACAGGGTCATATTTGCTTGCTTAGGAATGGCACTGTTGATCAGCGACAGTACCGCAAGCAGTAGAACGGGGAATAAGACGCCGAAAAATACGCTAATGGGGTCACGAAGGATCTCCAATGCGTTTCTACGGGCGAAGAATAGCATTCGTTTCACAGCGCTGCACCTCCCGCCAGGGCGATAAAGGCATCCTCAAAGTTACTTGCGCCTGCTTGTTGCATCAATTCCTCTGCGGTTCCGAGGGCGACCAATTTGCCCTTTGCCAGAATCCCGATGCGGTCGGATAGGGCCTGCGCTTCTTCAAGGTAGTGGGTGGTCAGGATAATGGTGGTTTTACCCTTCAATGAACGGATAATGCTCCACAGCTCCCGTCGGGCGAGAACGTCCAGCCCCAGCGTAGGTTCGTCCAAAAACAGTAATTTGGGTTCTGAGATCAGGGCCATGGCGATGGACAGACGCCGCTGCCAGCCGCCGGAGAGCTTTTTGGCCTGGGTATGTTGGATGGAAGTCATATTGAATGCTTCAATGCTCTGCGCAGCCTTTTGCTTGGCGTTGGATGCAGATGCGCCATAGATGCCAGCCATCAGTTCCAAGTTCTCTCGGACACTCAGATTGGGAGCCACGGCAGTTTCCTGCGGGCTGGTTGCCAGAAGGGAACGGGCTTCGTGGTTAGAAGATAAAATGTCATATCCGTAGATTTTTGCGGTGCCATTGGTTGGGTTCATTAGGCAGGATAAAAGCTTGATGGTCGTGGTTTTTCCGGCACCGTTGACACCCAGCAGGGCAAACAGCTCGCCGTCTTCTACCGTCAGATTCAGAGCATCTAGAGCTGTCAAGCTGCCATATCGTTTGCTAAGATCTTGGGTTTCGATTGCATACACGAGGATCACTCCATTTCTTGCATGATTTTGCTTGCGAATTCATCAAGATTGTCTTCGGTTTCCTCCGGGTAGATATCTTTGCCCTTGCCGTCCATGATGAGTTGAGCAATTTTCAGCATAAAGTTCGGCTTTTGCAATGCGATACCACGGCTGGGGTCTGCCATCAGCACCAGACTGTCGCCGGGGCCGACATCAAACATATCCCGTACTTCCTTGGGAATGACGATTTGCCCCTTGGGGCCCAGCTTGACAGTGCAGATGTATCCCTTTTCTGTTTGTAATTTCATATTGTATAACCTCCTAGCGGTAATACTTGTTATACTAATTATACAAATGTGAAAAGCAGTTGTCAAGCATATGGAAAGATTTGAATCCGGTCATAGAAACGCCATGATTTTTAGGTATATTGTGGTATTATTTAGAAGTACCACGGGAGCAGTGGAGCAGGCCGATGCCGGGGAAATATTCCCGGATGACCCGACGGTCTGACTCGTGACAGACTGCGCCCGCAGACAGACATTAAAGAACGGCAGCGCTTCATTGAAGCGCTGCCGAAAACTATAGGATTTATTCCTGATCGTCCATTTCCTGAAGCATGGGTGTATGCTTATAGTACGTCCGGGCGTAGTCGAAGAATGCAATCAGAAGGAATACCACATCGATAATGGTTATGATGTATACGGTCGTGCTGCTCAAGCCAACAGCGGAGCTGATGACCATGAAAATTAGACTGATGAACAGAATTGTGGTACAGATCTTGCCGGAAATCAGGGCACCCTTGAGCATCAAGCCATGACGGAATGCGACGATCCCCGCAATCAGCTGGAATATTTCCTTCACAAAGATCAAAGCCACCATAATCCATACAATGGGATAGGTGATGGCAAGGCAAATGGCCAGTGTGAACTGGGTTGCTTTGTCTGCCAGTGGGTCAAGAAATTTTCCAAAGGTGGAGATCATATTAAAATGTCGGGCGATCATACCGTCGATCATGTCGGTCAGGCACGATACGGCAAGAATACTACCGGCAATGTAATAATGTACAGGTTCTGAAGCGTTTAGATACATCAATACATACACCGGTATCAGCACCAGCCGAAACAGACTCAGCAAGTTCGGTATGGTCAGGATATCTTTCTTCCAATCCTTTATTATCATTGGTCTTTCCTCCGGGCGAATCTTCGCCGCCAAAATATTCTATTATTATAAACCAATAGCTGGGAGGAATCAAGGTGAATTAAGACAAATTTAATATTTGTTCAAATTTTGTTGAGTACCGGGGCGGTTGGAAGCGAGGGGGTAGTGCAATGCTAATTGTTTCCACGTGACCTTATCCAGTTCCCCGGTGGTTGGAAGACCGGATAGCTCTTGGAATGCTTCTAAGGCTGCGGCGGTGGCTTCGTCCAAAACGCCGTTCATACCCGGCGGCGTGATACTGCTGTATATTTCAGATAGTACAATCAGAACGGCTTGGAGGATGTACACATTCGGTTCCCGGTCGCCCCGTCTGATTACCTTACCGGGATCGAGGATGATTTCAAGAGGTTGGGCTGGACCAACTCGGATCAAGGCAGGTTCATAGACTGCCACGATCTGCTCCCATGTGTCCTGATCGGTCATGCCGGTTACAGGTAGTCCGTGATTGCGCTGGAATGCTGAAACGGCTGCGGTTGTTTGATTGCCATAGATGCCATCCGGTATCAGACTGGGCTGCCGTTCATCTTCCTGTGCGATGACACGGAGCATGGTCTGAAGACTGCGGACGGGTTGAGCAATGAAGGATTCGGGTGGCCTCATCGTATCACCTCCTGACGGACTGGGTCTTGCGTTCCTGTAGTCAAATCACGACCGGGGAACTGGGTCATCGTTGATGAACGGGAATACTGCTGTCGGCGTGGGGCGTTGGTCATACTTTGGTTCGGGAAAACTTCCGGGTCACGCAGGGAGATGTTTTCAATGCCGGAGAATTGGTCGTATATCTCCTCCCATGTTGTGGCATCTACTACGGCGGTTTCGGGCAGCCCAAAGTACCGCTGTGCCGCAAGAACAGATTCCTTTGTTTCGTTTCCGTAAATGCCGTCAACACGCAGGGGAGGGATTTGTGGAATATATTCCGAGAGTACGGACAGCATATATTGCAGATGCCGTACCTTATCGCCGGTGCTGCCGGGGCGTGGGGAGTTGGGATATTCCCACGAAATGGAGTAGAATTGCTGTCCTTGGCTTCGTAGTTCAGACAGCCGTGTGACAGCGGTGTAGAGCCGAACCAGTGCATACCAAGTGGCTTTGCCAACAATCCCGTCCGGTTCTAATCCGAATATTTCTTGAAATTTTCGGACAGACGCTTCGGTTCTGCTGCCAAATATGCCGTCAACCGTTGCAAGCTTGGGAATAGCCGGGTAATTCTGTGCAATTCGGTTTAATTCCACCTGAATGACGACAACATTTGGGCCGGAGCTGCCACGGCGCAGAGGCGTTCCGGGATAAGAGGAAGTAATACCCCGGATGGGGGCGTTGGGAACGATTTCAACGTTTCCATAGTAGCTGCGCAGAATTTGCGTTGGTGTGTATCCTTGTGTGGCGAGATTTTGGCTGCCCCATTGGCTCAGACCCTCGCAGGTGACTGTGGTGCCATTGCAGAATTTTGCTGCCAAAGGCTCCACAAAGCCGGGGCGGCGCAGATAATCGTTGAACAGCTCATCAACGATTCGGGAAACGTTTTCAAAATAGCTGCGGCCGTTGACATAGAACTGATCGTAGGCGGTATTGTTGGTGATGTCAAAATCATAGCCACGGCTGCGGTAGAATTCCGTATAGACCCGGTTCAGGGCGAAGGAAACGATGGCATAGATATTTGCTCTCAACGCTGCTTCGTCCCAAGTGGGGTAGATCTCGCTGGAGGCGACGTTTTTGACGTAATCGGAAAATGGTACAGTCACATTGGCAGCGCTGGCATCCGGCGCACCTAGATGGACTGTGATCTGCTGGGGTACAAAGGGGATAACGGTTGGCATAGCACGTTACCTCCTTTACAAGTTTTGAATGGGAGTAAAGAAAAGTTCTTTATCTCCCCAGGATTCCGGCAGCTCCGACAGCGGAATCATTTCAAGATTTTGGTCGGTGGTTGTATTGGCAAATACCTGTAGATCCTCGTTCTCGATTTGCGTGTAGCCGTTGAGCCTTGCGTATAAATTGACTCTTGCAAAGGGAAGCTCCCCAGGGTTCGGGGTCTGGCTTTCTACTAGATCCGGAACGGGAATAGCAATGGGTTCAATTCGTCCACTGCGATCGGTCAACCGCATTGCAATAGCGGTGCCGTCTGTGGCAGTAACGGTGACAGCTACATCCTTCAATGGAATTCTGGCCCGGCTGGTGTAGGCAGATACCTGTATGTATCCAGTATCAGGCAAAACGATCACTCCTTTCAGTCTTTTTTAGGATATGCAGATGGAGCCCGTCCGGTGCTATGTACCCGCAAAAGCGGGTTTAAAGAAATTCACAGGCCTGGCGGATGTTTTCACGTTCTCGAGTCAACAGTCTTTGGGCGATCTGCTCCACTTGGCCATCCAGTCGGGTGCTGTGGTGCAGGTTTTTTAGGCCCTTGATCATACCCCGTGTATTGCCCTGAACAAGCATCTTGGCAATTTTGCTGTCACGGTTATTGCCCATTAGCTGCATCCGTGCCATCATAGAGGAAATACGCTCCACCCCGGAATCCAGCGGTTCCAGAAGCCAACCACGACGGGTAGCAAGATCATATGCCTGCTGCTCGATGGCGTCGTATTCGGTCAATTGATCATGAAGTGCTTGCTTCAAACCCTTGCCTGTGGCTTGTTCCTGCACACAGCGGATTCCACACTGGCCCATTTGGACGGTTTTAATGATAGAACTGAGTACCTCTTTATTCGTTTTCATATTTACTCACCTCTGTTTTAGTATGGCGTTCGACTGGGGTTTCATGCACATATTCCTGTAATGAACATATAATAGACGAAGAAAGGGTGATGCGAATGTGTGCGATAGCCGGAATCCTTGACTTGCCGACAGTGGGGACAGAAAAAATGCTGTCAACCATGGCACGCCGTGGGCCGGATGGAAACGGTGTGTTTTTTGGAGAAGGATGTGCCTTACTTCATGCCAGATTGGCGATCATTGATCCGGCTGGCGGTTCCCAACCCATGCAGTTGCAGTGGGGCGCAGAGCGGTATATTCTTGTGTACAATGGAGAGCTGTACAATACGGCTGAGCTTCGCTGGGAATTAGAGCGTTCCGGCCATCACTTTCTGGGTCATTCCGATACAGAGGTGGTGCTCCATGCTTATGCCCAATGGGGTGCAGAATGTGTTGACCACTTCAACGGCATTTTTGCTTTTGCAGTATGGGAGCAGGGGAGAAGGAGATTGTTCCTTGCTCGAGATCGGATCGGCGTAAAACCCTTGTTTTACAAATTACACGAAGGTGGTCTGCTGTTCGGTTCGGAGATCAAAACTATTTTGGCTTATCCGACGGTTAAGGCAGAGCTGAATGCCGAAGGTGCAGCGCAGGTGCTGCTGTTTGGTCCCGGACGTATTCCAGGCAGTGGTGTCTTTCTCGGTGTCCAGGAGCTGGAGTCAGGATATTGCGCTTATTATGAAAATGGGAAACTGCGGGCAAGGTGTTACTGGAAACTATGTGACCGGGAACATACGGAGGACTTTGAAACCACTTCCGAGCACGTACGATATCTAGTAACTGATGCAATCCGGCGTCAAATGGTTTCGGATGTGCCCATTGGTTGTTTTTTGTCCGGAGGACTGGATAGCAGTATTATTAGTGCAGTTTGTGCGGCAGAAAAGCCGGAATTGGATACTTTTTCTGTGGATTATCAGGATAATGACCGGTATTTTTCTGCGGGTAAATTCCAGCCCAATGCAGATGGAGAATATATCCGCTTAATGGCGGATACCATTCACAGCCGCCACCATTGGACAGTTCTGACACCGCAGGATCTGGTTACTCAGATTGAAAATTCCACCATTGCAAGAGATTTGCCGGGAATGGCAGATGTGGATTTTTCACTGCTGGCATTTTGCGGTGATATTCGGAAAAATGTGAAGGTTGCTCTGTCCGGGGAATGTGCCGATGAAATATTCGGTGGATACCCGTGGTATCGCGACCCTGCGGTTCGTGATTCAGATGGTTTCCCATGGGCGCAGAATACCATGGATCGAATTGGATTGCTCCATCCTCAAATCAGGGAAAAGCTGGACTGCGAGGACTATGTCAGATCGCAGTATCAAAAGACACTGGATAACAGTGACATTCTACCCGGCACATCTGCATTGGAATGTCGCATGAAGCAGATGGTTAATTTGAACTTCCGATGGTTTATGCAGACCCTTCTGGATCGAAAGGACCGGATGAGTATGTTCCATGGGTTGGAGGTTCGGGTGCCGTTCTGCGATTATCGTATTGCAGAGTATTTATACGGTGTTCCATGGAGCTTCAAGGATCATCAGGGTAGGGAAAAGGGTCTGTTGCGCAAGGCGATGGAGGGCTTACTGCCGGAGCCTGTGCTGTATCGGAAGAAAAGTCCGTACCCCAAGACCCATCATCCGGAATATACACGTTTGGTCAGGGAAGCGGTATCAAACCTGATGGATCAGGCGGATGCGCCGATCTTTGAGCTACTTTCCCGTCAGGCGATGTGTCGTTACCTTGAAAATGAACCGGCATGGCCATGGTACGGTCAGTTGATGACCATGCCCCAAACCATGGCTTATTTCTTGCAGATCAATTTCTGGATGACCCATTATAATGTAAGCTTGATTTGAAAAATGAAAGGGATTTCGTTGACGAATGCTATGGGATGTGGTAGAATAAAAGTGCATTTGACGGCGGCGCTGTGCCGCTTCACCATAAATCTGCATCGAACAAAAGGGGAACACTATGAGAAAAACAAAGATCATCTGCACCATTGGCCCTGCCAGCGAAAATGAGCAGACCTTGACCGCTATGTGTAAGGCCGGCATGAATGTTGCCCGCCTGAATTTCTCTCACGGTAGCCATGAAGAACATAAGAAAAAAATCGATCTGGTCAAGTCCGTGCGGGAAAAGCTGGATTTGCCCATTGCCATCATGCTGGATACCAAGGGACCTGAGTATCGAATCGGAACCTTTGCTGATGGAAAAGTCGATGTAACGGTTGGTGAAACCTTTACATTCACCACTGATGATGTTGAGGGCGATCAGACCCGTGTTTCTGTCAATTATAAGGATTTGATTAAGAACCTGTCCGTTGGCGACCGCATTTTGGTCAATAACGGTCTGGTGATCTTTGAGGTCAATAAGCTTGACGGCAATGATGCCATTTGCAGCGTGATTATTGGCGGCACTCTGAGCAACCGCAAGAGTATGAGCTTCCCCAATAAGGTCATGCCCGGCCCCTACCTTTCCGAGCAGGATAAGGCGGATCTGCTGTTCGGTATCGAAAATGATGTGGACTTTGTAGCTGCATCTTTTGTTTCCACCAAGAATGATGTGCTGGAACTGCGTGATTTCCTGAACGCCCATGGCGGTAAGGATATTGATATTATCGCTAAGATCGAGAATCGCTCCGGTGTGGATAATGTGGAGGAGATCTGCGAGGTCTGCGATGGTATTATGATCGCCCGTGGCGATCTGGGCGTGGAAATTCCCTTCGTGGAGGTTCCTGCTGTCCAGAAACTGCTGATCAATAAGTGCCGGATGCTTGGCAAGCGTGTGATCACCGCCACCGAAATGCTGGAGTCCATGATCTACAACCCCCGTCCCACCCGTGCGGAAATTTCTGACGTTGCCAACGCCGTTTACGATGGCAGTTCTGCGATCATGCTCTCCGGCGAATCCGCTGCCGGTAAGTATCCGGTGGAAGCAGTGCGCAACATGGCTCAGATCGCAGAGTATACCGAGCAGCACACCAGCTACCGTAAGCGGTTCCTGTCCTCTGAATTCCAGATTCAAAATAATCTGGACGCCATTTCTCATGCTACCTGCGCCATGGCCATTGACGTTAACGCCAAGGGTATCGTGGTTTGCTCCGTTTCCGGTAAGACGGCTATGATGGTCAGCCGTTTCCGTTCTCCTGTGGATATCATCGGCATGACCACCAACCCCAAGGTATGGCGTAAGCTGGGTCTGAGTTGGGGCGTTACCCCGGTGCTGACCGATGAGTTCCCCACTATGGATGTCATGTTCTACTACGCCATGAACAGTGCCCGCAAGTATCTTCCTGTGAAGCGTGGCGACAATGTGGTTCTGACCGGTGGCCCCATCAATGGTAAGAGTGGCAATACCAATACCATTAAGGTTGAGCAGATTTGATGATCATATTTTAACTTTTTCACCCCACGGCGCAACCGTGGGGTGATTTTTTGCGGAAAATTCAGCATTTTATCCACATGAAAATATAAAAATCCCATGCTATAATAGCATTAGGTTGATTGCGTTTCATGGAAGGAGCGGGAAAATGTATCAGATTGGTGATCAAGTTGTTTATGGAATCCATGGTGTTTGCCGGATTGTTGGACTAGAGGAGAGAACGGTTGATCGGAAGAAAATCAGCTATTTTGCGCTGGAACCCTTAGACCAACCGGGAACACGGTATTACGTACCGTCGGAGAACCCGTCTGCATTGGCAAAACTGCGGTATTTAATCAGTGATGAGGATCTGGAAGCGTTGTTGGCATCAGGTGAAATTCGGGAAAGCTGCTGGATTGCTGACGAAAACCAGCGTAAACAGCGTTATCGGGAGTTGATCAACAGCTCCGATCGTGTGGCACTGCTGCAAATGATCAACACGTTGCATCAGCATAAGAAAGCACAGGCGGCTGTGGGGCGTAAGTTTCACTTGTGTGATGAAAATTTTCTAAGAGATGCAGAAAAGCTTCTGAATGCGGAGTTTTCGTTGGTATTAGGGATTAAACCATCGGACGTTGGTGCATATATTTTATCTGTACTTGAAAAATGATGATCGCTCCGGGAAACCGGAGCGATTTTTATTGATTAAGGAAACCACCGGCTATGCCGGTTAAGGTCCTCACTAATCTGTCGAATTCTAACAGATTTATTCTGTCTTTTCTCTAAAAAATGTGTCCGGGAATTATCCCGGACACATTTTTTAGAGAAGTAGATCGAGAAGTTCAGCAGGGGAGTGGGCAATGGCCTTTGCACCGGCGGTTTTCATATCCTCTACCTTGCCATAGCCCCAAGCCACACCAATAGTAGGGATGCCATTGACGGCGGCACCTTCTACGTCGAATGCGGTGTCGCCGACCATGATATAGTCATCCTTGCCACCGGTCTTCTCCAGCAAATAGGCGATGACTTTATCCTTGGAATCACGGGTATCGTCCAGCGATGCACCGCAGATCAGGTCGAAATAAGGGGCGAGCTGGAATTTTTCCAGAATGGCGGTTGCCATGCCCTCGGGCTTGGAGGTGGCGACAAACAGCTTGTGCCCCTGGGCTTTCAATGCACCCAGCAGGCTTTTGATGCCGGGATAGGGAGTGTTTTCAAACATACCGATAGGGATATAGCGGCTGCGGTAGATTTCGATAGCGGTTTCTACGTCCTCCTCCGGCACGCCAAATCGCATAAAGCTGTCCCGCAGGGGAGGACCAACAAAAACCCGCATAGTTTCCTTATCCGGCAGAGGCAGGCCGAAATGCTTCAATGCCAGCCATGCGCAGTTGATGATGCCCTCGCCGGAGTCTGTCAGAGTGCCGTCTAAGTCAAAGAGGATGGTCTTCATTTTGTTTCTCCTTTTAGTCTGTATAGATAGTAGGGGAAATTGATGCCCTCGAAGTAGAATTCTGCGGTGTCCACCAGCTCATAGTCCGACGTGTGCAGGTACTGTTCCAATCGGTAGTGCCGCGTGACGATGTAATCCACCTTGCATTCCTGAATGTATTCGTATTGCATTTTCCACATCTCAGGAGAGTTGATGTTAAAGTAGCAAAAATAAGGACAGTTCGGAAGTACATCGGCGGCGTGATAAAAGCCACCGTCCAGAAAGCCGAGGTTCAGGAGCGTGGCATTCTCGGTTTCCTTGATAATGTCTGCAAATTGATATTGGGGTAGATCATCCTGATCATAGTGCATCAAATAGGTGTTGTCGCTGTTGTTGAATGACCAGAGAGTACACAGAATGGCAAATGTGGTAATCAGAATGCCGTTTACAATAGGATCACCGCCGGTGAGTTTGCTGAAAACGGTTTCTGCTTTCAGTTGTTGCAGAGCCCATGCGATAGCGATTAACCCGTATACGGTAAATGCGCTAAGCACCAGCCCGTAATAAACATATCCCTGTCCCATATAGGTGCCGATTACCAGTCCTGTAAAGGTCAGTACAACAGCAATCAGATCTCTGACACCCTTGTGGGTTCGCAGTACCAGCCATCCAAGTCCGATATATAGGAATGTAGGGAAGATTTTGTTGTACTGCATAGCGTAGCGGAAACTGTTCCAAATCTGTGTGGACTTCGGTATATCAGATTCGGAAGGATACAGGAAGATATTGTTGTAAAAATAACAGGTGAACAGCTCGTTAAGACCGCCAGCGATGAGGAAATATGCAAGAACGACGACGGTAACAACTGTGATGCCCAGCAGGAATTGTTCAATAACGGCGAGCAGTTTCTTCCAATCCCGAATCCATCCCAGATACCATATCAGCACGAACAGTGCAAGCCCCAGATAAAAGCCCAGCATGGTGTATTTGATCCAAAGCGCCATACCGGCAAAAATGCCGTTGATACAAGCTTCACGGAAGGTAAGGGGACGGCTTTCGTGGCAGGCTTTGGTGACGCTGTATACGCCGTAAATAAACAGGAACAGGCACATCTGCTCTACACTGCCGCCGTGCTGGAAGGAACGGGTGGTTGCAACCACAGCTGCTAATACTGCAATGATCGGATAAATCAACTTACTGCGCCCCAGATAGATTTCTGCCAGCTTTGCGCTGAAATACAGGAACAGTCCGAATGTCACAACCTCAAGCAGATATTGGCCGAACATACTTTTGTTGGAGAAAAGTGCTACGATGGCATAAATAAAGTAAAGGACAGGCCCTTTTTGTTCATACAGATCAACGTAGGGTACCAATCCGTGTAGCATTCCTTTGCCGAGGGTCAGGAAGCAATGAACATCCACCCAGTCGTTCATGGGGTACAAAGGGGAGCTTTTGGAGCAAAACAGAAGGATGGCAGCGCCTATCAGGAAACAGTAGATCAGAAGCCATCGTCTGATCATAAAATCTTTTGCTTTATTGAACATCGGGAGTCCTTTCGCTGATGATATATCGTGGACGCTGCTTGACCTCCAGATAGATCTTTCCGATATACTCGCCCAAGATACCGATGCAGGTCAGCTGCACACCGCCGATAAAGCAAATAATGCAAGTCATGCTGGCCCACCCCGGTACGGAACTGCCCATCAGTGCAACCGCAATTGACCAGATCACCCCGATAAAGCTTAGAGCTGCAATGACACCGCCCAGCCCCATAATCAGCCGCAAAGGCTGAATGCTCAGGCTGGTGATTCCTTCAAAGGCCAGTGCCAGCATTTTTTGCAGGGGATATTTGCTTTCACCGGCCAGACGCTGGCTTCGCTCATATTCCACGCAGGTGCTTTTGAAGCCAACCAGCGGGAACATTCCCCGCAGGAACAGATTCACTTCTTTAAAGTCCGCAAATTCACGCAGCACCCGGCTGGACACCAGCCGGTAATCGGCATGGTCATAAATCGTTTCAACACCCATGGTGCTTAGCAGCTTATAAAAGCCCCGGGCAGTGGTGCGTTTGAAGAATGTGTCGGTTTCTCGACTGCTGCGGACACCATAGACGATCTCTGAACCGGAGAGATATTCGTCTACCATCCGCTCCATTGCGCTGATATCGTCCTGACCATCGCAGTCGATGGAAATGGTGATATCACATTGTTCCATCGCTTCCATCAAACCCGCCAGCACCGCATTCTGGTGACCCCGGTTGCGGCTCTGTCGAATACCAGAAAAGTGAGAATCCTGTTCGGACAGTGATTTAATAATGCTCCACGTATGATCTTTTGAACCGTCATCTACAAACAGGATACGGCTGTCAGGGGCGATTTTCCCGGAAACGATCATGGAATTCAAATTGGTAAGAAACATGGGAGCGGTAATGGGAAGAACCTGCTCCTCGTTATAGCAGGGAATGATGATATACAGCTTTGGTTTCATCAGAACATCCCTTTCTATGGGAATTTTCTATTTATTATAGTCCATTTGCAGAGGAAAGTCCACATTGAATCTGTGAACAAATAAGAAAAACTTTATTCATCCAGTACCTGCCTGAGTTTCTCCAGGGCCTTCTTTTCTATTCTGGAAACATAGCTTCTGCTGATCCCTGTAACTTCTGCTACCTCCCGCTGACGTTTAGGGGGTGTGCCACCCAGTCCGTAACGTAGACGTATAACCAGACGCTCCTGATCCGTCAGGCAGGTGTCGATGGCTTTACTAACTCGTGAAACGGCTTCACGACGGCTGATGGTTTCTAACAGATCCTCGTCATCGCTGACAACATCCATCAGTGAAAGTGCCGCACCGTCAGTCCCGGTTTCGATATAGTCCGACAAGGACACATCCTGACTGGATTTTCGCTGACTACGGAAATGCATGAGGATCTCGTTTTCCACACATCGGGCGGCGTAGGTAGCCAGTCGAGCACCTTTGCTGGCATCAAAGGTAGTGATACCCTTGATTAGTCCGATGGTTCCGATGGAAATGAGATCCTCTTGATCAGATGTTTGAGCGTAATACTTCTTCATAATGTGTGCCACGAGGCGCAGGTTTCGTTCGATGAGAATATTCCGAGCTTCCAGATCGCCTTGGGCGCTACGTTCCAGATAATGTGCTTCCTCTTCGGCAGTCAAGGGACGGGGGAAGCTGCCGGTGGATAATTGTAATGAATACAGGATTCCGCTGAGCATCAGCCAAAGGCTGGCAATCACAAGCCTCACCTCCGGTATACCGTATTCAACACTGCACGTCCTTTTTCCGTTTATTTTTTCGCAAAAAATCCGCATGCCATTATTTCGTTGGCATGCGGATTTTTTTCATAGAAGGCGAATTAATTGTTCCGTTAGGAATACCGCAACGCAACTTGCGGCGGCTACAACGATCAGGCTTTTATTTTTCATTGCCAGCAATACGGCTACGATCAAGCCAACCACACCGCTTACAATATGCTCCGTGGCATACAGCAGGGCAGGGAAGGTCATGGCAGTCAGGCAGGCTACGGGGACATAATGCAAAAAAGAACGGATAAATCTACTTTTGATCGGCTTTTTGCAGAAAACCAGGGGCATCATGCGAATGAGGTAAGTGGTGAGTGCCATTACAAGAATGTAAATATATACGCTCATTTTCCGTCCTCCTCATCCTTTAGTGGGAATAGCAGAGCGCAGGCGGCGGCAGCCAAAACGGTACACAGTACAATTGCAATTCCTGCAGATACGGTGTTCAGTACAGGAACCCATGTAAACAAACAACTTAGAACCAGCGCCAAGCCCATACATACCAGCATGGGCTTTTCCTGCCGTGTCTGTGGCACAACAATAGCGATAAACATACCGTATAGCATAACGCCTAGGGCAGTCCGCACCGACAGGGGAAGGACAGAACCAGCCATTGCGCCCAATGCGGTACCTCCGGTCCAGCCTAATGCCGCAACGGTTCCGGCACCAACAAAATAGGGGATGGTGACTTTGGGATACCTTGACATACCAAGGGCAAAAATTTCATCCGTATTAAAGAAAGATGCCAGCATTCGTTGCCCGACTCCAGCTTGGGGGCCAAGTCGCTGGCCTAGCGCAAGACCCATCAAAGCGTAGCGGCTGTTAATGACAAGCTGCGTCAGGATCATTTCAATGATGGATGCGCCGGCCGCGATAACGGTTAGGCCGGCAAATTGTCCGGCACTGGTCAGGTTGGATGCGGATATCAAAATTGCCTGCCAAATTTTTAGTCCCTGCGATACGGCAAGGGTTCCGAAACCGAAGCTGACGGAAAAATATCCGACGCATACCGGCATACCGGCTTTCATACCGGCTCTGAATTCTTTTATATTCAAATGGGTCATCTCTTTTCATATGTGAAACGTTTTAGGTGAGAAGGGAGTAAGGTCCACAACGGCTATCTATTTTACGATACTTTGTCAAAACAGTCAACCGCAATACAGGAAATTTGCGTGAACTTTATAATCTTATGATTCTAAAGCTTGCGTGGGTGTATTTTTGCAGGTGGACATTTGCGCGCCCTATAAATACTGCAAAAGTGGCAATTACGACGGTATTTTGCGGAAAAACCCAGAAAAAGCGTTGTGAATATTCCGTTAAAAATAATAAAAAAAGTAAAGAATATGGCTTGCATATAGGAAAATAGCGGAAAATAAAATCAAAAAAATTTAAAATAGGCATTGACAATAGGAAATATTTCGCTATACTAGAACGTGTTCAAGCAAAAATTTGGAGGAATGATTTATGAAACTGACTAAGACCATCGCAATTGTGCTGTCTTTGGTTCTGTGCCTGGGCCTGTTTGCAGGCTGCAACAGCAGTGACGGCTACACCGCTAACAACACCGAGTTTGTCATCGGCGTTTCCGGCCCCCTGACCGGCGGCGCTGCTATGTATGGCCAGGCTGTTGCCAACTCCGCTCAGATTGCTGTTGACGAGATCAACGCTGCCGGCGGCCTGAACGGTATTAAGTTTAAGCTGATTGCTACCGATGACAAGCATGATGCTGCTAACGTTGCTACCAACTATTCTTCTATGCTGGAAAAGGGTATGCAGGTTTCTCTGGGTACCGTTACCACTGCTCCCGGCCTGGAGTTTAAGAACCTGTCTAACGACGACAATGTTTTCTTCCTGACTCCTTCCGCTTCCGGCGACAAGATCCCCGAGTTTGCTAACGGCTACCAGATGTGCTTTGCTGACGGCAACCAGGGTAAGGTTGCTGCCAAGTTCGTTAACGAGAACTTTGCCGGCCAGACCATCGGCGCTTTCTACAAGTCCGACGAGGACTACTCCAAGGGCATCTTCAATCAGTTCAAGGCTAACCTGGATAGCTCCGTGACTGTTATTGAAACTTCCTTCTCTGATGCTAACGCCACCGATTTCTCCGTTCAGATCGATACGCTGAAGGAGTGCGGCTTCATCTTCATGCCTACTTACTACGGTCCCGCTTCTCTGTTTATGACTCAGGGTAAGGACATCATCGGTGCCAGCGCTGTTTACTACGGCTGCGACGGCTTCGATGGCATCGATAGCATCGAGGGCTTCGATATTACTCAGATCCCTCAGAAGGTTACCATGCTGTCCCACTTCAACTCCAAGGCTACCGATGGTAAGGCCAAGGAATTCATCGACAAGTACACCAAGGCTTACGGTTCTGATACTCTGAACCAGTTCGGCGCTTCCGCTTATGACTGCGTTTATGCTATCTACGGTGCCATGAAGAAGGCGATGGACGAGGGTAAGGACATTCCTGTGACCATCAGCGCCTCCGACCTGTGCGACATCCTGAAGGCACAGTTCGAGGGTGGCTACACGCTGGAGAACGCTGTTACCGGCGATAAGATCGCTTGGGAGAAGAGCGGCTACGTTAACAAGAGCGCTATCCAGTACGTTATCAAGGAAGCTAATTCCTAAGATCCCCCACGAAATATCTGCACATACCGGTTTTATGCCGGTATGTGCAGTTGTTTTCCTGAGCAATAAAAATAAGTATTAAGTTGGGATAAATTATGGATGTCATTTTATCTACATTGATAAATGGTTTGAGCCTTGGCGGTATCTATGCGATGATCGCACTGGGCTATACTATGGTGTATGGCATTGCGAAGATGCTGAACTTCGCCCACGGCGATGTGATTATGATCGGCGGCTATGTGATTTTTGTTTTCATGGCTACCAATAATCCGTTGATCGCCGTGCTGATGGCTGTTGTTTTCTGCATTGTGCTGGGTATCACCATCGAAAAAGTGGCGTATAAACCCTTGCGTGGTGCGTCGCCGTTGGCTGTTTTGATTACTGCCATTGGCGTCAGCTATCTGCTGCAAAGTCTTGCACAGATCGTTTTTGGTTCTGCACCGAAAATGGTCACTGTTTACGAGTTCGGTTCTATCGATGTTTTTGGAGCGCCGGTTCAGGTTTCTGCTTTGGTTACGCTGGGTGTGACTGTTGCTGTTATGATCGGGCTGACCTTGTTCGTCAAGTGCACCCGTCTGGGTCGTGCTATGATCGCTGTTTCCGAGGATAAGAGTGCGGCGCAGCTGATGGGCATCAATGTTAACGGTGTGATTACAGTGACCTTTGCCATCGGCTCTGCGTTGGCGGCTCTGGCGGGTTTGTTCTATCTGTTGAAGGCTCCCAGTGTTTCCAATACCATGGGCGCCATGCCTGGTATCAAAGCCTTTACTGCTGCGGTTATCGGTGGTATCGGTTCTATTCCCGGAGCTATGCTGGGTGGTATCCTGTTGGGTGTAGTTGAGTGTATTTCTTATAAGATCACTGCCATTGCTCCTTATACAGATGCCATCGAATTCTCTATTCTTATTATCATTCTGCTGGTCAGACCTACCGGTTTCCTCGGCAAGAAGAGGAGGGAAAAGGTATGAAGCTGGGAAAGTTCAAAGTTAAGCATTACATCAATTATGCTGTAATCGGTTCGATTACAGCAGTGCTTGCCGGAATTGTTCTGTCCGGCGGCAAGCTGGATAATTCTCTGCTGTTCCTGTTGGAGAAGATTGCGATCAGCATTATTCTGGCTGTTTCTCTGTCACTGGTGGTCGGTTTCTTGGGTGAGCTGTCTTTGGGTCACGCCGGCTTTATGTGCGTCGGTGCGTACTTAGGTGGTAAGGCAGCAGCCATGCTGGTGCCCACCTTGGGTAATGGCCCTCTGACGTTTCTGATTGCTCTGCTGGTGGGCAGTGCCGCCGCTGCGATTTGCGGTATTATTATCGGTATTCCGGCGCTGCGTCTGCGTGGTGACTATCTGGCTATTGTAACGCTGGCTTTTGGTGAGATCGTCAAGTCCCTGTTCCAGAATTCCTCCGATGAAACCTTCGGCGGTTCTCTGGGCCTGAGCACTCCCCGATATGACAAGCGGTATCTGTTCATTTTTGCCTTTATTCTGGTTCTGTTTACGCTGATGATTATCCAGAATCTGATGCGTTCCAAACATGGTCGCGCGATCACTGCCATTCGTGATAATGAGATTGCAGCCCGTGCTACCGGCACCAACGTGACCAAGTACAAGCTGCTGGCATTTACACTGTCTGCTGCTTTTGCCGGTATTGCCGGTGTCCTGTATAGCTACAGTAATTACACCGTGCAAAGTATTAAGTTTGGTTACAATTATTCCATTGAGATCCTTGTCATGGTGGTTTTGGGTGGTATGGGTAACATTAATGGCTCTATTATTGCCGCTACGCTGATCACCTTCCTGAATACCAAGCTGGCAACGATCCTGACCGGCGATCTGGCCATTCTGCAAAACCTGTTCTATGCATTGATTTTGATCGTCATCGTGATCTACAACAATGCACCTGCGCTGAAGGGCTTCCGTGATAAGTACAATCTGGGTGTGCTTCTGGATAAGTTTAAGAAGTCTAATCAAGATCCTTCCAATGTTAAGGATGATAAAGCCAAATGGGATGTGGTTCCCACTAAGATCAGCATGGACGAGATCCTGTCCATTGATCTGGTTCCCCAGAGCAACGATGGTAGCAATCAGATCGGAGGGAATAAGTAATGTCAGAGTATATTCTTGAAACCAAAGATCTGGGTATTTCCTTCGGCGGTCTGAAAGCGGCCCAGAATGTCAATATCCGCATTAAAAAGAATCAGATCTACGGTCTGATCGGTCCCAACGGTGCCGGCAAGACCACTATCTTCAATCTGCTGACCTGTGTTTATAAGCCCACAGCCGGTAAGTTTTATCTGGATGGAGAGGAAATGAAGGGCCTGTCCCCGGACAAGATCAATCATAAAGGCATTGCACGTACCTTCCAGAACATTCGCCTGTTCAATAACATGACAGTTGTTCGTAATGTAATGGTTGGTTTGCATCATCGCCCGGAATACAAGTGCAGCGTGATCGATTCCCTCTTCCGCTTGCCCCGCCACTTTAAGGTGGAAAAGGCCATGCGGGAGAAGGCTAAAGAGCTGCTCCGTATCTTTGATCTGGAGCAGGAGCGCAATAGCCTGGCGTGCAATCTGCCCTACGGCAAGCAGCGCAAGCTGGAGATCGCAAGAGCTTTGGCGACCAATCCGAAGCTGCTCCTTCTGGATGAGCCTGCGGCTGGTATGAACCCTAACGAAACTGAAGATCTGGCTAAGACCATTCGTTTTATTCGGGATCATTTCGATATGACCATTCTGCTGATCGAGCATGACATGAATTTCGTGTCCGGCTTGTGCGATGAGATCACTGTCCTGAACTTCGGAACAGTTCTGGCAGAGGGCGATACAAAGACCGTGCTCCAGAATCCTGAAGTCATTAAGGCATACATCGGAGGATAACACCATGGCAATGTTAGAAGTAAATAATCTTGAAGTGTACTATGGTGTGATCTGTGCGCTGAAGGGCATCAGCTTTGAGGTCAATCAGGGGGAGATTGTTTCTCTGATCGGCGCAAACGGCGCAGGCAAGACCACCATGATGCAGAGCATTGTGGGCTTGATTCCGAAGAAAAACGGCTCTGTGGTTTTTGACGGGCATGATATCACCAAAACTCCTTGCCATAAGATCGTGAAACTGGGCATGACACAGGTTCCCGAGGGTCGTCGTATTTTCCAAGAGTTGAGCGTTTATGACAATCTACTCATGGGCGCATACACGGTACGGGATCAGCAGCGATTTAAAGCTGACCTGGAGGCTACCTTTGAGCGTTTCCCTCGATTGGCTGAACGCCGTAATCAGATCGCTGGAACCCTTTCCGGCGGCGAGCAGCAGATGCTGGCTGTAGCACGTGCGCTGATGAGCCGTCCGAAGCTGATCATGATGGATGAGCCGTCCCTGGGTCTGGCACCGCTGATCGTAAAAGGTATTTTTGATATCATCAAAGAGATCAACAAGCAGGGCGTAACGATCCTGCTGATCGAGCAGAATGCCAACATGGCGCTGCGTACTGCGGATATCGGTTATGTTATGGAGACCGGAACCATCACCATGAAGGACAGCGGAGCTGCTCTGCTGGCGGATGAAAAGGTGCGTGCGGCGTATCTGGGTAAATAGTGAAATGGCAGGAAGTTTGCAAGATAGCCGGACGGCGGCAAAGTGGAAATACAGATAAGTATATTTTTTCTGTCTCTGCACATACTGATGGAGAGCGAAAAGCAGCCGGAAGAATGTGAGGAGCGGAAAAGATGAAGCAGAAATTTATAATAAGATATGTGATTTTGACAGCAATACTTCTTATATGTGCATCAGCAGCCTGGTACTGGTCAAACCGGTCAGAACAGCCGGCAGCGAATGCAGTGCTGGCGCGTGCCGCCGCAGAAATGCCGGATGGTGTTCCTGCATCTGTTCCAGGTCAGGAAGATTTCTGTATTTTGGATTAGGAGTGTGGCATATATGAGCACAGATGTATTGTATCTGAAACTGGATAAAAATGTGCAGGTGACCGGCAAACCGGTACTGCTTGGTGAGATTGCATCGGTTCTCTGCAGCAAAAAGGAAGTGGAAAACAGAGCGAAAACGATTCATCTGCCGACAGATATTATCAGGGGCCCGGGAAGGTATGTCTTTTCTGTGACTGATGTGATGGAGGCGGTCTGGCAGGAGTATCCGAATTTGCAGATAGAAAATCTTGGTGAGTCAGATTTTATTATAACACTGGAGAATGCTCATCATCCCGGCGAAATCCTCAGCTGGGCCAAGACCGTGCTTGTCTGTCTGCTGTCCTTTTTTGGTGCGGCCTTCTCCATTATGGCATTCAACAATGATGTCGACGTAACGAAGCTGTTTGGACAGTTGTATGAAACGTTTACGGGGACCACATCGGATGGATTCACTTTGCTGGAAATTTCCTATTCCGTAGGGGTGGGACTTGGCATTCTGACCTTCTTTCATCATTTTGCAAAAAGCAAAAAGCCTACTGACCCGACGCCTCTTGAGGTTGAGATGCGAACCTATGAGGATGAGATTGATACGACAGTAATTGAGGCGGACAGTCGGACAAAATCCACGCAGGGAAAGGGGAAAGGATGATGGTGCAGGCACTGCTTGGTCTGATCGGATTTGCCTCGGGTTTTATTGTTGCAGGCGGCGTGGTGGCATTGATGATCGGCCTTGGGATCATAATCAGGTTTATCGGGATTTCTCATACGGCAGAGCGGATCCGGTATTATGAGGATGCGATTTTGCTGGGGGCTGTTGCAGGAACAATTCTGACAACCTATAATGTGAGTGTAGTGATCGGCTCATGGATTCTGGTGCCGCTCGGATTGTTTACGGGGATTTTTGTCGGCGGCTGGATCATGGCTCTGGCGGAGGTCATCAACGTGTTCCCTGTATATTGCAGAAGGCTGGGGATCACGAAAGGACTGAGCTGGATCGTGATAACGATCGCAGCAGGAAAAGTACTGGGAAGTTTGCTGCATTTCTATATGAGATGGGGATGAGAAGGAGAGGATAAAATGAAAAAGATGAATCTGGCAATACTTGGAGCGGGCGGAATTGCGCAGACTATGGCCAATACGGTCAATGGCATGGAGGATGTGAATCTGTATGCGGTCGCTTCCCGGGACAAAGAACGGGCAGCAGCGTTTGCTGAAAGATTCGGTGCGGAAAAAGCCTATGGAAGCTATGAGGAGATGCT
>JBGVKN010000024.1:0-47796 GCA_045123795.1 Faecousia sp. | reverse complement strand
GTTCTCACCGCCCACCGCGACGGTATGGACGCCAATGCCCTGCGCCAGATGGGTGACTTCCTGCGGGATAAGGAGCCTTCTGTGGTCGCAGTCCTCGCTTCCATCAATGGTGAGAAGATTACATTCCTGGCCGTGTGCGGCAAGGAGGCCGTTGCCAAGGGCATCAAGGCCGGCGACCTGGTGAAGAGCGTGTGCGCCATCTGCGGCGGTAAGGGCGGCGGCAAGCCCGACAGCGCTATGGGCGGCGGCAAGGATGTGACCAAGGTGGATAATGCTTTGGCACTGGTGGATGACTTCATTACGTCCAAGGTGAATTGATTTTGAATGGGCACCGCCTAGGCGGTGCCCATTTTGCAAGAGGAGGGGTGCTCTGTGCGTAAGCTAGTGTGGTTTACCATCGGCTTTGGAATTGCATGCGGAATTGCTGGGTATTTTGATAAGATACCGATTGGGATCGTTGCAATTGTTGCGCTTTTGATTGGTATTGGCATGACTGTTTTAATGAAAAAATGGAAGCCGCTGCGTATCGGAGTAGCCATCCTGTTGGGAATAGCGGTTGGTGCCGGATGGTTCTGTGGGTACAACTATCTGTATCTGCGCAGTGCCAAGATTATGGACGGAAGAACCATTGCGGTAACGGCAGAGGTGACTGGATACAGTTATGCCACCAATTACGGCGGTGCGGTAGAAGCACAGGTTCGCAGGGCTGGCAGGAACTACGATGTATTGCTATATCTGGACGAACCTCAGCATTTGATACCCGGTGATGTGATAGAGGGTTCATTTCGTTTTCGTTATACAGCGGCTGGGGAGGATTTGACCTATCACCGGGGCGATGGTGTATTCATTCTAGGGTATCAGGATAGTGATATCTTGGTTGAAAAAACTGATGAAATCCCAATGAAGCACTTTCCGATGATGCTTCGTCGCCGACTGAGTGTAACGATCGACCGCTGCTTTCCATCGGATACGGCGTTCTTTGCCAAGGCGCTGCTGCTGGGAGATCGGACGGATGTGGACTATGAAAGCAACACAACGTTTAAAGTCAGCGGTATCAGTCACATTATTGCGGTATCCGGTCTGCATATTTCGATTTTATTTTCGCTGGTGGTGCTGCTATGTGGCAGGCGCAGATTGCTTACGACATTGATCGGTGTGCCGGTTTTACTTTTATTTGCGGCAGTTGTGGGATTTACGCCTTCGGTGACGAGAGCTTGCATTATGCAGATTCTTATGCTGCTGGCGTTGTTATTCAACAGGGAATATGATCCGCCAACGGCTCTTTCCTTTGCGGCGCTAGTGATGCTGGTCTTTAATCCAATGGTGATAACATCTGCCAGTTTTCAGATGTCCGTTGGTTGTATGGCAGGCATTTTTCTGTTTTCTAAACGGATCACCGATTGGATCAACGGCTTTTCCTTCTGGAGAGAATGGAAGGGTAAGAAGCTACCTGTACGTTTTCGGAATTGGATATCCACCGGCGTGGGTATTACGGTCAGCGCTATGTTCTTTACCACACCTCTGGTAGCTTATTATTTTGGAACAGTCAGCTTGATCGGTATTCTTACGAACTTGCTGACTTTGTGGGTGATATCTGCTATTTTCTACGGAATTTTAGCGGTGTGTATGCTGTACTCTATCTGGGCAAAGGCGGCAATCGCAGTAGCGTGGTGCGTGAGTTTGCTGATCCGCTATGTGCTGATGGTAGCGAAAACACTGTCATCCTTTCCGTTGGCGGCGGTTTATACCAAAAGTATTTACATAGTTTTGTGGTTGGTGCTGTGCTATGTATTGATCGCTGTATTTTTGTTATCGAAGAAACGCCAGCCGTTCGTTTTGATTTGTTGCGGTGCGCTGGGGCTTTGTTTGGCACTGATCTGCTCGTGGGTAGAGCCGCTTTTGGATGACACCCGAATGACTGTGCTGGATGTGGGACAGGGGCAGTGTATTCTCCTTCAATCGGAAGGTCGAACATATTTAATCGATTGCGGCGGTGACAGCGATACGAAATCTGCTGATTTGGCGGCGGAAACACTATTGTCACAGGGAATTTCCCGGCTGGATGGGGTGATCGTGACCCATTATGACCGGGATCATGCCGGCGGTGTAGGCTATCTGCTTTCCAGAATTCCGGCAGATACGGTGTTCTTGCCGGACAGCCCTGATGAGGATCGATTGCTGGACACTATCCTGCCTTACTGCCAAGGTAACGAGGTGTACGTCAAGGAGGATATGCTGTTGCGGTGGGATGATACTGCTGTGACCGTTTTTGCGCCGATTTTATCCACATCCGATAATGAAAGAGGACTTTGCGTCTTGTTCCGGGATGGAAATTGTGATATACTGATCACCGGAGATCTCAGCAGATTGGGAGAAAAGATTTTGCTGAAGGAAAAGGATATTTCGGAATTAACAGTCCTTGTGGCAGGTCACCACGGATCGAAAAATTCTACCTGTGAAGCACTTCTGGAAGCAACAACTCCAGAGTATGCATTTATCTCCGTTGGCAAAGACAACTATTACGGTCATCCTCACGCTGATGTGATCAAGCGATTGGAGGAGGCTGGATGCATCATATACCGTACAGACCAAAATGGAACGATTATTTTCAGGAGGTGACACCATGGCGAAAAAAGAACAGGATACCAATGCACTACAATTGCTGAAGGCGGCAATTCGCTCCAAAACTCCGGGCAACCTGTACTTTTTCCACGGTGAAGAAGGTTTTTTGCAAAGTCATTATTTGGAGCAGCTTCGTAAAATTCTGCTGGATGAACTGACGGAATCCTTTAACTTCCACCGCCTGAACTCTGAAACCTTTGATATCCAAGCCTTTGCCGATGCGGTGGAGAACCTTCCTATGATGGCAGAGCACACATTTGTGCAGGTGGATGATATTGACTTGTTTAAGCTACCGGAAGACAACCGCAACAAAATTGCAGAGATTTTGTCCGACATTCCGGAGTATTGTACCGTGGTTTTTAACTACGTCACGGTCAGCTGGAAGCCGGACAAACGGCTGAAAAAACTGTGGGATGTGATCGAAAAGCATGGTTCTATCGTGGAATTTGCGAAGCAGGAGTCACGGGATCTGATTCCGTGGATCACACGGCATTTTGCGGCGAAGGGTAAGCGAATCTCCACGGATTTGTGCGGTTACCTGATTGAAATTACAGGCGGAACCATGACGGCGCTGTCCGGTGAGATCAGCAAGATCTGTGCCTATTCCGGTGCGGAGCACATCAAGAAAACGGATATTGATGCAGTAACTGAGCCTGTCATGGATGCGGTTGTATTCCAGATGACCGATCTTCTGGGACAGGGGCAGTATGCTGAAGCTTTGGCGAAGCTTCACCAATTGCTGAAAATGCAGCAGGAGCCGATTGCGATTTTGGGTGCGGTGGGCGGTCATTTCCGCCGCATCAGCACTGCACGGACGCTGATGGACAATGGTAAGCAGGCTGGTGAGCTGATGAAGCTGTGCGGTATCAATTCCAGTTATGCGGCTCAGAAATCTATGGATATGGCTCGGCGCTTTCGGCCGGAATTCTGTCGCAAGGCGGCGGAGCTGGTGCTGGAAACGGACTATAAGATGAAAACGTCCTTTGATGATCAGGATCGGTTATTGGAGCTACTGATCTTGGAGCTTGCGCAGGAGGCCCGCCGTGGTTAAGATCAAAGAAGCTATCGTGGTGGAGGGACGCTACGACAAGAATACCCTGAGCCAGATCGTGGATGCTACTATTTTTGAAACTAATGGGTTTGGAATTTTTAAGGATACGCAGAGAATGGAGCTTTTGCGCCGTGTTGCGCAAAAGCGTGGCTTGATCGTGTTTACGGACAGCGATGGGGCTGGCTTTGTAATTCGCAACCGCATCAAAAGCTGTATCTCCGGTGTGTATTTGAAGCACGCTTATATCCCGGATATCTACGGTAAAGAGCGCCGCAAAGCTACACCCGGTAAGGAAGGGAAGTTGGGCGTGGAGGGGATGACCCGGGAGGTTATTCTAGATGCTCTGCGCCATAGCGGCGCTACCATCGAGGGGGAGAATGTGACTGCTTCTGCCCAGATTACCAAACAGGATTTGATGGAATTAGGCTTGTCCGGCGGCAAGGACAGTAGTGTAAAACGTCTTGCTTTACTTAGAAAGCTGGATTTGCCGGAGCATATGAGCGCTAACGCCATGCTGCAGGCACTGAATGTGCTATATAGTCAGGATGAGTTGGCAACGATCGTGAAGGAATTAGAAGAACAATCAATGGAGTAATACCATGGTAGATATATCAGTTAACAATTTAACAAAGTTCTTCGTCATTGGAGAGAACCTGCTTCAGGGGCTGACCTTCGATATTCAAGAGGGGGAGTGCGTGGCGATTCTGGGCCGCAACGGCTGTGGCAAGACCACGTTGTTTAAGATTCTCACCGGAGAAATGGATTATGACGATGGAGATGTTTATGTCAATCCCAATAAGCGCATTGGCTTGATTTCCCAGATTCCAAAGTTCCCGGCGGGATATACCGTGGAGGATGTATTGCGCTCGGCCTACTCGGATCTCATGCGGGTTAAAGCGAAGATGGAAACGCTGGAGCAGGCGATGTCTGCAGGGGCTACGTCAGATCAGCTTCGGGAATACGATAACCTGACCAACCGCTTTCAATCCGGCGGCGGCTATGACATGGATGTGGATGTGGACAAAGTATGTAACGGTCTGGGTATTACAGCAGAACAGCGTACGCAAGAGTTCGACAGCCTTTCCGGCGGTGAGAAGACCCGGGTAAACCTTGCCCGGTTGCTGCTGGAAAAGACGGATATTCTGCTGCTGGACGAACCCACCAACCATCTGGATCTTCGCAGTGTGGAATGGCTGGAAAATTACATCAATACCTTCAAAGGAACGGTGTTGACCATTTCCCATGACCGGTATTTCATCGATCAGGTGGCTGATCGGGTCATCGAGATCACCGACGGCCATGCGGAATTCTATTCTGGCAACTACTCATTCTATATGGACGAAAAGCAGGCACGGTTTGACCTGCAGCTGAAGCAATACGAGCAGGAACAGGCGAAGCTAAAACAGCTTGGTTACACACTGGATCGGATGAAAGGCTGGGGCATTAACAACCGCACCTTATTCCGGCGGGCGATGTCCATCCAGCATCGCATGGAGCGCATCGAGAAAACAAAAAAGCCCCAGAAGGAAAAGACTATGAAGGCCAGCTTCGGGGAAAAGGATTTTTCCGGCGATGTGGTCTTTAAAATGAAAAATGTGTCCAAGGCGTTCGGAGAGCGGACGCTGTTCTCTGACGTAAACTTGAATGTGGAGGGCGGCGAGAGAA
The DNA here is from genome assembly GCA_045123795.1 of Faecousia sp. Taxonomy (GTDB): domain Bacteria; phylum Bacillota; class Clostridia; order Oscillospirales; family Oscillospiraceae; genus Faecousia. Next base: position 42,458 of record JBGVKN010000024.1, on the reverse strand, counting down.
TCGCTCTGTTGGGCGACAACGGCACCGGAAAATCCACCTTTATCAAGTGTCTGCTTGGTGAGGAGGATTGCGAGGGCAAGCTTCAGTTCGGTCCTACGGTGAAGTGGGGGTACTTGCCCCAGATCATTAAATTCAGCCATCCGGACCGGACACTATACGACACCATGCTCTATGAGAAGAACTGCTCTCCCCAGATGGCTCGTGATCGCCTTGGTGCGTTTATGTTCCAAGGGGAGGATGTGTTCAAGACCGTGGGAACACTGTCCGGTGGCGAGCAATCCCGGTTACGGCTGTGTATGCTGATGGATGAGAAAATCAATCTGCTGATCTTGGACGAGCCGACCAACCACTTGGATATCGCTTCGAGAGAATGGGTGGAGGCCGCCATCGAGGAATTTGAGGGTGTGCTGCTGTTTGTCAGCCATGACCGCTACTTCATCGAGAAGTTTGCGGAGCGAATCTGGCTGCTGGAGGATGGGCAAATCAGAGATTTTCCTTGTGGGTATACTAAATACCGCTCCATCATTGAGCATGAGCAGGCGGCAAAGCCGGTGGTAACGGCGGCACCAAAGCCCAAAAAGGAAAAACCCAAGGGCGGCACCAAGGAGCAGGATAAGCTGATCCGCCGTCTGGAGCGGGAGATTGAAAAGCAGGAAAAGATTGTTGCGGAGTATGATCCCAAGATCGAGGCGGCCTCTGCCGACTATCAGGAGCTGACCCGGCTACTCTCCGAAAAGGAAGAAGCGGAACTGCTGTTGATGGATCTGATGGAGCAGTGGGAAGCGGCACAGGAATAAACTGAAAGGTTGACACCTTCGACAGAACGTCCTATAATAAGCAAAGATAATTTTCAAAGGAGCGAAATGTAAAATGAGTTCTTGTAATGGTAATTGCAGCAACTGCGGCAGTGATTGCGCCGATCGCAAAGCGGAAAGCTTGCTGGCTACCCTGAATCCCAAGGCAAGTGTAAAAAAAGTCATCGCCGTTGTATCCGGCAAAGGCGGCGTGGGTAAGTCCACCGTCACCTCCATGCTGGCTGTGGCTATGTCCCGGAAAGGCAAGCGGGTCGGCGTGCTGGATGCGGATATCACCGGCCCCTCTGCACCCACCGCATTTGGCGTTACGGAGTGTCAGGGCGCCAATGAGGATGGCCTGTATCCGGCACTGAGCGCCGGTGGTATTCAGGTCATGTCCATCAATCTGCTGCTGGATAATCCCGCTGATCCTGTGGTTTGGCGTGGCCCGGTGATCGCCGGTGCGGTCAAGCAGTTCTGGACTGACGTGATCTGGGAAGATGTGGACTACCTGTTCGTGGATATGCCTCCCGGAACCGGTGACGTGCCCCTGACTGTGTTCCAGAGCCTGCCTGTGGACGGTATCGTCATTGTTACCAGCCCCCAGGATCTGGTGTCCATGATCGTCAGCAAGGCTGTGAAGATGGCGAATATGATGCACATTCCCGTGCTGGGCTTTGTGGAGAACTATTCCTATCTGGAATGCCCTGACTGCGGCAAGAAGATCAACGTCTTTGGTGAAAGCCATTTGGACGAAGTGGCTGCATCCTTCGGCCTGCCTGTTCTGGCTCGTCTGCCCATTGATCCCAGTGTAGCCGCAGCCTATGACAGCGGCATGATGGAAACAGTAGAAACCTCCAAGGTTGATGGTGTGATTGTCGCCATTGAAAACGCTGAATAAAATTGCGAGCCGACCCAACTGGGTCGGCTCGTTTTCATGTTTCCATCAATCCCATATCGCATTTCCATTGCAGGACTCGCCGGACGGCTTCGTTGATTCGGCTTTCCGAAATGCGGCCATCTTTAACGGCTTGCAACACGGCTTTATACTGGGTCTTATACTCAGTTGAGCAAAGCAAATCGTTTCCTGCTTGGACAGCCAGTACAGCCGCTTCACCTGCGCCATATAGATCTGTAATGGCTTGCATTACCAGATCATCGGTGACCACAACACCGTCAAAACCCATTTCATTACGCAGATAAGCGTTGACCTTGGGCGACAGGGTAGCGGGCATCTTGCTGTCGATGGCGTTGATAAAGGTGTGACTGACCATGATCGCACCGCAGCCTGCATCAATGCCCGTTTGGAAGGGCACCAGATCACAGGTTTCCAATTCAGCAAGGGAACGGTTATCAATGGCAATGGCAACGTGGGTATCTGTGTTGTTTCCATAGCCGGGGAAGTGTTTCAGCACCCCACCGATGCCGTTTTGGGACATGGTTTCCAGCATAGTCTGCGCAAATTGACCGGTAATTTCCGGGCTTTCCCCAAGGGAACGAGGGTACATGAATGCCTCAGGATCGGTGGTGATATCACACACAGGGGACAGATTGACATTGATCCCAAGAGAGGAAAGAAGTTGGCTTTTTTCAATCTCATTTGTGCGTATGGCATCCATACCGCCCCATGCGTACACTTCTCTAGGAGATAGGAAAGGCGTAGACCGGAAAGCGGGGTACAGACTGACCCGGTTGACCTTACCGCCTTCTTCATCCACGGCAATGAGCATGGGGATATCGGAGGCTGCTTGGTAAGCCGCGATGGTTTTGGTGATACTGGCGGGGGTTTCGCCTTCAAAATCCCGGGCGAACAGGACATATCCGCCCAGATGGTAGGTTTTGATATCGCTTACCGCATTTTTAGCTGGGCAACGTGCCAGAAAAAGCTGGCCCACACGCTGTTCTAAAGACATGGCTTGTATGTAAGCTTCCATGGGATCTACCGGCATGGGGTCTGGTTTGGGCTCGGGCTTCGGCGTGGTGGGTGCGGGTTCGGTTGGGACAGGCTCTGTGGGTACAGGCTCCGTAGGGAGCGGCTCCGTTGCCTGCGGCTCGGTGGGGTTTGGCTCTGTCGGTGCAGTTGGTAGTGTTTCCGGGGGTTTTGTCGGGGATGTGGAAACAGTGGGCCATTGCGGAACAGGGGGCGTAACGGTTCCGGACGGCTCTGTGGATGGAGTGGGGAGGGCAGATGCACAGCCACACAGAAGCAGTCCGCACAGTAAAAAGGATAGTATTCGTTTCAAATCGTTCACCTCTTCAATATGATACCACAGCTTTGCAAAAATGGAAAGACAAGATTTCTTCCGTCGTGACGGGTTTCCCTTGTTTTGGCGTGAAGCGGTGTCTATGATGATACGGCAATGTACAAAAGTGAGGGGGGCATTTGGATGGAACTTTTCGGGATTTCCTTTTTGTTTTACTTTTTGCCACTTTTTCTTGGGATTTACTACATAACATCCGATAAAAATAAATCTTTAACAATTTTGCTTGGTAGTGTGGTATTTTATTTTTTACAGGATGGTATCGCTTGGTGGCAGGTGGTGGTTGCGGTTTTACTTGTGATCATTACGTTTCTGTTTGGCTTACAGGTAGAAAAGTATCGGTTTTTGCTTCCGGCAGGATTGGTGTTGCTGGGTGGGGTACTCGTATATTTTAAATGCTATCAACGTGGTTCGCTCCTGCCTGCCGGAATGAGTTTTTATCTGTTTCAGATGGGGGCGTATCTGGTCGATATCCGACAGGGGAGAACGGTGCCTGAGCAGAATCTTCTATCCTTTGGGGCGCAGATCTTGATGTTTCCCCGGCTACTCTCTGGGCCGCTGATGGAGCCTGCCCAGCTTAAGGCCCAGATGGCCCATCCGAAAATCAACCAGTATCGGTTTCGTGCAGGCTTGCAGGAGTTGGTTTTGGGCCTTTCAATGAAAGTCTTACTGGCAGACAGACTGGGTGCGGTATGGAATCAGGCGAAGGTGATTGGGTTTGATAGTCTTTCTGCTGCATATTCGTGGATGGCACTGGCTGCATTTGCTCTTCGGTTATACTTTGATTTCTATGGGTACAGCATGATGGCAGTGGGGATCGGAAAACTCATGGGCTTTGAATTGCCACGAAATTTTGATTCTCCCTATGCCGCTCGCTCTGTGTCGGATTTTTACCGCCGCTGGCATATGACGCTGACCGGTTGGTTTCGGCGCTATGTGTATATTCCGCTTGGAGGAAACAGAAAGGGAAAGCTGCGGACGACAGTGAACATTCTGATAGTCTGGTCGTTGACCGGTTTGTGGCACGGAATGGGTGGAAATTACCTTTTATGGGGCGTATTTCTGGGCCTAATAATGGTTGTGGAGAAGCTGTGGCTGGGAAAACGGTTGGAACGGTTGCGTGTCCTTCCACACCTATATACAGTTGCTGTGATCTTGCTGAGCTGGATACCCTTTGCCATTGGAGATGGTGGGCAGGTTTTGGTGTTTTTAGGACGGTTGTTTAGTGGCGATGGGGTGAATGCTGCACAAAGCATCATTCCATTGATATTTGCCGGGGCGCTGTTTGCAACACCCTTACCGGAACGGCTATTTCATCAATACCGGGAAAAACTGTGGTTTGACTGTGTTTTGTTTGTTCTATTTTGGGTTTGTATCTTCTTTGTGTCCACCACAGCGCAAGACCCGTTTATGTACTTTAATTTTTGATGTGGACAAGGGCAGGAGGAATTGATAAAATGAAGGGGAAAAATATGCTCCTTGGATGGCTGCTGGCGTTTTCTGGGTTGGCGGTAGGTTTGGTCGGTGTGGTGATCCGGTTTGCTGTGTTGGAGCCGGTTGGGATTCGGCTTCAGGAGCCAATTATTTCATTGCCCTTTGTATTGCTGCGGGATGATGGATTGCGCTATGTGATCACCGATCTGCGACAGAGTGGCCAGGCTACAGATTCGGTACAACCTACTACAACGCCGACTGAATCTACTTTTCCGACAGAAGTGGTCATGCCTCAACGGAACCCACTGAAAAAAGTGTTATTCATCGGCGATTCTCGAACTTGCGGCCTGCGGGATCATGCAAGGTTGGAGGGAGCAGACTACTTTTGCGAAGTCGGCATGAGTGTATTCAATGCCGGAAATAGAAAACTGTCCGATCAGAATTTTCAGAATTGCACCCTCGCTTCGCTTCTGGCAGAGCAGGAGTATTCCTGTGTGGTGATTAATTTAGGTCTGAATGAGGCGGGATATCCGCTGGACAGTTTACTCCATGCGTATCGAGAGCTACTGCTCATCGTGTCCCAGACTCAGCCACAGGCGGTGATTGCTGTGCATGGAGTGCTGGCAGTCAGTCAACGCTGGGCGATACATACACCTTATGCATCACCGCAAAATATAAATAAAATCAATGATGGAATTTGCGCGCTTGCGGAGGAATTTCGTGTTGATTACTTAGATGCGAACCCGGAATTTTCCGATGCCAACGGATATTTACCAGAGGAATTTACGGCAGATGGGTGTCATTTTTACGCAAAGTATACCCAGCGCTGGGCGGATTGGATCTGCGATTCCATACAGAAACTGGATAGTTAGGAGAGATAGAATGGTTGAAAGAGAATTGGATCACGGCAGTGTGTTGCATATTTTGCCGGGTCGTGATCCGTGGGCGCACAAGGGCAGCTTTGGGAAGATTCTGTTGCTATGCGGCAGTCGTGGATATACCGGTGCGGCGGCGCTGGCAGCCATGGGCGCACTGCGCAGTGGGGCGGGGTTAGTTTATCTCGGCGTTCCAGAGAGTATTTATGCCATTGAAGCGGTAAAGCTGACTGAACCTGTTGTATTTCCACTGCCGGAGGAGGATGGCAAGCTGGCCGCCAAGGCTGTCCCTGAAATCTTGGAATTGCTTCCGAAAATGGACGCAATATTGATCGGCCCGGGATTGGGGCAGTCTATGGGCACACTTGCCGTTTTGAAAACAGTCTTGCGAGAGTTTAATGGCCCAGTTGTGGTAGATGCTGATGGCATAAATCTGCTGGCAAGGCATAAGCATTTACTGCGTGGAAGAACAGCTGCGACGGTTTTGACACCCCATGACGGTGAATTCATTCGGCTAGCTGGCGAATTGGGGTCGGACAGGCTTACGGCTGCTGCAGAGCTGGCCCGGGAATTGAGCGTTATCCTTGTTTTGAAGGGTCACGAAACTCTGATCACCAACGGTATAACTGCCTACCGCAACCGTACCGGAAATCCAGGTATGGCAGTGGGCGGATGCGGTGATGTATTGGCCGGCATGATCGTCAGCCTGCTGGGACAGGGGATTGAGCCTATGGAGGCTACGGCTGCTGCTGTGTGGCTTCACGGTGCAGCCGGAGATGCCTGTGCGCAGGCAATGGGGCAGTATGGGATGCTGCCCAGTGATATGCTGGAGGTCCTTCCGCGACTTATGAAATAAGGCGGGATCAAATTGAAAAGGCTGGTATCTATGCTGGTGCTGGTAATATTGCTTGCTGGCTGCGGTGGAACGAATGAGGAGCTCGATCGGGCTATGGCGCTGCGGGCGAAGCTGCTGGCATCAGCCGGGTGTAGCTTTGATGCTGTGATTACGGCAGACTATGGGGACAAGCTCCATGATTTTGCAGTTTCCTGCATATCTGATGGGCAAGGAAATGTGACTTTTACGGTCAAAGAGCCGGAAACCATCGCTGGAATTACCGGTAAGTTGTCCGGTGACGGCGGAAAACTTACCTTTGATGATACGGCGCTGGCGTTTCCCCTGTTGGCAGATGGGCAGGTGACCCCGGTTAGTGCCCCGTGGTTATTTCTGAAAACGCTACGAGGCGGCTATGTGCGATCCTGTGGCATGGACGGAGATCAGCTTCGCTTTTCCGTCGACGACAGCTATGAAGAAGATGCCCTACATCTGGATATCTGGCTGGGGGAGGGAGATGTTCCTAATCGATGCGAGATCGTATTCGATGACCGACGCATCTTGTCGCTTCAGGTCAGTAATTTTACATTTGCGTAGCAATATGGCGTTTTCCGCATAGGATAATTTGGATGCGATACCGTATAAATTTTCTGTGTGCGTGGGAGAATAGTATCAACCGCGTTACATAGGAGCCTTTCCGGTAGCGCAGGGAATGATTCTATCGGAGTGTGAGTGACATGGATACCACGGTCAGACGGGGCGACATTTTTTACGCAGACCTTTCGCCGGTGGTGGGCAGCGAGCAGGGAGGCACCCGGCCGGTGCTCATCGTCCAGAATGATACAGGCAACCGCCATTCTCCCACGGTGATTGCGGCAGCCATTACCAGCCAGACGGGGAAAGCCCGGCTGCCGACCCATATCAATATTGCCGGGGGCAGTGTGGGGCTGACAAAAGATTCTGTGATCCTGCTGGAGCAGATTCGTACCATCGACAAGCGCCGCCTGCGGGAACACATGGGGCGGCTGGATGACGACCATATGCACCAGGTGGATGATGCCATTGCGGTGAGCTTTGGTCTGAATGATAACCGTACGTTATAACATAAGCTCCCTCCTCGGCGCATAGGCTTGTGCCAAGGGGGGAGCTTTTATGAATGGTGAGTATGATATTCGAATGGGCAAAGAGATAGTGGGCACCGCTACGGTGGAACAGCAGGGGCTTTACTACCGCTTTTCCTGCCGGTGCAATATTTCCGGCTCGGTGATCTGCCGGGTGACGGTGTCCTGCAATGGGCACCACGAAAATTTAGGGGTGCTGGTTCCTATGGGGAACGGCTTCGCTCTGACCACAAAGGTGGCGGTCAAAAAGCTGGGCAAGGGGCCCTTTCAGTTCCGTGCCATGCCCAAGCATCAGAAAAGCGAGGGGAAATTCATTCCGATCTACCCGGAAGAACCTTTTGCCTACATATCCCGTTTGCAAAACGCCTTTCTGGAGATCAGGAATGGACAAGCCGGGGTAGTGATTGGGGAGTAGGATTAGCCGTAGATGATCTCGTCGCTGCGGTTGGCAATGATCTCGTCCATGCGCTCCCGCTCCGCATCGGTCATTCTGGATTGGAACTGTTTCGTGGTCAGTAGGTTGTCCACTCCGAACAGTGTGAAGTGTCCTTTGTCTTGCTCAAGTATATTTAGCATTATTGTGATGGCATCATCCCGTTTTAGGAGTTCCTGAATGTATGGGTCGGTATCGACCAGCTCCTCCAGCGTGATCCAGACGGCAGAGGTAGAGGGTCTCATCATGATATCTGACTTATGGATATATGTGATCAGTTGGCTGGTTGTAACGCCGTCAAAAATGCCGATGGGGACGATCGCATCGGTGAGATAGATTTGCTCAGTATCGTTATATTTGGCTGTGATTAACAGATACATGGGGCTACCTGCCAAACCATAGAGAAAGCATCCATCCAACGCACCGTCAGTATCATAATAATACGCCAGTACGATGGTGTATTCGTAGACTTGGCTGGGTTTTACCTTTATCGTGGGGATTACACCCCTTGGTAGTTCGGTAAAATCAATCTGAATGAAAAAGTTATTTGTGGTTGGGAATGGGATCATGCTTTGTTCGTTATCCTTTACAGGGGGAAACGATGAGGCAATTACATACTTTCCGGTCAGAGTCCATGTAGAACTCCCGTCGGTGATCGTTTCCTGAATGTAGGAGCTTACTGGATTGGATACCATATATGACAAGCTTGCAGTTTCGGTGCGGTCAATTACTTCCTTGATCAGATCACCTGTGATCGAAAAGGGCTCTGTGGTTGGCGGAGGTGTTTGGAGGACGGTCGGTTCCTTGCGGAAAAAGAAATGGGCGGGGATCAGCAGAGCCAGAATACATACGGCGGTGATGCCCAGCTTTAAAATCAGGCCGGCGGGGGAATCCCCGTCGGCCTTCTTTGCGTCCTTTTGTTCCGGCCGCTGTGTTTCCGGTGACCAAATGCCACCGTTGCAGGTGATATTCAGATCCAATCCCACCGGGCAATGGTCAGAACCCATGACATCGGGATGGATGGTGGCATCGTAGATGGTTTCCTTCAAGCGGTCAGACACCACAAAATAGTCAATACGCCAGCCTGCGTTGTTGGCCCGGGCATTGAACATATAGCTCCACCAGCTATATGCCCCGGTTTTGTCGGGGTAGAGATAGCGGAAGCTGTCTGTAAAACCACAGCCAAGAAGCTGAGAGAAAGCACCCCGTTCCTCGTCAGAGAAACCAGCGTTACCTCGGTTGGAGCTGGGATTTTTTAGATCGATCTCCTGATGGGCAACATTTAGGTCACCGCAGAGGATCACGGGCTTTTTGCTATCCAGTTCAGTCAGGTAGGCCCGGAAAGCATCTTCCCATTTCAGGCGGTGCTCAATCCGAGCAAGGCCCCGCTGGGCGTTGGGGGTATAGCAAGTGACCAGGTAGAATTCCGGATACTCCAGTGTAATCAGCCGCCCTTCGGTGTCCAGCTCCGCAATGCCCAGACCATAGGAAACGGACAGGGGATGGTGTTTGGTGAAGATGGCAGTGCCGGAATAGCCTTTCTTTTCGGCGTAGCACCAGTATTGCTCATAGCCCGGCAGATCAAGTTCAATCTGACCGGCTTGCAATTTGGTTTCCTGTAGGCAGAAAAAGTCTGCATCCAGTGCGTAAAAGCTGTCCAGGAAACCCTTATTCATGCAGGCCCGCAGACCGTTGACATTCCATGATACAAATTTCATACTTCTTCCTCCTCAGTGTCGAATGCGGGGAATTCTACGGTAAAGGTAGAGCCCAACCCAAAGGTGCTTTCTACATGAATCTGCCCCTGATTACGCAGAACCATGTTCCGCACGATGGATAGTCCTAAACCGCTGCCGCCGGATGCTCGGGAACGAGCTTTATCTACACGATAAAATCGCTCAAAGATATGGGGCAGAGAATCCTCCGGGATGCCTGTGCCGGTATCGGCAACTGTGAGGATGCCAAATTCTTCATTGCGGCTCAGGGAAATGGTCAGTGTGCCGTTGGGGCGGTTGTATTTAATACCGTTTTCAACTAGATTAAAGGTGATTCGGTACAGGTCGTCTTCCCGAATTAGGATGGGGGCATCGTTACTGAGATCCAGTTCTACCTGAATACCGGAGCTTTCCGCCTGGGTGGACAGCATCCGCACCACACGTTCCACCGTGGGTGCCATATAGATGATTTCACAGATATCATTCTGGTCATCCTCACCACGGGTCAGGTCTAGCATTTTCTGGGTCATGCGGTTCAGCCGGTCAGCTTCATCGCCAATATCGCCGACGAATTCTTTGATGGTGGGGATATCCATGTCATTTTGCAAAATAGAGTCTGATAACAACTTGATGGATGCCAGCGGGGTCTTCAGTTCGTGGGATGCGTCGGAAATGAACTGACGGCGTTTGTTTTCCGAGGTTTGCAGACGTTCGGTCAGGTCATTGAATTCGTCGCCTAGCAGACGCAGCTCATCATGGCCGCCCATTTCAACGCGGTGGGAATAATCACCCTCCTGAATGATACGCATGGAATTGGTGATGCGCTTCAGTCGGGAAGAAAAGGTATAGGCGAACACCAGGGAAAACGCGATGACAAGCAACTCCAGCAGTAATGTGATGGTCAGAACGGTTCGGTGGATGGATTGCAGCAATGCGCCCTGCCCTGCATCAATCTCCGTCATATATACACAGCCCGCGGTGATGCCGTAGGAGATGATCGGCGTGGCGGCAATGGAATGCATAACACCGTTGTGATAATTCCACGTAAAGACATCGTTGCATTCCAGTGCATTTACGATCTCTGTGTGGGTTGCCTGCGTTCCGGCTAAGCTGTTGGGGGCGGAATCGTAGATTACGATACCGGAATGGTCGGTGATAACCAGCCGTGTGACCTTCAAGTTGCTCATTTGCGATGCAACGTCTGCAACTGCGGAGGGGGTCAGCACTTCCAGTTCGCCAACCTTGGCAGCGGCAAGCTGGGCTTTTTCTACCATGGTGCTTTCTTTGCTTTCATAGAACAGTCGCTTGCAGACGGCGGAGCAATAGATATTTAGAATCGCCAAAACAATAAAGGTGATGGCAACATAGATCATGGCGTAGCGGAACTGGGTTCTGCCATAACGCCGGAATTTAGGTTTTCTTGAAATAATAACCAACGCCCCACTTCGTCATAATGTATTTGGGTTCAGCCGGGTTTTCCTCCAGCTTTTCACGGAGCCGGCGGATATGGACATCCAAGGTTCGGATATCGCTGCGGTACTCGTATGCCCAGATGGAGTCCAGCAGTGCCTCACGGGAATAAACCCGGTTGGCATTACGCATCAGGAACTCGATTACATCAAATTCCCGGGCGGTCAGATCCACCAGCACCCCGGAGCGGTAAGCGTTTCGGGCATCCAGATCCAAAGTGATCGTACCGATGGACAGAGTATTGGGAGCCTGTGATTTGCCGGCGCCTGAGCGACGGAGCAGGGCTTTGATCCGGGCTTTCAGTTCCAGAATGTTAAAGGGTTTGGTCAAATAATCGTCCGCTCCGCTTTCGAATCCCATGAGTTTGTCCATATCGTCGGTTTTGGCTGTCAGGAGAATGATGGGAACGTTAGAGAACTCACGTATTTTGGCGCAGGCAGTCAGGCCGTCCATCTGGGGCATCATCACATCCAGAACAATTAGAGCAACCTCCGGGTCCTGGGCCAGCCGCAGAGCGTCCAGACCATTGGAGCCGGTGATGACCTCGTATCCATCGCTTTGCAGATTGAAGCGAATGCCCTTGACCAGCAGGGCCTCATCGTCAACGACTAAAATTTTCATGGTTGACCTCCAACAGTGATATAGTCAAGAATATCTTCCAGCGTTTTATCGCCAATGCCGTCCACATTGGCGAGATCAGCGATACTTTGAAACGAGCCATTTTCATGCCGGTAGGTGATGATCCGCTGAGCCAGCGTTTCTCCGATTCCGGGCAATGTCATAAGCTGTTCTGCCGTGGCGGTGTTCAGATCCACAAAAGTGGGCTGTGTGGATGGCGGATCAGTCTGTGTATGAGTGGCCACGGTTGTGGTTTTAATGGCGGAAACAGTTACCTTGCTGTGATTTTGATTCCTACCGAGGAAAAATCCACCTGCAAAGGCTGAAAAAATCAAGGTCAATATGATCAGCGCAAGGCTGGCTTTTTTCATCCGGGGCATCCTCCTGCATTGACTACGCTTAGAAAAGCTGATATAATACTCAAGAATATTATACACGAATTTTTACTGCCGGACAAGTCCGGTTGATGGATATTGAGGGATTTTATGAAAAAAATATGCAGATTTGGTCTGCTTTTACTGATTATTGTTTTATCCGCTGGGATGATTTTCCCTGCGGCGGCAGAGGAGGAAGTATCCTTGTCTGTCAGAGCCGGGTGTGTGACGCTGGATGCCGCAGTTTCCCTGCGTGACGGGGAAAAGCTTTTAGATACCGCAAAGGCCGTGATTCTGTATGATCTGGATAGTCGCACGCTGGTGTATGCATGGAATCCGGATCAGCGGATTGATCCTTCGGGTATGAACAAACTGATGACCGCTTTATTGGCACTTGAAAATGGGAATCCCGATACAGTGGTCACGGTGACTCGATCTGCGCTGAATTCTGTTGCGATTGGTTCGGTTTCTGCGGGTTTGAAGACAGGGGAAGAAATTACCCTACGGGATCTATTGTACTGCATGATGGTTGGCTCTGCCAATGATGCGGCGGCGGTGATTGCTGAACACATCGGCACCAGTCAAGAAGCGTTTGTGGGTTTGATGAACCAGCGGGCGCAAGAGTTGGGTTGTGAAAACACCCGATTTATGAATGCCAATGGTCTAAGTCATGCAGAGCAATACTCTACTGCCCGTGATCTGGCAAAGATTACAGAAGCGGCTCTGAAAAATGAGGTATTTGTGGAGCTGTTCAATGCGGCCAGTTATACCGTTCCTGCTACCAACAAAAGTGAAGAACGGAAGATCGTGACTACTAACTATCTGATGAGTCAAGAAACGGTCAAAAATCAGTTCGACCAGCGAGTGACCGGCGGAAAAACCGGTGCGTTGAGCACCACTGACCGGAGCCTGATCTGCACTGCCGAGAGCGGCGGAAGACGGTATTTATCTGTTTTGATGAGCGCACAGGGTACTGTGACAGCCAACGGACTTTCTGTGAAAACCTTTGGAAGCTTTGAGGAAACCAGAGCCCTGCTGGATCACGGTTTTGGCAATTATTCCGTCCGTCAGGTTCTGGGTCGTGATAAAATTATGGGCCAGTTTAGGGTGGACGGCGGCGAAAATGATGTGGTCGGCTGTCCGGCTGAGGATGTGAGGGTTTCCATGCCAAAGGATCTCGCTCCGTCGGATGTGACGTACAAAGCGGTGGTGAACACTGCGTTGACAGCGCCGGTTCAAAAGGGGCAGGTCATTGGCACCGTGGAGGTTTGGTACAAGAATATTTGTGTGGGACAATGTGCCATGATCGCTAATCATGGGGTGGACAAGCCCGGGGTCAACAATGTCCCTCTGAAGCCCACAGCGCAGGAGAATGTCAATTCAGCTCTGCGCACTTGGCTTCTGATCGGTGGTGCGGTGATTTTAGGACTGGTCCTTTTGGGTGGCGGAACGATTCTTGTCATGCGCATGGTTCGTCAGTCCAAGATGAAACGCCGTCATAAGCTCATGAACGAGAGGAGCCATTAACATGATGGATTGGGAACAACTGCGGCAGACCTGCGGGGGTTGCACACGCTGTGCCCTTTGTGAAACACGGCATAACGTTGTTTTTGGTGTGGGTCCTATGGATGCGGACGTGATGTTCATTGGGGAAGGCCCCGGCGAACAGGAGGATTTGAAGGGCGAGCCCTTTGTCGGCCCGGCGGGTAAGCTGCTGGACGATATGATGTCGATTATTGATCTGGACAGGCAGAAGAATGCCTATATCGCCAATATCGTCAAATGCCGCCCGCCCCGAAACCGTGATCCGCTGGAAACGGAACAGGATGCCTGCATTGATTATCTGCGCAATCAGGTGGCGTTGATTCAGCCTAAGATTATTGTCTGCTTGGGCCGTATTTCCGCAACAAAGCTGATCAGACCGGATTTTCGCATTACCCGTGAGCATGGTACATGGACAGAGCGTGGCGGGATCTGGTTCACTGCAACCTATCATCCGTCGGCATTACTGCGTGATGTAAGCAAACGCCCGGATGCCTTCGATGATTTGCTGATCATCCGTGAAAAGATCAAAGAACTAAAGGCAAAGGTATAAAAGAGAAGAGCTGCCGCATAGAATGTGGCAGCTCTTAATTTTTTTTATCCCATGAAGGGCGCATATTTGACAATGATGTTTTTGCTGGTCAATGCCGAAACGTCGGATACCTTTGTACCGTACACGCTGACTTCGACAAGGGTAAAGCAATTTGCCAGCGCATTGATGGATTTCAGATTGCTGTTGTAATCCATCATGACGTAGTTCAGATTTAGAAGACCTCCCAGCTCGTCAACGGAGCTGAGATTGTTCTGAGAACCCTTGATGGTGACAAGGGCACTATCCATGGAGAATGCAGGCAACTTGCTGACGTGATTGTAGGAGAAATTAAATGTCTGCAATGCGTTTAGCGTATTCAGCGCGGTGATATCTTCAATGGAATTGTTGGAGATATCCAGCTCAATCAATGCAATATTGTTTGCCAGGGTGCTGACATCGGTCAGCTTGTTAAAGGCGAGGGAAAGGGCTTGCAGTGCTGTGAGATTTTCCAGACCCTCAGTTGTAGTCAAGCTGTTACCAGTCAGATCAAGAGTAGTCAAACCGGTGCAGCCGCCCAGCGGCACGGCAGTATCAATGGCGTTGTAGGAAAGATCCAATTCTTCCAGCTTTTTTAAGCCACCCAGTACATCCAATTCCTTGACGGCATTGTGGTTCAAGTCCAGATAAGCCAGTTGTGTCATACCTGCCAGTGCACTCAGATCACGGATGGTATTGCTTCCCAAGTCTAGGTATGTCAGATTAGTAGCGGCAGACAGGGCGGAAATGCCGGACAGACGGCAGTTGGTCATGGTCAAACGTGTTAGCTTGGAAACAGATGCGATGGCCTGCAGGTCTTCGCCGGATATGGTGCTGTCGGTGATGGTCAGCGCTTCCAAAGAAGAAAGGGAAGAAAGAGGGGACAGGCTTTCCAGGTCAGCACCATCGATGGTCAGCTCTGTGAGGAAGGGAATGTAGGAAAGATCGGACAGGCTTTTGACCGTATTAGGGATGGTCAGGCTGGTGATATTCCACAGCTCATTGCTGTAAAGGGTGTGTGTTTGATCGACACCAAGCGCTTCTCTGACGGCACTGTCAACGCCCGGGTCGCTTAAAGTGATCTCCTCGATGACACCTGCAACGGTGTAGTCGAGGATGATCAGTGGGCTGACAAGTCCATTTTCACCGATTGTTAAGGCGTGAATTGTGGTTTCGCCGCCCTTCAGCGGAATTGCAACACTGTAAGGCGCATGGGAGGTGGAAGGATAGCTGTCATCTGTGGTTACGTAAATCTTGCCTTCGGGGACGGACAGGCTGACGGCGATGTATTCATTGTAGTAGCCATGGTCTGGTGTTGCGGTAGGAGCTTGCGGACGCAGGGCATCAAGCTGCTGCTTGATAGTGGGATTGCTCACATTGTCCAGCATGGTCACGGCGTCCAGAAGCTTATCCTGCTCTACATAGGTGTTGCACAGGGCGATATATAGTTCGACGGTGCCGCCGTCGGCAATGGCATTTGAAAGGGTGTATTCTGCTTTTGTGTAGTTACCCATGGAGCGGTATTGCTCTGCCAGCTCAATGGCCACGGTTTCATCATTGCCGGACTGCCGGTAGGCCAGGTTATACAGCCAGGTGGCAAAAGTATGGCTACCTTGGTCGTCAAAATAGCGGGCTTGCCCCACAAGTACATCCCGGGTGAAATCCGGGTCATATTTCAGGAAATACCAGCCGATACTGATTACCACAGCAATGGACAGTAGAACCGGTATGATGATTCTTAGGGCACGTTTCATAATGTTGCTCCGTTCGGGGTTATTTTACATAACATTATATCCGTATCGCCGATTGATGTCAAGGAGCGTCGTAAAAAACAGTAAACCAGTATTTGGAACATGACAGGAGGAAGTTGCGTGAAGCAGATTTGGAAGCAGGTTATACAGGCCGTGGCATTGGGAACAGCGTTGCCGGGGATGTTGTTTTCGGCGGTGGCGGAGCTTGGGGGAGAATCGACGCCAATGATCCCGGAAACGAGCCAAACGGAACAGGTTAAGGAAACAGAACCGGTGAGCATTCCGGTTATGAAAAAGGATGGGACTGTGGTGCAGATGGATTTGGAGGACTACATCAGTCGGGTGGTATTGGGCGAGATGCCTGCCAGCTTCGATAAAGAAGCTTTGAAAGCACAGGCTGTTGCAGCCCGGACTTATACACTGCGATGCGTGCTGGGTGGTGACAAGCATCCTCAGGGTGCGGTGTGTACGGATTACCGCTGCTGTCAGGAATACCGGGAGCCAGAGGCTTATATCCGTAGCGGCGGCAGTTATGCCAGTGTGCGGAAGGTGTTTGGGGCGGTGGAGCAAACCGCTGGGCAGGTGCTGTATTATGATGGATATCTAATCATGGCGACATACTTTGCCAGCGCCGGCGGCACCACGGAGGATGCCCGGGAGGTGTGGGGGAATTCGGTACCCTATTTGACGGTGGTCAGCAGCCCTGAAGGGGACGATGCCTACAACGGCGAAACAGTTACGTATACGGCGGAGCAGTTTCAAGAAGTCTTGGGTGTGACGTTAAAAGGAAAGCCTGAAAGCTGGTTTGGGCGGGTCAGTTACACCGTGGGTGGCGGCGTTGACCGAATGCGCATAGGCGGAAAGCTATATGACGGCGTGGAGCTTCGGTCGATCTTCGGTCTTCGTTCTACTATTTTTTCGGTCACCACTACGGAGGATACCATTACTTTTGAAACCATGGGTTACGGTCACCGGGTGGGGTTGAGTCAATATGGTGCCGATGCTATGGCAGAGCAGGGATGTGGTTATGAACAGATCCTCGGTCACTATTATCCGGGGACGGAACTGGCAATATATGATCCCGATGATTGACAAAACGGCACTATTCGAGTAAAATACCTTCAAATGCTACTATTTGGAGGACAATGCCTTGCCCATTCAGATACCCAATGACCTGCCTGCAGCTGGGATTTTGCAGCAGGAAAATATTTTCGTAATGACCCAGACCCGTGCCACTACCCAGGATATCCGTCCGCTGGAGATTGTTTTGCTGAACCTGATGCCCACCAAGGTTACCACGGAAACGCAGTTTTCCAGACTGCTGGGCAACACCCCCTTGCAGGTGCGGCTGGAGCTGATGCACACTACATCCCATAAGGCGAAAAATGTTTCGCAGGAGCATCTTTTGAGCTTTTATAAGAGCTTTGATGAATTGAAAGATCGCAAATTTGACGGTATGATCATCACCGGTGCGCCGGTGGAGAATATGCCTTTTGAGGATGTGGACTACTGGCAGGAGCTGGAGCGCATCATGGAGTGGAGCAAAACCAATGTTCACAGCACCCTGCACATCTGCTGGGGTGCCCAGGCAGGACTTTACTACCACTACGGTATCCAGAAGCGCGATCTGCCGGAAAAGCTGTTTGGTGTGTTTGAGCATCAGGCGGACTATAAGCGCTCTATCCTGATGCGTGGCTTTGATGACCGTTTCTGGGTGCCTCATTCTCGGCATACAACAGTGCTGCGGGAGGATATTGAAAAGGTTCCCGGACTGAAAATTCTGGCTTCTTCCGATACAGCCGGTGTTTACGCCGTTATGAGCAAGGAAGGCCGGCAGATCTTCATCACCGGGCATTCGGAATACGATCCGCTTACTTTAAAATCTGAATATGACCGGGATAGGAATTTGGGTTTACCCATCCATGTTCCGGAGAACTATTTCCCCAATGACGATGATACGCAGGAGCCTGTGGTTCGTTGGCGCAGCAGTGCCAATCTGCTGTTCAGCAACTGGCTGAACTATTTCGTCTATCAGACGACACCCTACGATATTATGTCTATTGGAGAGCAGGAGTAAATACTCTTAAAAAGATATGAGGGTGATTATATGACATTTGAGTATTCAGAGTACCTCAATGTTGATTTGATCTGGCCTCTTTTTGTTACGGTGTTTAATCTGTTTGTGGTAAGTGGTACGGTCTGTTCGTTGGTTCGTGCAGCAAAAAAGGATGAGCTTGATCGGTCAATGATCATTAGAGGAGCGATTGGGCTGATTGTCATTTGCTTTTTGTTGGTCGTTTGTGTCGGACCTCTTTTTAATGGTGGCATTCATCTGATCTACGAGCGGGAAGATGATGCACTAATTGCTTACGGAACAATAGAAAGAATTGATGACTACCCAGGGCTTCTTGAGAATAGCTCCAAGTATACTACAGAGTATGGAACGACCTTTGGAAACCGGCTTACGATTAGCGGGGTAACATTTCGAATTGTGACCAGTGGAAAGCTGAGAGTTGGCGACGAGGTGCGGGTTCGATTTCTCCCGAACAGCGGATATATTCTGCAAATAGAAAAGACAGGTTGATTAATCGGCAGGAATTACGAAAGCGGTTCCTGCTGATTAACTTTGCGACTAAACATGATACACAAAGAGTGCATGGAAAACACTTGACTTTTTATGCAAAAGCGATATAATGATTTTACATTGCATATAAAAGGGTATAGGTCTGCAATAGGGGCAGGCGTTTCTACAAACCACCGTAAATGGTTGACTACCGGTTATTTTAGCTGGTAGTCAACTTTTTTTCTATCAGCCACAGGAGGAATGTGGTTATGAACATTTATCTGGAAGTTTTCGGATATATTGGAACAGGGCTGGTGCTCCTGTCCATGATGATGACATCGGTGGTGAAGCTGCGCCTGATCAATATGGCAGGATCGTTAATTAGCATGATCTACGCGATCATTTGCGTAACATGGCCTGTTGTACTTCTGAATTTGGGTTTGATTTTGATTAACGGTACGCAGCTTCTGCGTATGCGTAAAAATAAGAACGAGGAGGAGAAAAAATGAAGCTGATTATTGATGGCAATGAAGTGTTTGCCCGACCTGGGCAGTCCCTTTTAGATATCGTAAAGGATTTGGGGCTTGTGTGCGGCAAATTGTCGCAGGACCCTATCGCCGCAAGAATCGCTGGTGAGGTATTCACCCTGAATTATATTCCCGTCCGGGAAAAGGACGCAGGAGAAAATCCTAACACTCGTCGTGCCATGGCGGCATCCGGTGGTGAGATCAAGCTGATTCGTTACAGTGATCCATCCGGCAAGGATGCCTATGTCCGTACAGCGCAGTTTGTGATTTTCCTTGCGTTGAACCGCCTGTGGCCTAAGGCAAGGGCGAAAATGACCTGCACGCTGGGGCCGGGATTGTACATTGATATTAAGGATGCACCGGGTTTCTCTGCGGAGCTGCTGAAAGCGGAAATGCAGCGTCTGGTGCAGGAGGATATCTCGTTGCTACGCCGTCGGGTCAGCACTGCCGATGCCATTGCCTATTTTGAAGGCCGTGGTGACGAGGATAAGGCGAGATTGCTGAAATGGCGGACAGTTGATTACTTTGACGAATACAGCTATGGTGAATTCCGGGATTATTACTATGGTGAAATGGCACCGTCCACCGGGTATTTCCGTGTATGGGATGTTCAGGCTGCGGAGAACGGTATACTGCTGTTGTTCCCGGATGACCAGAAGCCAGATTGTGTGGGTACTTATGAGCACATGCCTCATTTCCTCAGCGTGTTTAATGAAGGAGAGCGCTGGTGTAAGTTGATGGAGTGTGAAACGGTTGCCGATCTCAATGGCTTGGTGGAAAGTGGACGCATCCGAGAGTTGATTCGGGTCAATGAAGCTCTGCACGAAAAGCGGTATTCGCAGGTGGCGGATATGGTCTGCCAGCGGGGAGCCAAGGCGGTCATGCTGGCAGGCCCAAGTTCCTCCGGTAAGACTACCTCTGCAAATCGACTGGCTACCCAGCTCCGTGTCCACGGCAAGAAGCCGGTGCTTATGAGTTTGGATGACTACTATCTGGATCGGGATAAGATCGCTCCCGGGCCGGACGGGAAGCTGGATCTGGAGCATATCAATACCATCGACACGGATCTGTTCAAGGAGCAGATTGCCCAGCTTCTGCGGGGCGAGGAAGTGGAAATTCCTACGTTTAGCTTTAAGCTGGGGCGTCGGGTATGGGCTGGACACCGGATGAAGCTGAGTGATGATTCTGTTATCATTGTGGAGGGACTTCACGCTCTGAATCCTGTTCTGTCGCCGGAGGGTATTGATAGTAATCTGATTTTCCGAATGTATGTCAGCCCGTTGCTGCCGCTGAACCTGGACGATCATAATCGGATACCAACCAGTTATCTGCGCCTGCTGCGACGTATTGTTCGAGATTTTGAATCACGGGGCGCATCGGTGCAGCACACTATGTCCATGTGGGACTCGGTGCGGCGGGGGGAGAAGATCTGGATCTTCCCGTTCCAGGAGAATGCCGATGTGATCTTCAATAGTTCTACGCTCTATGAGCTGGCAGTGTTGAAAAAGCATATTTACCCGCTGTTGACTGCGGTGCAGCCGGAAGATCCATGGTATGACGAGGTTCGGGGCGTCGTGAAAATATTGAACTTCGTTCTGGAGGCAGATGTGGATGATGAAATCCCACCCACCAGTCTGGTACGGGAGTTCATTGGCGGCAATAGCTTCTACCGAAAGTAATATGTGCGCGGCGGCATCGGCTGCCGCGTTTCATTTCCCGGGAAAACGGTTAAAATGCTTGCATAACTTGCAAATCGATGTTATAATGTTCAAAAGAATGTGCATTTTATTCGAGGAGACGCTATGCTGGAGCCCCAATACCGTCTGGAAGGAATTGTCCGGACTCGCAGCGAGGAAATGGAGGACTTTGAAGGCCCTCTGGATGTTATTTTTCTGCTGCTAAGTAAAAATAAAATAGAGATACAGGATGTGTCTATTACGGCGATTCTGGAGCAGTATCTGGCTTACTTAGATGAGATGAAGCGGCTGGATATGGAGATCGCCAGTGAGTTCATCACCATGGCATCTCACCTGATGCTCATTAAGACCAAGATGCTTTTGTCCGCTGCTGAGCAGGCAGAGGCAGAAAGCGAGCTGGACTTGTTGCGTCAAAGCTTGGTGGAGCGTCAGCGTAAGGAGGCAATGGATCAGATTCGCATTGCTATCGGAACATTGGAGCCCCGAAATGAGATCGGCCGTTGCCTGTTTACCAAGGAGCCTGAACCCCTGCGTCGGGATCAGACCTACCGCTACCGCCATGAGCCCATTGATCTTTTGAAGGCGCTGGACAGCATTGCGGAACGGAATAACCGCAGTTTGCCGCCTCCGACCATGAATTTCAAGGGCATTGTCGGCAAGGAACCGTATCCTGTGTCGAAAAAAGCCGGTGAGGTACTGCGTCAGCTTTTGTTGCGTGGCATAGAGCGGCTGAAGAATCTGTTCAAGGGCAATCGTTCCCGTTCGGAGATCGTGGCGACTTTTATTTCTGTCCTCGATCTGTGTAAAAGTAATTCCGTGGTTCTGGAGGATGACGATACGGGTGAGAACCCCAATGTCCGCCTGCTGGATCATATGAAAAAGAAGGAGGAAGTCTGATGGAACAAACTGAATTGCAGCGTGCCATTGAGGCGATCCTCTTTGCCGCAGGTGAGCGGGTGGAAACAGCCAGGCTTTCTATGGCGCTGGAAACCGATGAGGATGAGATCATTTCCGCTGCTAACGCCTTGGCTGATACCTACGCCTTTGAGCGCCGGGGCATCCGCATTCTGAAGCTGGACAAAGGCTATCAGATGGTATCCTCCGGTGAGATGGCGGATTATGTCACAAAGGCGCTGGAAACCCGTAAGCCCCCCAAGTTGTCGTCCTCTCAGTTGGAGGCACTGACCATTATCGCCTATTATCAGCCTGCAACCAAAGCGATGGTGGAGCAGATCAGAGGCGTGGACAGCTCCTACTCTGTTTCGGCTTTGATGAACAAGAAGCTGATCGAGGAGGCTGGACGGCTGAATGTGCCCGGTCGGCCTATCCAGTATCGTACGACTCCGGATTTTTTGAGAACCTTTGGACTGGAATCCCTTGAGGAGCTGCCGCCCATTGAGAAGATCAATTTCGGCGAGCCGATTCAGGAGGAGGCCAGCGTACAGGAGGGAAGCTGATGGGTTGGTTGATCACATTTGCGATCCTGTTCCTGCTGGCGATCCTACCGCTGGGTGCAAGTGTCAAATACAATGCCGACGGCCCATTGGTTCGGATTATTGCAGGCCCTGTCCGTTTTACGGTTTTTCCCATGAAAAAGAAAGAGAATAAGCCAAAAAAGGAAAAACCCAAGGTAGAACAGAAACCTGAGCCGCAGCCTGCTTCGGACGATAAAAAGGCCGCTGATACAAAAGAAGAAAAGAAAGAAAAGGGCGGCAGCCTGCTGGATTTCCTTCCCTTGGTGCAGGTAGCGCTGGATCTTTTGGGGGATTTTCGACGGAAGCTGCGATTGAACCGGCTGGAGCTGAAGCTGATCATGGCAGGAGATGACCCCTGTGATCTGGCGGTTAACTACGGCAGAGCGTGGACAGCGGTTGGAAATTTGTTCCCCCTGCTGGAGCGTGCTTTTGTCATCAAAAAGCGGGATATTGAAGTGGAGTGCGATTTTACAGCCAGTGAAACGCTGATCATCGCCCGACTGGATATTACCATTACCCTAGGCAGACTAATCGCTCTTGTGGTGCGCTACGGCATCCGTGCCCTGCGGGAGTATTTGAAAATTATGAAATTAAGAAAAGGCGGTGCAGTTAAATGAGCCAAACTCTTCCTAATATGCTGGAAAATACCATTGCAAAGATTCGTGAGATGGTGGATGTGAATTCCGTTATCGGTACGCCTATCACCACCCCTGACGGAGTGACCATCATTCCTGTTTCCAAGGTCAGCGTTGGCTTTGGCGGCGGCGGTTCTGACTTTGTGTCCAAGAATGTTAATAAGCAGGAAAACCCCTTCGGCGGCGGTGCCGGCGGCGGTGTGAAGGTAACTCCCATTGCGTTTTTGATCGTCAAAGATGGCAATGTTCGGATGATGCCTGTGGCGGCACCGGCCAATACCACCGCTGACCGCATTGTTGAGCAGGTTCCCGATGTGCTGGACAAGATCGCTAACTTTATCGACTCCAGAACGGAGAAAAAGGGCGAATAATTTCTCATTATCGGCAGATAATACTGCCGGGTGAGTCAATGTGAAACGAATTTTCTTGCGGACGGTAGCTGCCTTGCTGGCTGCCGTCCTGCTTTATCCCTGCCCGGCGCAGGCAATGTCGGCACAGAAAGCCATTTTAATGGATGCCGCCACTGGGCGTGTGCTGTACGAAAAAGATGCCACTAGTCGTTCTCTAATCGCCAGCACTACCAAAATCATGACAGCGCTGATTATCTGTGAGCAGTGCAATGTGCTGGATCGGATGCGGATTCCGAAAGAAGCGGTGGGTATAGAAGGCTCCTCCATGTACCTGAAAGAGGGGGAGGTGCTCACCTTGCAGGAGCTGCTGTATGGACTCATGCTCCAAAGCGGCAATGATGCGGCAGTGGCCCTTGCTATCTACTGCGGTGGTACGGTAGAGGGGTTTGCGGAGTTGATGAATGACAAGGCTCGACTTTTGGGACTTACCGGCACACATTTTGAAAACCCCAATGGTTTGGACAGTCCGGAGCATTATTCGACAGCAAAGGATCTGGCTGTTTTGGCGGCCTATGCTATGAAAAATCCGATTTTTGCCAAAACTGTATCCACCAAGACGGTTACAGTGGGCAATCGGGCTTTGCGCAACCACAATAAGCTCCTATGGCAGGTGGAGGGTGCAGACGGTGTGAAAACCGGATTTACGAAAGCCGCCGGACGTATCCTGGTTTCCAGTGCCATCCGACAAGGTCGACGGCTGGTGGCTGTTACGATCAATGATGGTAATGACTGGGTTGACCATGCGGCACTGCTGAACGACGGTTTTTCTGATTATCAGATCTGCCAGATCGTTGAGAAGGGTCAACGCCTTGGCAGTGTGGAGGTGCTGAGCGGTCAGCAAAAGCGGGTGAATGTGCTTGCGGCAGAGGATTTTTCCTATGCGCTGTCGGAGCAAGAAAAACCGCATATTGTTCTGTCCGGTCTGGGCTTTGCTTATGCGCCGGTGGTTGAAGGACAGACCGGCGGCCTTGCTTATGTCTGCATTGGTAGCACGGCGGTAGGTAAAGTGCCTGTGATTTATGAAGAAACAGTGGAGCAGTTGCTTCCGGAAAAAAAGTCTTTCTGGGAGCGTTGGTTCGGAGGAAATAAAAAATGATGGAACGCTTGCAGAAGATTCTTGCAGCCCGTGGCGTGTGCTCTCGCAGAAAAGCGGAGGAATTGATCAACGCCGGACGGGTCAGCGTCAACGGTCAGGTGGCTGCTTTGGGGCAGTCGGCTGATCCGGATAAGGATAAAATTGAGCTGGATGGGGCACCGATCCCCTCCGGCGGTGAATACGTGTACATCATGCTGCATAAGCCCAGAGGATACGTGACTACGCTTTCCGACGAAAAGGGTCGTCCCAATGTAATTCAGCTTGTGGATTGCGGCAAACGTGTCTACCCCATCGGGCGGCTGGATATGGATTCGGAAGGCCTGCTTTTATTGACCAACGATGGGGAATTTGCAAACCATTTGATGCATCCTAAGGCAGAAGTGGAAAAGACCTATGAAGTTTGGGTCACGCAGTTCACGCCCGGCGGTGAAAAACGTCTGGCGCAGCCTATTACCATCGATGGCTATACAATCAAGCCCCCCAAGGTAAACCTGCTCAACGTGCAGGGGAGTGCGGCGCATTTGACGATCACCATCCATGAGGGACGCAATCGCCAGATCCGGCGGATGTGCCAAGCGGCAGGGATGCATGTGACCAGATTGCGGCGCATTGCCGAAGGAACTGTGCGGTTGGGAGATTTGAAAAAGGGCACATGGCGCTATTTAACGGCGCAGGAAATCGACCACCTGAAAAAATAATTTTGCAATTTTGACAGCCTGTACTTGCAAAAGTGCAGGCTGTCTGTTACTATGTAGCAAAAGAAAAAGATGGAGGTGCCGTATGAGTAACGATATCATGGCTGCGCTGCAGACGAATATTTCATCCTTTTCCAAGGGACAGCGGCGCATTGCCCAGTACATCTTGGAGGAATACGACAAGGCCGCATTTATGACAGCGGCTAAGCTGGGACAGACTGTCGGTGTGTCCGAATCCACGGTGGTTCGCTTTGCGGTTAGTTTAGGCTTTGATGGCTATCCCAGCATGCAAAAGGCTATGCAGGAGATGGTTTTGAACCGTTTGACCTCCGTTCAGCGGCTGGAGGTGGCTTCTGACCGAATCGGAGATCAGGACATTGTATCTATGGTCTTGCAGTCTGACGCGGAAAAGCTGCGCCGTACTGATGAAACGCTTAACCGTGAGGATTTCAGAAATGCGGTGGATGCCATCGTGGCGGCTAAGCGTGTGTTTATTTTGGCGGTTCGTTCTGCTGCGCCACTGGCTAACTTTTTAGGGTATTATTTGCGGTATTTGTCGGATAATGTCCATATTATCACTGCATCCGGTGCCAGCGAAATGTTTGAGCAGATCGTTGGTGTCAACGCTGATGATGCGATTATCGCATTCAGTTTCCCCCGATATAGCACCACGGTGGTCAAGGGGGCGCAATACTGCGCCAGCGCCGGAGCAACTGTTATTGGCTTGACGGATTCTAAGCTGTCGCCGCTGGCGCAGGTTTGCGATCTGGTTTTGTTGGCAAAAAGTGATATGGTGTCGCTGGTGGATTCGCTGGTAGCACCTCTGAGCGTCGTCAATGCGTTGATCGTAGGTGTGACGGCGAAGCGCAGCGTGGAGCTGGCGAAGCGACTGGATAAGCTGGAAAATATCTGGTCTGATTATGATGTTTATGAAAAGCGAGTCGAGACTTTATGACTTATGATGCAATCGTCATTGGAGGCGGCCCGGCGGGAATGTTTGCGGCGATCACCGCCGCCCGGCGTGGAAAAGGCGTTCTGCTTCTGGAACGGAATGACCGTCTTGGCAAGAAACTGCTGATTACTGGAAAGGGCCGCTGCAACGTGACCAATGACTGCGATGCGGGTGAAATATTGCAAAATATCCCCCGCAATGGCCGTTTCCTGTTTAGTGCCATGGCGGCTTGCCCGCCGGATCGAGTGAAGCGGTTCTTTGAAGAAAGCGGCTGCGCTCTAAAAACCGAACGTGGCAACCGGGTCTTTCCGGTCAGCGACCGCAGTTCGTCCGTTCTTGAGTCGTTGCAAAAGGAGCTGCGCCGCAGCGGTGTGACGGTGAAGACTGGGCGTGTGACGGATATTCTTTGTGAGGATGGGAATATTACAGGCGTTGCGGTAGGCAAGGAACGTTATGAGGCTGATAGCGTGATCCTTGCAACCGGCGGACTGTCTTATCCCACCACCGGGTCAACAGGTGACGGTTATGAAATAGCTCGACGTTTAGGGCATACCGTAACAGCCACGGAAGGCTCTCTTGTCCCATTGGAGGCGGGGCCTGACTGCACAGAAATGCAGGGCCTGAGCCTGCGAAATGTGTCGGTCAAGCTGCAAAATGCAAAGGGTAAGGTTTTGTTTTCCGATTTTGGTGAATTGCTGTTTACCCATTTCGGCGTGTCCGGGCCAACGGTACTCAGCGCCAGCGCCCATTTGAAGGGCGAAGGCTGTAAATTGGTCATCGATCTGAAGCCTGCATTGGATGAAGGAAAGCTTAATGACCGAATTTTGCGTGACCTTCAAATGTACAAGAACCGCTCCATGGAAAATGCGCTGACGGACTTGCTGCCCCGCAGCATGATCCCGGTGGTGCTAAAACGGCTGGATATCGATCCTGCTTTGCAGGCCAACAGTCTGAATAAGCAACAGCGTCGGGCGATGGTTGAGCTTTTGAAGGCGTTTCCCGTGAAAATCTACGGAAAACGCCCGGTTGCAGAGGCAATTATTACCTCCGGCGGTATAAAAGTGGGTGAAATTGATCCCAAAACTATGCAGTCGAAAATCGTGCCCGGGTTGTATTTTGCCGGAGAGATCATTGATTGTGATGCCTATACCGGTGGCTTCAATTTGCAGATCGCCTGGGCTACCGCCTATGCCGCCGGCATGAGCGTATAAAAAACCACCATTGACAAATAAGACTTCATGCTATAAAATACATTCGAGTTAAGAGAAAATCCTACGGAGGGATATACTATGTTTGAAAAACTGGTTGCATTTGCTGCCGAACATCTGGATTTGGACGCTTCTGAGATCACCCCTGACAGCACCTTTGAAAGCCTGGGTATCGATTCTCTGGATGTAGTGGAAATGGTCATGGATCTGGAGAGCGAGCTGGGTGTTTCCTTGGAAGTGGAGGATCAGAAGATCACCACCTTCGGCGAACTGGCTGATTTCATCGATTCAAAGATCAACTGATATTCTCAATCGAATAGCCTTGTTTCAAGCTGACCGGCTTATAACAAGGTCGCACTAGTCGGGGAGATAGCGGTGCCCTGTTACCTGCAATCCGCTACAGCGGGGATGAATTCCCACACCCGGGCTTGTCTGAGTGCTGTCTGCGCTTCGTAAGTGGTGTTGACGGAACGGTCTTGCGCAACGGAAACCTGTGAACCATGTCAGGCGGGGAACCGAGCAGCATTAAGCGGATCTTTCCGTGTGCCGCGAGGCTGCCGTTCCTGAGCTGGCTGCGGAGCTTCCGGGCATTCAGCTGGTTCAAATGTGGGTGTGCGATCTTGTTATGAGCCGGTCTTATTTTAGTTTTTAAATATTTATAACAAATGCAAAATTGTTGGAGGTGCGGAATATGTATCAAGCTTTATATCGTAAATATCGTCCGCAGACCTTTGACGATGTTTCCGGTCAGATGGCGGTGACGCAGACATTGAAGACCCAGCTTCAGACCGGGCATTTGAGCCATGCTTACCTGTTTACCGGCTCACGTGGTACAGGTAAGACAAGTTGCGCCAAGATTTTGGCGAAAGCGGTTAACTGTGAAAATCCGCAGGATGGCAATCCTTGTAACTGCTGTGCCGCTTGCCGCAGCATCGACAGCGGTGCTTGTATGGATGTGCTGGAGATCGACGCTGCTTCAAACAACGGTGTTGATAACGTTCGTGATCTGAGAGATGATGCTATTTACACGCCGTCACAAGTAAAAATGCGTGTATACATCATTGATGAGGTTCACATGCTGTCTATTTCGGCATTTAATGCGCTGCTGAAGATCATTGAGGAGCCGCCGGAGCATTTGCTATTCATTCTGGCAACCACGGAGCTTCATAAGGTTCCGGCCACTATTTTGTCCCGGTGCCAGCGCTACTCCTTCCGCCGTATCAGTCAGGAGGATATTGCTGCTCGGCTTCAGTATGTTGCCTATCAGGAAAATATCGATCTGGACGAAGGAGCCGCCCGGGTGCTGGCACGGCTTGCCGATGGCGGTATGCGTGACGGATTGAGCTTGCTGGATCAGTGCGCCTCTGCAACCAATGGGGAACTGACCGCTGAGCGGGTTTATTCCTGCCTTGGTATTGCGGGCGAGCAGAAATGTGCGGAACTGATGACCTACATTGCGGATCATAATACCGCCAGGGCGTTGGAACTGTTCAACAGGCTGTACGCCGAGGGTAAGGATCTGGGAGCCATGCTTGATGAACTGGCTTGCTTGACCCGTGATCTGATGGTGATGAAAACTGCCGGGAATTCCGGAATTACCATGCTTTCCGGCGTTTCCACGGAAAAAGAGGCGGCAGAGTTAGCTAAACGGTTCTCCGGTGGAGAATTGGTGCGGATGATGCAGCAGCTTCAGCAGACCATGGCAGGCTTCGTCAGAAGCGCCAGCCGCCGGATGGATGCGGAGCTTTGCATTCTATCCCTGTGCCAGCCGGAGTTGAGTCTGGATGCAGAAAGCTTGAATGCTCGTTTGACCCGGTTAGAGGAACAGATCAAATCTGGCAGCTTTGTGGCTGCACCGGTGACAACGCAAGTTGCACAGCCGGTGATTGAGGAGGACGATGACCGTCCGCCTATGCCGGACGATGCGGATGCCCCTCCTGTTTTTGAGGAGGAACCTGTTTCGACTGCTCCGGTAGGGTTCTGGACAGATTTGGCATCTTCCATTCGTCGGGAATTGAAGCCACCGGTGTCTGGCTTCTTTGCCCCCACACCCAATGCCCCGGTGCAGGGTGTTTTAAGTGGCAATCAGTTGATTTTGCGCTGTGCCAACAGCTTCACGCTGGAAATGGTCAATAAGCCTGCCATTTTGGAGTTGGTCGGTCGCAAGGCATCTGCTCAAATGAGCCGACCGATCACGGTGAAGGTAGTGGACAAGATGGCAAGACCCGAAAACAATGCGAAAATGGAGCAGCTTCTGGATTTCGGAAGGGCTCATTCGGATATTATTAAGATCAAAGAATAAGGAGATTTTGAACATGGCGAAAGGTGGATTCCGTGGCGGTATGTCCGGTGGCATGAATCAGATGCAGATGATGAAGCAGGCTCAGAAGCTGCAGCAGGAGATGTTGCGTATGCAGGAGGAGCAGGAAAAGGCGACCTACAGCGCTAAAGCTGGTGGTGGCATGGTGACTGCTACCGTCAACGGTAAGCATGAGGTGATCGGTCTTGAGATCAATCCCGAAGCAGTTGACCCTGATGATGTGGAGATGCTGCAGGATATGGTCATGGCTGCTGTTAATGAAGCTATGCGCACCGCTGATGCAGAAGCGGCTCAGAATATGTCCCGGTTTACCGGCGGCATGAATCTGGGCGGCCTGTTCTAAGGGGGAGCTATGCAGTATTTCCCCGCAGCGTTGCAGGATCTGGCGGACCAGTTTGCCCGGCTGCCCGGCATTGGCGGTAAAACTGCCCAGCGGCTGGCATTCCATGTGCTGAGCCTGCCGCTGGAGGATGCGGAAGGCTTTGCAAACGCTATTTTGGAGGCGAAAAAGCAGGTTCACACTTGCCCTGAGTGTCAGAATTTGACTGATCGGGAGCTTTGCCCTATTTGTGACGATGCAATGCGTGATCATAGCGTGATCTGTGTGGTTGCTGAGCCTAAGGATGTGATCGCCATGGAGCGCAGCCGGGAGTTTAACGGCGTGTATCATGTGCTGCATGGTGTCATCTCTCCGCTGAATCACGTGACGCAGGACGATATCAAGGTGCGAGAGCTTTTGCACCGGGTGTCATCCGGCCGGATTCGGGAGGTCATTATGGCTACTAACCCGGATACAGAGGGCGAGGCTACGGCCATGTATATTTCCCGCCTTTTGCGTCCTATGGAGATCAAGGTGACCCGGCTGGCTTACGGTGTGCCCGTGGGCAGTCAGTTGGAATATGCTGATGAAGTGACCCTATCCCGGGCACTGGAAGGCAGACAAGAAATCTAATAGACAGACCAAGGTGCGTGGGCACCTTGGTCTTGTTGCATTTTATTGTTGCTTTTGCTATACTAATTTTAGAGGAGGTGGTTGTATGTTGCATCAGGAATATGTGCGCATCGTGCCTGGGGCTAAGACGGCTGTGTTGTTCATCCATGGCATCGTGGGAACACCCAACCATTTTCGTGACCTTTTGCCTTTGGTGGATTTGGTGCCGGCAGACTGGTCTGTTTACAATGTACTATTGCCGGGGCATGGGTCAACGGTGAAGGATTTTGGAAGATCGTCCATGAAGGAATGGAAAGAATATGCGTGGAATGTATTCCGGCAGTTGGCAGATACCCATGACCGGGTGATTCTGGTGGGGCATTCCATGGGTACGTTGTTCTCGATTCAGATGGCGTTGGAGTGCCCTGAAAAGGTTAGGCAGCTTTTCTTGATCGCAGTACCATTTCGTGTAGGTGTGAAGTTATTCGGCGTGGTCAATATGCTACGGATGAACTTCGGATTGCTTGACTGCCGTGATCCGGTGCAGGCAGCCACCCGGACGGTATGCGGTACTCAAACCACATGGAAGGTTTGGCAATACATTCCGTGGATTCCCCGGATGGCAGAGTTGATCGGACAAATGCACAGCACGGCGAAGCTGGTAGGGGATCTGCGTGTACCCTGTGTGGCGTACCAGTCCCAACGGGATGAGCTGGTGTCCAACCGCTCCCGGAAAATTCTTGAGAAAAGCGGCAGGGTAGAGGTACATAATCTTCTGGGCTCCACCCATTTTTACTATTCCTCGGAGGATATCGAAACAGTTCGCAAAAGGTTCGAAGAAGTTATAAAAACGGCAGGTTCGTAATGAACCTGCCGAAATTTTTACAGCTTAGCGTAAGTCTTATCCAAGAATTTTTGACTGTTGACGATGCAGCGTTTGTGGGTGCCTTCGCCGATTTTACCGGCTTCGTCGAAAGCTGTGACAGCAAAGGTGATGACCTTGCCCTCCACAGCGATGACCTCTGCCTCGGCCTGAACTTCAAGCCCCACGGGGGTAGCGCTGATGTGGGAAATGTTCAGCTCCATACCAACGCTGGTCTTATCTTCGCCCAGACACTCGTCAATGGCTTCACAGGCGGCACCTTCCATCAGGGCGACCATGCAGGGGGTGGCATAAACCAGCAGACTGCCGGAGCCTACCTCTGCGGCGGTGTCTTCTCTTTCGACGAGGGTGGAAACCTCACCTTTCATTCCAACGGTAATTTCCATGTTATTTCCTCCGATATTTTTTTGTTTCACTATATCCCAAATTTCGGTATAAGTCAATAAAGGGGTTGAAATTTATAGAAGGGTGGTTTATAATAAGTACAAATATATCGAAAGAGGTGCATTCCTTTGAAGGTTTATGACAAGATCAATCTGACCATGCTCTGTGACTTCTATGAGCTGACCATGGCCCACGGTTATTTTGAAAAGGGCTACAAGGACCGCATTACTTACTTCGACCTGTTCTATCGTCGTTGTCCTGACGGCGGCGGCTTTGCGATTGCCGCTGGTTTGGAGCAGGTGATCGAGTATATTCAGGAGCTGCGGTTCGAGCCGGAAGATATTGAATATCTGCGGGGACGGAAGCTGTTCAGTGAGGAATTCCTGCAGTATTTGGCTGACTTTAAGTTCACCGGCGATATCTGGGCCGTGCCCGAGGGCACCCCTGTGTTCCCCAAGGAGCCCATCATCACCGTTCGCGCACCCGCTATTCAGGCGCAGCTCATTGAAACGTTCCTGCTGCTGTCCATTAACCACCAGAGCCTGATCGCCACCAAGGCCAATCGTGTGGTGCGTGCGGCGGAGGGCAGAACCGTACTGGAATTCGGCTCCCGCCGGGCACAGGGTGCGGATGCGGCGATTCTCGGCGCCCGTGCTGCTTATATCGGCGGTTGTAACGGCACCGCCTGCACCATTTCTGACCAGCTGTTCGGCGTTTACGCCGGCGGAACCATGGCCCACGCATGGGTTCAGATGTTCGACAGTGAGTACGAGGCTTTCAAAGCCTACGTTGAGATGTATCCCAACAACGCCACCTTGCTGGTGGATACCTACAACACCCTGAAATCCGGCGTGCCCAATGCCATCCGGGTGTTCAATGAGGTTCTGAAGCCCAAGGGTATTACCAAGTGTGGCATTCGCCTTGACTCCGGCGATATGGCTTACCTGAGCCAGAAGGCCCGGAAGATGTTGGATGATGCCGGTTGGACCGAGTGCCAGATTTCCGTTTCCAACTCTCTGGACGAGTATATTATTCAGGACCTGCTGCGCCAGGGTGCCCAGATCGATATGTTCGGCGTAGGCGAGCGGCTGATCACTGCCAGATCCGAGCCTGTTTTCGGTGGCGTGTACAAGCTGGTGGCTGTGGAGCAGGAGGATGGAACGGTGCTACCCAAGATCAAGATCTCCGAAAACGTGGGCAAGATCACCAATCCCCACTATAAGAAGCTGTATCGCTTCTTCGGCAACGACACCGGCAAGGCCATTGCGGACTATATGTGCGTGTATGACGAAACGGTGGACGACAGCCATGATATGGAAATCTTCGATCCCGATGCCACTTGGAAGACCAAAACAGTTTATAATTTTACCGCCAAGGAATTGCAGGTGCCTATCTTCGTCAATGGCGAGCTGGTGTATCAGTGCCCCAGCCTGCAGGATGTGCGCAGTTACTGCCTGGAGCAGGTGGACAAGCTGTGGGATGAGGTCAAGCGCTTTGATAACCCCCACACCTACTATGTGGACTTGTCCCAGAAGCTGTGGGACATCAAGTACGGCCTGCTGAAGAAGAATAGTCACAATGAGGCATAATTCTGCAAAAAATGTGGCGTTGGGCGGTGTGATGGCGGCCCTTGCCGTGGTGGTTATGTGTATGGGGACTCTGATTCCCGTTGCGAC
This sequence comes from Faecousia sp., assembly GCA_045123795.1. Taxonomy (GTDB): domain Bacteria; phylum Bacillota; class Clostridia; order Oscillospirales; family Oscillospiraceae; genus Faecousia. The sequence continues at coordinate 9,218 of JBGVKN010000024.1, read as the reverse complement.
CTTTATCTGCCCTATGGTTTGTATGATTCTGCTGACCGTGGTAAAAAAGCAGGCAGGGAATCGAACTGCGTGGGCGTGGTACGGTGCTGTATCTATTCTATCTGTATTGCTGGCACCGGATAAGGAAGCGGCGTCGGTGTTCGTATTTTTGGGATACTATCCCATCATTAAGCCGTGGATGGACAAGCGGAAGCTGTCATTCCTGTGGAAGCTGGTGCTGTTTAATGTGGCAATCCTGGCGATGTATATGCTGCTGATCCACCTGTTTGGACTTGCAAGCATTTCTGAGGATTTTCAGGAGCTTGGCACGGTAATGACAGTTGTAACCCTGATTTTGGGCAATATCACGCTGTTCCTGTTTGACTTTAATTTGACCTTGCTGGACAAAAAGAGTGGACGTAAGCATGGATAAAACATGGAAGCTGTATGTACTCCGTTGCGGTGACGGTAGCCTGTATACCGGCATCACAACGGATGTGCAGGCCCGGCTGGAGATGCACCGCTGCGGCAAGGGTGCCAAATACACCCGAGGTAGAGGACCATTGGAGCTTGTCTATTCCGAGGAATGTGGTTCTCATTCCGATGCCCTGAAACGGGAAATTTCGGTCAAAGCCATGCCTCGTGAAGAAAAGATGAAGTTGATAATACAGTAAGGGCGTGCCAACGGCACGCCCTTTTGTCATGAAATTGTTATAAGACCTGCATCGACCATTTTTTGCAGGCTCATTAGGATGCCCAGCTTGGCGTGTGCCCATGTTAGGCCACCTTGGAAATAGACGGCGTAGGGTTCACGGATAGGGCCGTCAGCGGACAGCTCCATGGTAGAGCCCTGAACGAATGCACCGGCAGCCATAATGACCTGCGCATCGTAGCCGGGCATATCGCCGGGGATGGGATCAACGTAGCTATCCACCGGAGCGGCAGCCTGAATACCCTTGCAGAAGGCGACCATCGCTTTTTCACTGCCCAGTTCCACTGCCTGTATGATATCATGGCGGCTTTCCGTGGCGTTGGGGACGCACTTGAAGCCTAAAGGCTCATAAAGATTGGCAGCGAAAATTGCACCCTTTTCCGCTCCGGCTACTACCGTTGGGGACAGGAAGAAGCCCTGATACAGGCTGGGCATCAGGCCCAGATTGGCACCCACTTCCTGACCAAGTCCGGGGGCAGAAAGACGATAGGCACAACGGTCTACGCACTTTTTTGTGCCGGCGATATAGCCGCCGATGGGAGCAAGACCGCCACCGGGGTTCTTAATCAGAGAGCCAACCACCATATCTGCGCCCACATCGGAAGGCTCGATGGTTTCCACGAATTCACCGTAGCAGTTATCCACCATTACGATCACATCGGGCTTGATGGACTTACAGAAAGCGATCAGCTCGCCGATCTGAGTGACGGAGAAGGTGGGACGAGTGGCATAGCCCTTGGAGCGTTGGATGGTGATGAGCTTGGTTTTATCGTTGATGGCGGCACGGATGCCATCGTAATCAAAGCCACCGTTGGGCAGAAGGTCCACCTGATTGTAGGTGACACCGTACTCAGCAAGGGAGCAGGGGCTGGGACGGATGCCGATGACTTCCTGTAAGGTATCGTAGGGCAGACCCACGGGGGACAGCAGTTCGTCACCAGGCAAAAGGTTCGCACTGAGAGCAATGGTCAGAGCGTGAGTACCGCAGGTGATTTGAGGGCGTACCAGTGCGGCTTCTGTGTGGAACACATCGGCGTAGACTTTTTCCAAATTGTCACGACCTACATCGTCATAGCCGTATCCGGTGGTAGCGGCGAAGCAAGCGGCGGAAACCTTGTTTTTCTGCATGGCGGCAAGCACTTTGGCCTGATTGTATTCGGCGACCTTGTCGATGGAGGCGAAGCGATCGGCAATGCGTGCCAGCGTTTCCTCGCCGTATGCATAAACGGCAGGGGAGATGCCCATACCGGCGTAGAGATTTAGTAATTCTTCCATTGGAACAGTTCCTTCTTTATTCTATAAAATCTGTAAAATTATAACGAAATCCGCTCCGGAAGTCAATCCCGGAGCGGAAAATATTGGCTCAATATTCAGTCATTTCTCCGTTTGCCCCGACCGCCAAAGATCAAAAGCAGTCGCAGAAGCTGGGCAAGTGCCACGGCGGTAGCGGCAACATAGGTCATCGCAGCGGCAGAAAGTGTCTTTCTGGCACCCTTTTGCTCCTCGACGGTCAGAAGATCGCTGTCGGCAATGGCCTCCATAGCCCGGCGGCTGGCATTAAATTCCACCGGCAGGGTAACAAGCTGAAACACCAGCGACAGGGCGAAGCAAGCAATGCCCAGATATACGAAGAAGTAGGAATAGCGCTCACCATAGGCGAACAACAAGCCCAATAAGATCAGCGGCATCGCCAGCTTAGATCCGATATTTGTAATGGGGATAATGGCTGCACGCAGCTTAATGGGGGCGTAGTCTACGGCATACTGTACTGCATGACCAGCCTCGTGGCAAGCAACGCCGATGGCAGCGGTGGAAGTGGAATCGTAAACACTGTCCGACAGGCGAATGACGTTAGCTTTGGGATCGTAATGATCTGTCAGGTTGCCGTCGACACGCTCGATGCGGACATCGTGAACACCGTTGGCGCTGAGTACCCGGCGGGCAGCATCTGCACCGGTGATTCGGCGGCGGGAAAGCTGGCTGGAATACTTATTAAATGTGCTGTTGACTCTGGCGCTGGCCCATAGGGAGAGAATCACACAGGGCAGCACTAGAACCAGATAGGTCATGTCAAAACCATAGTAATAGAACATAAAGGCGCTCCTTTAGATATTCTCAGGCTCCATGGCGTCGTGAAGTGTATCGTTGATTGCTCCACGGAAGATGCCGTAGGCCTGTGTATGCAGGGTCTGCAGGGCCCCGGTGGTCATATTCATGGGAACTTTACCCGGAAGGAACAGATCCTGGTCGAAAATGAATTTGACCTCCTGATCGGATTGACCGTTCCGTTTTACAAGTCCTGGACCTGCGTGCAGCTTGACACGGCAGCCACCACGGATCGCCAGTTCCACATCCACGTTACAGCGGCTGGAGGCGGCTTCGTTGACATCTTCATCTGCCAAGGGGCCTAAGTAAATGGGGGTGATCAGATCGGAGAAGGGGGTTCCTTCCAGATTCAGAGCTTTGCGAGAGATGAAATTCAGATACCGCAGACCAACACGCTCGAAATATGCGGGCTTATAAACCTTGATGAAAGCAGCCAACGGCTTATCCAGTCGATTTGCGAATTCCTCCCAGCTGGTGTAGCGGCTGCACGCCAGAGAAATAAAGGTGCTGGTCAGATTGACACGCCATGTGCCATCAGCAGATACAAACTGATAATTAATGGTGGAAGGCTGATTCTCAAGGGTCAGGTTGCCCGGCGTTCCGGTAATCCGGGGAGCGGGATTTTCCTTATGAGCGGAATACTGGGGGTATTCATCCCGAATGGCCTCCTGAAATGCTACAGGTACATTGACTCCGATAGTTAAAATTTCGGGGAAACGAAGCTGGCAGATCACCTCGCCCAACTGATTGGCCCGATATCGGCAGCGTGGTTTCTGAGAAAACATAGATATCCCTCATTTCAATAGTTATCATTTTATCTATTATAACCCGAAACCGTAAAAAAGCAAGTGCCGGACTTTGACAGGGTGTCTGATAAACCTTTACATTTTTGTAAATTCTGATATAATGACATGGAGTATAATGGATATGTATTGGACACGCTTGCGCACGATCCATTTGTATGATATCATTATACAGATCTAAATGCGGAGGAACAAAATGAATTACGCTTCGATCAAGAATTGTGATATTGCCAACGGCCCCGGTGTTCGGGTAAGCTTGTTTGTATCCGGCTGCACCCATCATTGTAAAGGTTGTTTCAATGAGATTGCGTGGGACTTTCACTATGGCAAGCTGTTTACACAGGATACCATTGATATGATCCTTGGAATGTTGAAGCCTGATTACGTTAAGGGCTTGACGCTTCTGGGCGGCGAGCCCTTTGAACCCCAAAACCAGCCTGCGCTGGTTGACCTTTTGCGACAGGTGAAGGCGCATTATCCTAATAAAAGCATCTGGTCGTTCTCTGGCTATCTGTTTGACCGGGATATCCTGCCCGGAAAGCTGGGTGATCCCACTGTTACACGAGAATTTTTGAGCTATCTGGATGTACTGGTGGATGGCCCGTTTGTTGAATCGAAGAAAAATCTATCGCTGCGGTTCCGTGGTTCGGAAAATCAGCGGCTGATCAATGTGCCGGCTTCGCTGGAACAGGGGACTGTGGTTCTCTGGGAGGACTGGCAGGGAAATGGAAGGGGGATGAAGGGATGAACCCTATTCGTGTGAAAAAGTTACACCCGGCGGCTAAGCTGCCTACCTACGGTAGTACGGAGGCGGCAGGTGCTGACCTGTATGCCTGTTTGGAAGAGCCAGTGACTATTGCTCCCGGGGAGACTGTGTGGATTCCAACAGGGCTTGCGCTGGAGGTACCCAAAGGCTGTGCAGGGCTGGTATATGCCCGAAGCAGTCTGGGAGCCAAGCGTGGACTGGCACCGGCAAACAAGGTTGGAGTCATCGATAGCGATTACCGTGGCGAAATCCGTGTTGTGCTGTTGAATCATGGCAAGGTTGCACAGACCATCGCCCATGGGGAACGGGTTGCCCAGTTCCTGATTACACCTGTGCTGACACCTGCGTATGTAGAGGTGACAGAGCTGACGGATACTGACCGGGGAGCAGGCGGCTTTGGTTCGACCGGTGCTTGAAATTGGTAATGCGACGAAAATAATTATACGCTGCGGCGAAAATTTTCTCATTTTGTGTATGTACATTTTGATGTTTTTTACGTATAATTAAGATAGCCCAATATGGGCTCACAAAAAAGAAAGTAGGAGTTACTTTATGGAGATCGTAAGTGCCATAGTTATGCTGTTGGGCGGTCTGGCCATGTTCCTGTATGGTATTGAGGTCATGGGTGACGGTTTGAAAAACAGCTCCGGCGAAGCGCTGAAGCGGGTTCTGGAAAAAGTTACTGGCAATGTGGTCATGGGTGTGCTGACCGGTGCGCTGGTCACCGCTGTTATTCAAAGCTCTACCGCAACAATCGTTCTGACGGTTGCATTGATCGGTGCCGGTGTGCTGACCCTGAAGCAGGCTGTGTCGATTGTTATGGGTGCCAACATCGGTACCACTGTAACCGCACAGATTATTCGTCTGGGCTCTATTGATGCCGGCGACAACTGGCTTCTGTGGCTGTTCGATACCGATACGCTGGCCCCTATCGCTTTGCTGATCGGCATCATCTTGATTATGTTTGTTAAAAAGAAGTCTGCAAAGCCCGTTGGCGATATTTGTATTGGCTTCGGTGTACTGTTTGTTGGCCTTAACCTGATGACCGATGGCGTGAAGCCGCTGATCGGAACGGATGCGTTTACGGCTTTCCTCGGTGTGCTGTCTAATCCGTTGATCGGCATTCTGTTTGGTCTTGTGCTGACTGTTATTGTGCAGAGCTCCTCCGCAACGGTCGGTATGCTTCAAACGGTTGCCTCCGTGCCGGGGTCCGGTGTGACCTTTGCCATGGCATATCCTATTATTATGGGTATTAACCTTGGTACCTGTGTAACCACCGCTATGGTTTGCTCCATTGGTTCTTCCAAGGATGCAAAGCGTACCGGTGTGGTGCATATTGCGTTCAATACGATTGGTACGGTTTTGTTTATGATCGTCATGACCATTATGCAGCGACTTGCGATATTTGGTGCGGAATTCTGGGTTGCAACGGTTGATAGCGGTGGAATTGCTAATTTCCAGACGATCTTCAATCTTGTTACTGCTATTGTGCTGATTCCCTTTGCCGGCTGGATGGTGAAGCTGTCCATGATGATTGTCAAAGACGACAAGGAAAAGCCCCAGCGCCACCCCGAGCTGCACACGCTGGATGAAAAGCTGTATATTTCTCCTGCGGTTGCTGTCGTGGAGGCTACCAAGGCTGTGGTTGCGATGGGCAGCATTGCCAAGGCCAACTTTGCGAAAGGCTGTCAGCAGCTTGTATCCTATGATGAAGCCATCAATGAGGATATCAATGCGGATGAGGATTGCCTTGATCAATTTGCAGATAAGTCTGACCGCTTCCTGATTGGTCTGAGTAAGGTTATTGAAAGTGAAGCTGATGACCGTCAGGTTGATATGCTGATGCAGACTGTTCCCAACTTTGAGCGTATTGGCGACTATGCGACCAATCTGGTAGAGCTGGGTGAGCGTTTGAAGGCAGCTGATACAGCTTTCTCCGAAATGGCACAGAAAGAGCTGGATATCATTTGCTCCGCCGTTAACGAGATTCTGGACATTACCATCACTGCTTTCGCCAATGACGATAACGATGCCGCAAAGGCCATTGAACCTTTGGAGGAAACCATTGATGATATGGTCATGATCTTACGCAACCGCCATACCAAGCGCCTGAAGAGTGGTGCTTGCTCTGTGGATACGGGTCTGGTGTTTATGGAAGCACTGACCTATCTGGAGCGTGCCTCTGACCAGTGTTCTTCCATCGCAGTGATGATGATGGCCCGTCACAATGCCACGATCCTTCAGAATCACTACGACTATCTGCGTGAGATCCATTCCGGTAACGATGCGGCTTACGCTGCGGAAAAGGATCGCCGCCGTGAACAGTATATTAAGCCTTTGAAAGAGATCGCCTGATCTTTGCTCAATGGCTCATAAAAATAGGAGGATAATATGAAGAAAACGAAGCGCATTTCTGCCTTGTTGCTTTGCCTTCTGATGCTGTGCTCTACAGTTTTACTGTGCGCCTGCCAGAATGAGCCTGAGCAGCCCGAATCCACCGACGCAGCCTATAAGGTCACGGTGGTTGATGGATTGGGCAATCCCTACACGGAAAAGATCATTGTTAAGTTCTTGCAGAATGGCAAGCAAGTAGCTATGGCACCCATCGGTAAAAACGGAACGGTGGAGAAGACTCTGACAAAGGGCGAGTACACCATTGAGTTGGATGCCACCGCTGAGAATGAGTGCTACTACGATACTGCTACTGCCAAGCTGACTGCGGACAAGACTGAGCTGACGATCACTATGGCATATCTGCCTAGTGAGGATACCAGCACCATCAACGCCGATTCTGTTGCCACTGGCGAGTATATGGCATATGAGGCCCTCCATGTTGGCGTCGGTAGCACCTATGTGACGCTGGATACAGCCGATCGTGCGTATTTCCTGTTTACACCCACTGTGGCTGGTACTTACCAGTTTTCTACTACCGGTGGTTCCACTGTGATCGGTTACTATGGATCTACTTATTTTGTCCAGAGCCAGAATGTAGGCGATGTGAAGAATAATGTTCTGACCCTTTCCGTTTCTGCCAGCATGATCAGCACTGAAAACACCGGAACCAGCGTTTATGTTATTGGTATTGACAGTGTCGAAGGAACTGAGAACACCATCCTGAATGTGGCACGTATCGGTGATCCCGCTTGGAACATTGCGGATGAGCCTTGGATCGTGTACCAGCCTAAGTTGGAGATTAAGGACTTTACCCTGCCTGAGGGCACTGTTTTGACCGATTTTGATGTGACTGCTTCTACGGATACCTATAAGCTGGTGCTCAATGAGCAGGATCGCTGCTATCATCTGGGTACTGCGGATGGTCCGGCCGTGTATGTCAATCTGGAGAAGAACGTTTACGGTATTTCTATGCTGGCTATGGTTGGCGAGATCATCTTCGATTCCGAAGGTAACCCCATCGAGAGTGGTACATCTCCCTTCCGCTATACCAAGGACAATGGCCCCGATGACTTCTATAAGGAAGAATATACCGATGCGACTCGTAAAATAATCACTGCCCGTGACGACGGTACTGGTGTATATCCCCTGACCGAGGATCTGCACTACATTCTGACCATGGGTGTTGACGCTATGGGCTGGGCTCGCAAGGGTACGATGAACTATCTGTTCAACGGAGAGCCCGATGTCAATGAGGAGATCGCATGGATGTTCCTGATGTGCCATGCACAGGAGGAGACTTCCAACGACAACACCGGCGATAACACCGGCACCAAGCCGAATGATAAGCCCACCAAGCCTGACCCCATTGAGGATAACAAGGATACGCCTATTGAAATTGCCAGTACGCTGGAGTTTGAGGCTGAGGTCAAGGCTAATCACGTGGTCTATTTCGATGTATACCGTGTCAACGATACGATATTGACGATCAAGAGCAAGGACGCTTATGTTATATACAATAACAAGACCTATGAAGCTGTAAACGGTGTCGTAAGCGTTCCCAATCTGTATTCCCAGTATACCAACATGCCTGTGAAGATCGCCATTGGCAACAGTGGCACTAAGGATGCTACTTTTGACGTGGTGCTGAGCTATCCCTCCGGCCATCTGATGAACCCCAAGAATCTGAGCATGGGTTCTTTTAAGGTCAGCGTGAAGCAGAATGACGAGCAGGGCGTATACTATACATATTCTGCTGGTAAGGCTGGAATTCTGACGATGAATGTGGATAAGGTATCCAGTAAGAGCGGCACGATCAAGGCAGGAATCGTCATCACCGTGACTCCTAAAAATTCTGATATTCCTGTGCAGTATACCCTGGAGGAAGGACAGACCACACTTTCTATCGAAGTTAAGGCTGGCGACAGTGTTTCTATCAACATTGGTACTTTGCCCAATGAGCAGAACCGCTATATGGCTGCGGATATCGAAGTGACGGCCTCTTTTGCATAAATCAACAATACAGCGCTCCTCTGCTTCGGCAGGGGAGCGCGTTCTATTTGTGTATCGTTTTGTAAATTATGTGAAATTTTTATGAAAAAGTCCTTGCCTTTATAGTCAAATGGTGGTACAATTGGTTGCATAAAAATGGGTTGGTGTTAGTGTGCTTTGTATTATGTAGATTTGTTTGTCCAGTAAGCACAAAAACAAAGTGATCCTGACAGTGGAAACCCCCCGATGATCTTCATACATCACGGGTTTTGGCATCGTATGATGTCTTAAATAATTAATTAGGAGGAAAAAATATGAAGAAGCTTATTGGTATCGTTGTAGCGCTCGCTCTTGTGCTGGCAATGTTGCCTGTTGCTGCTTTCGCTGCCAACAACTATTATGTTGCCGGCGTGAGCGCTCTGTGTGGCAGCAATTGGAGCCAAAACGACGCTAAGAACGTCATGACCGC
>JBGVKN010000023.1:0-2314 GCA_045123795.1 Faecousia sp. | reverse complement strand
CACATCAATGGTTGGCTATCAGGAGATCCTTTCTGATCCAAGCTATACCGGACAAGCAGTGGTGATGACCTATCCGCTGATCGGCAACTACGGCATGTGCAAGGATGACTACGAAACGGACCGTCCTACCGTCAGCGCCATAATCGTCCGGGAATATAATGACGAACCCTCCAATTTCCGTGCTGCTGAGACACTGGAACAGGTGATGTGCAAGTTTGGAATTGTGGGAATCGCCGGTGTGGATACCCGTGCATTGGCCCGGCATATTCGGGACAAAGGTACCGGCAAGGCACTCCTTACAGATGCGGCTTTTCCAAATATTGCTGCGGTAGCCAGATTGCAGACATTGCGCCTTCCCGAGGATCAGGTGGCAAGGGTCAGCACCCCAAAAGCATGGGCAGCATCCTGTGAAAACAGTCGGTTTCATGTGGCCGCCATCGACTGCGGCATGAAGCATAATATTATCCGCAGCTTGAATACAAGGGGCTGTGATGTGACAGTACTGCCTTGGAACACCACTGCCGGGGAGATCCGGGAAATGGCACCGGATGGCCTGTTCATTTCCAACGGTCCGGGAAATCCGGAGGATGCAAAGCCGGTAATTGAACTGGTCCGTCAGCTTCGGGGGGAGCTGCCCATTTTCGGCATCTGCCTGGGGCATCAGATCATCGCCCTAAGCTATGGCGCAAGAACCTATAAGCTGAAATTCGGACACCGTGGTGGCAATCATCCGGTAAAGAATTTGGAAACCGGTAAGGTTGAAATCACATCGCAGAACCATTCCTATGCGGTGGATGCGGACAGCTTGATGGGCACAGATTTGACTGTGACCCATATCAACATTCTGGACAACACGGTAGAAGGTCTGAAATGCGAAAAGAATCGTGTTTTCTCTGTGCAGTACCATCCGGAAAGCGCGCCGGGGCCTCAGGACAGCGCATACCTGTTCGATGAATTTATTACGATGATGGAGGAAAACAGCTATGCCGAAAAGAACTGACATAAAGAAGATACTGGTTATCGGCTCCGGCCCCATCGTCATTGGACAGGCAGCGGAATTTGACTATGCAGGCACGCAGGCCTGCCTCGCCCTGAAGGAGGAAGGCTATCAGGTCATCCTCTGTAACTCCAATCCTGCAACCATTATGACGGATCCGGCAATTGCGGATAAGGTCTATATGGAACCGCTGACGCTGGAATATATGGCAAAGATTGTCCGCTTTGAGCGCCCGGATGCCATCATTCCCGGCCTCGGCGGTCAGACCGGTCTGAATCTTGCCATGCAGCTGGAAAAGAAGGGTGTTCTCAGAGAGTGCCGGGTAGAGCTGCTGGGCACACCCAGCAAAAGCATTGAGCAGGCAGAGGATCGGGAACTTTTTAAGGAGCTGTGTGAGAGCCTTGGAGAGCCGGTGCTGCCCTCTATGATTGCCAGCTCTATGGAGGAAGGCTTGCATGCTGCACAGGAAATCGGTTATCCCGTAGTCCTGCGGCCTGCCTTTACCCTTGGCGGTACGGGCGGTGGTTTTGCGGACAACGAGGAGGAATTCCGGGAGATTATGAAAAATGCCCTTGTGCTCTCACCGGTGCATCAGGTACTGGTAGAGAAGTCCATCAAGGGCTATAAAGAAATCGAATATGAGGTGATGCGGGATGCCAATGATACCGCCATCGCCATCTGCAATATGGAGAATCTGGACCCGGTGGGCATCCATACCGGTGACTCCATTGTGGTCTGCCCCTCTCAGACCCTGACCAACAAAGAATATCATATGCTCCGGGATTCTGCGCTGAAGATCATCCGGGCATTAAAAATACAGGGCGGCTGCAATGTGCAGTTTGCGCTTGACCCTAAGTCCTTCCAATATTACTTGATCGAGGTCAATCCCAGAGTATCCCGCAGTTCGGCACTGGCATCCAAAGCATCCGGTTATCCCATTGCCAGAGTGTCAGCTAAGATCTGTGTCGGTATGCACCTGGATGAAATCGCCCTTGCCAACACCCCGGCATCCTTTGAACCGGCTTTGGATTATGTGGTGACGAAGATGCCCCGTTTTCCCTTTGACAAGTTCTCTGATGCCAATAACTGCCTAAGTACACAAATGAAAGCCACCGGCGAGACTATGAGCGTGGGCCGCACCTTTGAGGAAAGTCTCTTAAAGGGCATCCGTTCTCTTGAGATCGGTGTGTATCATCTGTATATGGAGAAATTTGATGACTGGAGTGAGGAGGATCTGCTATCCTACATTGCCGTAGGAACAGATGACCGCATTTATGCCATTGCACAGCTCCTTCGGCTGGGGACTTCTGTGGAAGA
>JBGVKN010000022.1:0-3482 GCA_045123795.1 Faecousia sp. | reverse complement strand
GTTATCAATGCTGGTATCTCGGTAAGTTCTCCATTTTCTAACGCAGCATTCTTTTTATCAATAGAAAATGCCTTCGCTTTATTCATGTCCTCTGATAGCACATGAAGGTTTTCGTAAGTGCAGTTTAGACCATTATTATCTAAATGCTCTATAATATTCGATTTCCCGAGCATTTCCTCAAGTTTATCTTTTCCGTATAGAAATTGAAGTACAAACTTGTGTAATGATACACCTAATACAGAACAGTTTAAGTAGGGATGCTCACCTGCTGAATAGGTCCATGTGTACTTTTTAACTTCGTCTAACAGTCCAGGATAATTGCTAATATAAGCACTATTCCCTTGCCACTGTTCCCTTTGAAGTCGAACTCTATCATCCTCAATTGCTATGTTCATAGGCATAGGCATTCTGATCCCCCCACAGTTCTATCGTAATCTGTTTGGTTAGACAAATAAAGTATAGCACACAAATGAGAAGAAATCTATTGATGTCCTGTTTTTTGAAATGAGCTTGTCCTCCGATTAGCCTGTTTTTTGAAAAATCCGGCATAACCATAGTAGAAAGAGCGAAGCACCTGCCAACCACGGCGGGTGCTTCGTGCTTTCTGAATACTATGAAGGAGGTCTATTATGACAATCTACGAAAACATCAAGGCGGCAATCAGCGTAAAGCAAGCCGCCGAACACTACGGGCTGAAAGTGGGTCGAAACGGTATGGCTTGCTGTCCGTTCCACAATGACAGGCATCCCAGCTTGAAGCTAAACGAGGACTATTTCTACTGCTTCGGCTGCGGAGCAAAGGGCGATGTGATCGACTTCGTGGCAAAGCTGTTTGATCTTGGCAACTACGAAGCGGTGCAAAGACTGGCTGCGGACTTCGGCATCAGCACCGAGCCGGGACAAGCTGTGGCAGCTCCCCTCAAGTCAAAGCATCCCCACATCCGTCAGTTCCGGGAGGATGAAATGCGTTGCTTCCGGGTACTGACGGATTATCTGCATCTGCTGGAAGATTGGAAGGTGCAATATGCACCCAAAGCACCTGAGGACAAGCTGGATGACCGCTTTGTGGAAGCCTGTCAGATGCTCGACCACATCGAATATCTGGCGGACATTTTGACCGTAGGCACTCTGGAAGAACGGGTTTCCGTGGTGGACGGGCTGGTGAAGGAGGGCAAGATCGCCTTCCTTCAGGACTATGTGGCACATAAGAAAAAGGAGGAACTGTACCATGAACAAAGAAGCAGTACAGAACCCATCCGCTGATTTTGCGGTATGGTTTGACGGCAAAGCAATCAACGAAGTCATTTTCTGTGAAGAATTTCTCAGGGACTATCCCATGATTACGGTAAACGGAACTTTTTTTACAGTCAATGGCATTGTGAACGATGAAAACAGGCTGAAAAAAGAAATCTATGACCGTATCAAACCCTATGTGACCAGCAACATTGCAAAAAGGGTCACGAACCTTCTGGATGTGATGCGAATGGAGTGCTGTGCCGATGATCTTCTCCTGTACCAAGACCGCATCCATGTGGCAAACGGCACCTATCATTTGGATGGCACATTCAGCACGGAAAAGGATTACTGCCGCAATCGCTTGCCCGTTGCCTATCTTCCAGACGCTCCGCAGCCTGTGACATGGCTGCATTTTTTGTCCCAGCTTTTGGAGCCGGAAGACATTTTGACCTTGCAGGAATTTATCGGCTATTGCTTCATTCCCTCCACCAAAGGTCAGAAGATGCTCATGCTGACCGGAAAGGGCGGCGAAGGAAAGAGCCGGATCGGCGTTGTTCTTCGTGCGCTGCTGGGAACAAACATGAAAACCGGAAGTGTGGCAAAGGTGGAGACAAGCACCTTTGCCCGTGCCGATCTGGAACATGAGCTTTTGATGCTGGACGATGATATGAAGCTGGAAGCACTGCCCCAGACCAACAATATCAAGGCAATCATCACCGCAGAGCTGCCTATGGATTTGGAGCGAAAGAAACAGCAAAGCTATCAGGGAGATTTGTATGTGCGGTTCATCGGGCTGGGAAATGGTGTCCTGCAAGCTCTCCATGACCGGAGTGTGGGTTTCTTCCGCAGACAGATTATCCTGACCACCAAGGAAAAAGACCCAAACAGAAAAGACGATCCCTATATTGCGGAAAAGATGGCTGCCGAAGCGGAGGGCATCTTCCTCTGGGCATTGGAGGGACTGCACCGATTGATTGCAAATGATTTTCATTTTACTCTGAGCCAGTCGGCTTTGGACAATCTGAACGATGCTGTTTCGGACGGAAACAACATTATCGACTTTCTGGCTTCCGAGGGATATATCCGCTTCCGTGCGGATTATGAAGCAAGCTCCAAAAATCTGTACGCAGTTTACAAGCAGTGGTGCGATGATAATGCTTTGAACAGCCTCTCTCAAAAGAGCTTCTGCTCCTTCTTAAAGCAGAATGAAAGCCGGTATAACCTTGAATACACCAACAAGGTCAACATCGGCGGCGGGCGATTTGCCAGAGGATTTGTGGGCATCGAGCTTCTGCAAAGACCGTTTCTGTGAAAGCAGCACTAACTCAGAAGTACGTGTACCATCCGTACCGGATGGAGCCGAGTGTCAACCGTACACTTGGTACACGTACTTTTCGCTTACTATCGTTTTTCTGTCTTGGGAGTATCTGCCCCCATTTTCGGGCATCCGAAATCAATGGTAGTGGAAGCAGCAAAGATATTAGCCGCAGAGCGAAAGCATTTTGCGAAACAGTGCTTCTCTGGACAGTGAACAGCCTTTGCGAAAATATGGCTGTTTTCACTGTTTCAGACCAAAGCACACAAAACAGTGAAATGGGATATACGCACTTATGGGCAGGACATCACAGGCGATGTTTCTATCGCATTTTATGAAAATCAGATATTACACGGTACAGCGAAGCGGACACGCCAATGGGCGCAGTTGCTTCGCTTTTTCATGAACAAAATTATGGAGGTTTTTCAATATGAGTAATGTACGAAACGAGATTAAGGCACAGATTGTCTGTGCCGGATTTACCATGCAGGAGGTTGTGGACAGACTGGCGGAGGAATACGACTGGTCGGACAGCGTTTCCAATCTGTCCGCAAAGCTCCAAAGAGAAAGCATCCGCTACAAAGAGGTCATCGAGCTTGCCGATGTGCTGGGTTATGACATCGTGTGGCAGAAACGGAGGGAGCGATGATGCGGCGTATCTTATCCCCTCGCAGCTCCCGTCCCCATAGGAAGTGCCGCAGTGCTTCCTATGGACAGGCAGTGAATTCAATCGGCAAAACTGCTGATTGTTCGCTGCCGCTGTCTGCAAGGGATTGTGGTGCAATTCCGCTGGCAGACAGGCTGGACAAGAGAAAAAGGACGGGGACATTTTTCGAGCTGGACAGCAGAGGTCACCGCAGTGACCGCACTCCCCCTCCGGAGGAGCCCTCGGAGAGCCCACGGCACTTTGCAGCCAGTATGGATGAAAGTGT
>JBGVKN010000021.1:0-1882 GCA_045123795.1 Faecousia sp. | reverse complement strand
CTGTACCGCTTCGGTATAGCGGAGCGATTCACGCTGGAGCTTGTTGGACAGATTGGAAACGCTGTCGCTCCATCCGTACTCGTCTGCCAAGAGGTCAACGACCTCCTGCATGGTCATCCCTTGCCGTACAATGTACGACTTAATTTCATTTCTCAAATTTGATTTCATATAAAAATTCCTCCATAATTTCGTGATATTGGTTTTCTGTGCGGTGAACTGCATTTACCGACAGATGATATTTTTTAAGATGGTGTTTTCCTCTCAAATTTCGCTCTGCGTAGTCCTGTCCACAACAGCACCCTATCGGGTTTACGGATGTGTGGGAGAGCTGACCGAAACAGAAGAAACTCCACAGTTCCGTGAAATTGCTATACTGTTCCGTAAATCACCGAATGATGATTTTGGTACTACATACGGTGTAAACCTTTACGGATTGCACAAGGCTTGATTTTGAGCATAGAAAAATCGCCTTGAAACTGGTGTGTTACGGATGTGCTAAGTGGACAAAATGTCCACTTGCCAAAATGCCGATGCAATGCTCATCTTAGCGGTGGAGTTGAAAACTGCCGTACGTACTGTACGTGTACGTTGTACGTTCCGTACGGAACGTACGGCAATTTCTCACTTCGCTCACCATTTCAGAAAAGGCATCTTTGCCAAGACCTCAATGCCAACAAATCCACGCACCCGTTTTACTCCGACGTAGATGTTGTTGGTGGCCTCCACGTTGTAAAGACGTTCATTCTGTGCAAGCTCGGAACTGAGCCTGTTTGCCGACATCGGTTTTCGCACATTGTCCTCGCACCACAGCTTGTAGGCTTCATAGAGTGCCTTGGAGCTGGCTTGTGCATCTGCCTTGAAGCGGATATATCCCTCCGATTGTAGAAACTCGATGACATTGTTGCTGCTGCGCTTGACCGTTTCCACGTTCTGGGTGGCTTGTCCGCTGATGGTGAATTGATAGTTATTGGCAAGCAGCCGGTGCAGCCCCTCCAGACACCACAGGAAGATACCCTCCATCTCGGACATGAGCTTTTCAACAAGAAACGGATCGTCTTTACGGTCAGCGGGTCTGTCCTTGGTGGTCAGCACGATCTGACGGCGAAAGAAACCGTCCGATTGGTCATGCAGGGCTGTCAGCGCACCGTTGCCGAAGCATAAAAAACGAGCGTACAGTTGACTCTGATAGCTCTGTACGCCCTTGCGCTCCAAATCCATTTTGCACTCCGCTGTAACAATGGACTTGATATAGTTGGTTTTCGGTAATGCACTCATATCCATATCATCGTCCACCATCAGCAACTTGTTTTCCAGATCGGCTCGGCTGAAACGGTTGTTTTCGATCTTTTGAATACTTGTGGTGTTCATGCTGTCCCCAAGGATGGAGCGCATCACAAGCCCGATACGGCTTTTGCCCTCGCCACCCTTGCCGATGAGCATGAGCATCTTTTGCCCCTTGGTGGAGGGGATAAGGCAGTAACCCAAATACTCCTGCAAGGTGGGGATGTCCTCCGGCACGAGCAGATCAGACAAAAAATGCAGCCATCTCTGCGGCTGCGGTGCGTTCGGATTGTATTTGACCCTCATACGGTTGTTGCAGTAGGTCTTGTCCTCGGTAAACGTGCCATTGAGAAAGTAAGTGCCGTTTGCCACATGGATGCGGTCTGTTTCAATGGGCAGCGGTTCGGAATACGCCATGAGCTTTAGGGTATCAAAAAGACTTTTTACCTTCTTTGCAATCCCGATGCTCTGACAGGTCATGACCTCATCCAGGATCATCTGCTGGATTTTGCCCTCGTCCTCAATCATACCGTCCACGGTAAACAGCCGATTGCGGACACATTTCATCGGGTGCTGATGCAGAAACGAGCCGCAGAAAGCG
>JBGVKN010000020.1:0-3946 GCA_045123795.1 Faecousia sp. | reverse complement strand
AACACAGGAAGGAAGTCAACAAGATTTTAGGAAGGAGGTTCTGTTTTAGAGGTACCCTTTATATCAACACTCCAGCATTTCCAGAGTGCAGGTCGCCGCAATGGATTTGCGGATCGCTGCCCGGAGGGGCAGCACAGCATTGGGAGTGACAGAAAGTTCATCAATACCCAGAGCCAGGAAGGTCGGCAGCAGGCTCAGGTCTGCACCCAGTTCACCGCAGATACCGATCCAGATACCGGCATTGTGGGCGGCGTCCGCTGCCATTTTTAATGCCCGCAGAACTGCAGGATGGTGGGGATCATAGAATTTGCCCAGATCATTGGCCTGGCGGTCACAGGCCAGGGTGTACTGGGTCAGATCGTTGGTGCCCACGGAGAAGAAATCCACATATTTAGCCAGATCCTCTGCAATGAAAACAGAGGAAGGTGTCTCAATCATGATACCGATTTCTGTCTCCGGATCAAAAGGAATACCCTCGGCAGTCAGTTCCTTCATCACGCTCTGGCAGGCACGCTTACATTCCTTGACTTCCCAGACTGAGGTGATCATGGGGAACATGATCGCAACCTTACCGTAAGCAGAAGCACGATACAGAGCCCGGAGCTGGGGTTTGAACACTTCGGGACGATTCAGGCAGATTCGGATGGCACGAACACCAAGGGCAGGATTTTCTTCCTTCTTCATATCGAAGTAATCCACCTGCTTGTCTGCGCCAATGTCCAGGGTACGGATAATAACCCGCTTGCCGCCCATGGCGGAAGCAACCGCCTTATAGGCCTGGAACTGTTCTTCTTCGGTAGGATAATCATTGGCCGCCAGATACAGGAACTCACTACGGAACAGTCCAATTCCCTGTCCGTCATTATTCAGTACAGCCGCTACATCTTCCGGAGAACCAATATTGCAGTAGACATTGATTTTCTTACCATCCAGGGTCACATCTTCCTGTCCCTTCATGGTGGCAAGTATTTCTTTCATTTCCTGCTGTTTATTATACTTCTCCCGGATCTGTGCATGGGTCAGCTCGTCCGGATCGAGAACTACACTGCCTGTCTCACCGTCCAGGTAAGCCACACGTCCGGCATATTCTGCTTTCAGAGCGTCGCCAAGACCGCAAATGGCTGGAATTCCCATGGTACGGGCCAGAATAGCAGTATGGGAATTGGAAGATCCGCCTTGCGTTACAAAACCCAGAATTTTGGATTTGTCCAGCTGGATGGTCTCGGACGGTGCCAGATCATCAGCTGCCAGAATAATCGGTTCCTCAGAGTCAATGCCGCCTTCCACAATCCCCATCAGATTATTCAGAATCCGCTGGGAGACATCCCGGATGTCTGCAGCACGGGCCTGCATATAGGCATCATCCATGGCAGCGAACATAGCTGCAAACTGCTCTCCGGCCATCTGAACAGCATATTCCGCATTACAGCCCTCTTCCTCCAGACAGGAGAGAATACATTCCACATAGTCTTCGTCTTCTACGAACATGGCATGAGTGTCAAAGAGGATGGCAATTTCTTCACCGGCATCTTCTCTTGCTTTTTCAGCCAGAATGTTCAGCTGCTGCACAGTAGTTTCCTGAGCCTGAGTAAGCCGCTGTTTCTCGGCCTCCACGTCCTCAACCTGCCGCATCGCTACAGTAGTGTCCGGGCGCTGGAAGAAATACAGCTTTCCTTTAATAACACCCTTGGAAACACCTTTTCCCTGCATTAAGATCATGCTGATTTCTCCTTTTTACAGCACATCCTCGAAGTACTGGTACAATACATCGAGCAACTCCACTTCAGAGGGACCATCCGTCGTTACAGTTACCGCATCCCCCTTGCGGATGCCCATGGTGGCAACCTTCATAGGGCGGGAAATATTGGCGCTGCGGGTACCCATTTCCAAAATGGCCGTGGTGTCAGGATAACATCTTGCCAGTTCTGCCAGACGACCGGCAGGGCCAAAATGCATTGCAAAATCCGCCTGGATCACGTAAGTAAACTTCTGCATGATGAAACTCCCCCCATTACAGGTTGTTATTTACAAACTGAGACATGGCAATGATGGCAGTGTCTTCGCTGGCTCCTTCTGCAGTAATAGTGATCTCAGCACCCTGCTTGACACCCAGGCTCATGAGCTTCATCAGAGAGGTGGCCTTGGCTTCCTTGCCGTTGTAGGAGAAGATAATGCTGGTATCGGCATATTCCTTTGCCAGCTTTGCAATCAGACCGGCAGGACGGGCGTGGATGCCCAGGGGATCTTTTACGGTATGTACATAATACTTCATAGGATTATCCTCCAGATATATCAGTTATTTTTATAATTTTTCCAGTTCATGCGGCCATATCGCAGGGTCTGCGTCAGAATTTCTTTCTGCAGCTGCTCGCTCAGCAGCGCTTTTCTTGCTCTCCAGCGCCAGTTGCAGCCCAGGGTGGAGGGCTTGTTTGTACGGCAGGTATTGTCCAGGCCAAGGTAATCCTGGATCGGGATGATGCACCACTTTGCCACACTGCTCATCGCCAGAGCAATAAAGGGCTTGTAGATTTCCTCTTCCGGTGTATAGTAATCGCAAAGATAGTTTCGTGCCAGCGATCTGTCTTCGGTACAAATGGTTTCAAACCACCCCACAACGGTTTCGTTGTCGTGGGTTCCTGTGTAGACGACTGCATTTTCTGTATAGTTATGGGGCAGATAATCGTTGGCGGATCCGGAATCCCGGGAATCAAAGGCAAACTCCAGTACCTTCATGCCAGGGAAACCGGAATCACGAACCAGCTGACGGACAGAATCCGTTACATAGCCCAGGTCTTCCGCAATGACTTCATGCCATCCCAGGTTCCACTCAACGCAGCGAAACAGATCAATACCGGGGCCCTTTTCCCAGTGGCCATCCACAGCCGTTTCCGCACCATAGGGAATGGAGAAATATTCGTCAAAGCCACGGAAATGGTCAATACGGGTCACATCATAAAGCTGGAATACATACCAAAGTCTGCTCAGCCACCACTGATAACCGGTCTGCTTGTGATAGTCCCAGCGGTACAGGGGATTGCCCCAAAGCTGACCCGTTGCAGAGAAACCATCGGGAGGACAGCCTGCGACAGCCGTGGGAACATTGTTTTCATCCAGCTGGAACAGTTCCGGATGTGCCCAGGTATCAGCGGAGTCCATGGCAACATAAATAGGAATATCACCGATAATCCGGATATGATTCTCATTGGCATAGGCTTTCAGACGCCAGTACTGCTTAAAGAACCAGTATTGCAGGAACATCTGGAACTCAATGTCAAAGTAAAGTTCCCGACGATAATAGTCCATGGAATATCCCCAGCGCAGGCGGATATCCTGAGGCCATTCATTCCAGCACTGACCTTTAAAGAAATTTTTCAGTGCCATGAACAACGCATAATCATCCAGCCACCAGCGGTTTTCCGCTACGAAGCGCTGATAGTCAGAATCCTGGCTGATATTGCTGCGCTCATAGGCCATGGACAGAAGGATGTAGCGATTCTGGTACTGATCTTCATAATCAACATCATCCTCATAATCGCCGAAGTCCATGCTGTCGCATTCTTCTCTTGTCAGCAATCCCTCTTTAATCAGCTCTTCCAGGTCAATAAAATAGGGATTGCCCGCAAAGGTGGAAAAGGACTGATAAGGGGAATCGCCATAGCTGGTGGGATGGATCGGCAGGATCTGCCAGTAGGTCTGGCCCGCCTCCTTCAACCAGTCAATGAAAGCGTATGCTTCCTTGGAAAAACAGCCAATGCCGTACTTGCCCGGCAGGCTGGTGATAGGCATTAAAATGCCTGCTGCTCTACTCATAGAGTTACTCCTTTATTTCGATCAGAACACCATAGTGATCCGAGACCACCGGTTCTTTCAACCCGTTAAATACCACACGGGAGGAAAGAATTTCTTTCTTTTTATTGCACCAGATATAATCCAGGCGCATACCATC
>JBGVKN010000019.1:0-54861 GCA_045123795.1 Faecousia sp. | reverse complement strand
TTGACCGCCATGCGCAGCTTCATTGGCAGAAACCATATGGGTGTCTTTTCGCAGGCTGTCACAGTTATCTTTTCTTCCTGATAGGCAATCAGAAAGATACCCTTGCCCTGGTGATAAGTGGCAATATTCTCGCCATCGTCGGTGGTTACCCGGAAGCGGAAACTACCGCTGATCTCATCACCGGGTGTCAGTTCTGTATATTCATCCAGATAGACCCGAACCTGATAGGGTTTCCCATCCAGCCGCACGTAGCCGTCCACCATGCCGCCGTATTCTGAGTGATCGCTGTAACCGGATACCTGAATGACAACTTCTTCCGTTTTTCCATCCATTGCAATTGCCTGATTGAGATAGAAAAGCTGAAACAGCAGGAACCAGCCAAGGCCAAAAAACGCTCCCGCAATACCAACAGCCGCGGATTTGAGCCAGGGCAGCTTCTTCCGGAAATACAGCGCGGTGCCAAAGTCAGCCGCGAGGAGGACCATAAGAACAACGATCCAAGCCGTTGTCAACCCGGCAGCGCAGAATACGCATCCGGCAGCAAAACCTATCACAAACAGCGTTAGTGTTCCCATTGTCCTCCTCCTTCAAAAAATGAAGGGCGCCGCCATGGCGGCAGCGCCCTGTTATATAGGAATTACTTCAGCTTGGTGCCGACAAACTCGGCCACAGCAGCCAGTGCGTCCTGAACCTTGGATACATCCTTGCCGCCGCCCATAGCGGAATCGGGCTTGCCGCCGCCGGAGCCACCGCAGGCTGTGCAGACCAGTTTCACCAGATCACCGGCCTTGACACCTTTGCTGATCGCATCCTTGCCACAGACTGCCAAGAAAGTAACCTTGTCACCGTTGACAGAAGCCAGCACCGCCGCAACAGAAGCGTCCTTATCCCGGAGCATATCGCCCATCTGACGCAGCTTATTAGCATCGGCTGCAGGGAGAACAGCAGTCAGAACCTTCAATCCGCCAATGTTGCGGGAGCCAAACAGGAAGCGATCTACTTCACCGGCGGCCTCTTTAGCCTTAAAGCTCTCGATGGCACGCTTCAGGTTCTTGATCTCCTCCATCTGGGTCTGGATCTTTTCCTTCAGTTCCGCAGGCTTGACCTTGAGTTGGGCGCAGGCACCGTAGATCAGCTCACGGCTCTTCGCCATATCGCTCAGGCACTCCTTACCGGTAATGGCAACAATACGACGCACACCGGAAGCCACGCTGCCCTCACTCTCAATACGGAAGGGGCCAACCTTAGCGGTGTTATCCAGATGGGTACCGCCACACAGCTCGATGGACCAGCCACCCATGTTGACCACACGGACAGTATCGCCGTACTTCTCACTGAACAGCGCAGTTGCACCCATGGCCTTTGCCTCTTCAATGGGCATTTCACGGGTATCGATGGCATATCCCTCCAGCACAGCAGACTGGACGATCTCGTCCACCTTTGCCATTTCCTCAGCGGTCATGGCAGAGTAGTGGGTAAAGTCAAAACGCAGACGGTCAGGCTCAACCAAGCTGCCCTGCTGGTGCACATGGTCACCCAGCACAGAGGTCAGCGCCTTCTGCAGCAGGTGGGTTGCGGAGTGGGCACGCTTGATGGCGTTGCGGCGCTCCACATCGATGGATGCACAGACCAGATCCTCCACCTTGATGGTGCCGCTGGTCATTTCACCGTAGTGCAGGTACTTGCCACCCTTGTCCTTCTGAACGTTGTTTACAACAAAACGGCTGTCGCCAACCAGAATCACACCATGGTCAGCCACCTGACCACCCATTTCTGCGTAGAAAGGAGTTTTATCCAGAACGATGATGCCCTTTTCGCCGCCGGTAATAGCACCGGTAACCTCTTCGCCGACGCAGACAGCCACAACCTTTGCCTCGCAAACGTTGTCGGTATAGCCAACAAAGAGGGTGGGCTTAATTTCCTGCCCCAGATCGATACCGGCCCAGCCCAGGTCGCCCATCTTCAGACGATCCTCACGGGCACGAACCCGCTGCTCCTCACGGCAGGCGGTGTAGCGATCCATATCCACAGTGAGTCCCTCATCCTCCAGCATTTCCACGGTCAGGTCAACGGGGAAGCCGTAGGTATCGGACAGCAGGAATGCATCCTCACCGGAGAACACCGTTGCGCCGTTAGCCTTATGCTCAGCAAGCTTTTCGTTAAAGATGCGCATACCGGTGTCGATGGTCTTGGCGAAGCTCTCCTCCTCGGTCAGGACGGTCTTAACGATGTAACCAGCCCGCTCCCGCAGGTAGCTGTAATGGCTCTCATTTTCCTGAATAACGGTTTCCACAACCTCAAACAGGAAGGGCTTCTTCACACCCAGCAGACGGCCATGACGGGCAGCCCGACGCAGCAGGCGGCGCAGAACATAGCCACGGCCCTCATTGGTGGGACGCACGCCGTCAGCGATCATAAAGGTAGATGCACGAATGTGGTCAGTGATAACACGCAGAGAAACGTCAGTCTTAACGCTCTGGCCGTAGGCAGCACCGGTGATAGCGGTGACCTTATTGGTGATGTTCATGACCGTATCCACATCGAACAGGCTGTTCACATCCTGGCACACAACCGCCAGACGCTCCAGACCCATGCCGGTATCGATGTTCTTCTGAGCCAACTCCGTGTAGTTGCCCTGTCCGTCATTGTCGAACTGGGAGAACACGTTGTTCCAGACCTCCATGTAGCGGTCGCAATCGCAGCCAACGGTGCAGCCGGGCTTGCCGCAGCCGTACTTCTCGCCACGGTCATAGTAGACCTCGGAGCAGGGGCCGCAGGGGCCGGAGCCGTGCTCCCAGAAGTTATCGGACTTGCCAAAGCGGAAGATTCGCTCGGGAGCAACACCGATCTCCTTGTTCCAGATCTCAAAGGCCTCGTCATCATTCTCGTAGATAGAAGGATACAGGCGGCATTCCTCCAGGCCAACCACCTTGGTCAAGAACTCCCAGCACCAGCTAATCGCCTCGTGCTTGAAGTAATCGCCAAAGGAGAAGTTGCCCAGCATCTCAAAATAGGTGCCGTGGCGGGCGGTTTTACCGATGTTCTCGATATCACCGGTACGGATGCACTTCTGGCAGGTGCAGACACGGCGGCGAGGAGGCTCCACCTCACCCTTGAAGTAGGGCTTCATGGGGGCCATGCCGGAGTTGATCAGCAGCAGGGACTGGTCATTCTGAGGAATCAGAGAAAAGCTGGGCAGACGCAGATGACCCTTGCTCTCAAAGTAGCTCAGGAACATCTCACGCAGCTCGTTTACGCCATAAGGCTTAGGATTCATAGGAATTACCTCCATAAAAATTTACAAAAAATAAAACGTCGCCCCTAATCCATAGGGGCGACGTGAATCGCGGTACCACCCTAATTCACCTGCATAGCAGGCATCTTAGCTGCTCTGTAACGGGAGCACCCGTCCCGGTCCTCCCGGGCTGCTTGGAAATGGCTTGCAGATTATCAGTCGAGGGCTTCCACCGCTCCCCTCTCGCTTTGGACTTACCATCTGCTTGGTTTCCGCATCGCTTTTGCATATCTAGGTTATTCTAACACAAAAAGCGAAAAAGTCAACTGTTATACACATTTTTTCTCCAATCGGGCAAGAACCAATTGGGAATATCCTGATCCGGGTCCCAATTGCGCACAACCTGCCGTGCGCAGGTCGGCAGCTTGGGGAGCTTTTCACCGGGAATGGTGACCAACTCCACCTCCAAGCCATATTCCCCTCGACGGAGTTTGCAATCAAGGACACTGGTCCACAGCATCAACTCTCTGCCTAGCTGCTCCAAGTATTTGTCCACATCTTCGCCCGAGTACATATCCTTCAAAAGAACGGACGTACAGCCACAGGCACAAGGCGAACGTTTGATGGTTGCACACTCCGCTGTATGATAACGCAAGTGGGGCATATTCTTCGGAGTTATGACGACATAGCCACTCTCGCCATCCGCGACCACATTTCCATCATCATCCACGATCTCCACATCCACCAAATCATCACGCACATGGAGAACAGCTTCTTTGTTGCAGCTAAAGCCGCTAACCAGAGGCCCACTTCCGGGGCCATAGCAACCCCAAACCTGGCAGTCCAGTCCCTTTTGAATACCTTCGATGATCCAGTTGGTGCAACGGTAGCCCACGGTGATCACATTGCGGAAATACAGAGGTGTTTTGGTATGGCGGGCCAGCTTTGTCAGTCCCAGCACTACAAACGGCGGGGCAGAAATTGCAGTAGCACGGGAGTTGAAGGCCAGCTTCAGCATGGTCTTCCATCTTAAATCGCTGGGAATCAGAACCTTAACTCCGATCTTCTGTGCGGCACGGGAAAGCAGATCGCCAATATTATCCGGCTCCTCTGTAGTAAAGCAAAGCATGATTCTTTCGCCGGGGCGCAAAAACTTCTTCATATTCTCTGCCAGATAGTCAACAGACCGATCCAACATTTCCGGTGTGCGCATTGCCTGCTCAAGCTGACGCAGATCATCAATATACATTTCCACACCTCCTGACGACATTTGTATCTATTATACACACATCCGTCCACAATTTGCAACTGTTTTTTTGTTAAAATATCAACAAAAAGCAAAAATTCCCGGATGGAACACTCCATCCGGAAATTTTTTCGTTATGTCATACCAGCTTGTCGCTTTAGGCTGTCGCTGACGAACATTGTATCAACATACAGGTATTGCTCACCAATATAAAACCATTCTACTTGCTCAGATGAAACAAAGAAAAACCCTTTCTGAACCTCGCACAACTCACCGGCTTCCAACTCAAATCCTTCAACTAACGGATCATCAAAACCATTAACGTAAACTTGATCCAACCCATAAAGGTAATCCGCATGTGACAAATCATCCATATAAGTAAATATCAAGAAATTGTAGTACCCATTCTTACCTTTAACCGTGAGTAACAATGCGACACACTTATCCCCATCAAATACCTTATACGCTTGATAACCCTCAGATGTATAGCCCCAGAAATGTTTTCTGACTGGATTAATTCCCTGTAAATCAATGTATTCATTCTGCTCCTGTTCGCTCTGAAGCCAACCAAAATAGTAAATACGGCAATCGCCGGTATCAATGTATTCGTTGTCATCCCTATAAAGCCCCGCAGCCATCTCCGGAGTAAAGCCGTAGCCGCCAAACTCGATGCAGTATGGCAATACTAAGATTAAAATCAAAATCGCCAACGACCCCAAAACCGCAGCCGTTTCACCAAAGCGGCGCAGTCGACGGTTTTTTTCTACGATCACCGTTTCTGGTTCGCTGGTGGCGATCTCTTCTTTGCTAATTTCAAATTCCTTCTCCAGCCGTTCCATGGACTCCGGATTAGGCAACCCCAAACCGTTTTCCCACTTTGCCACTGTACTGCGGCTGACAAAAAGCAATTCCGCAAGCTGTGCCTGCGAAAGCCCCTTTTCCTTACGAAGCTGTTTCAATTTATCTTTCAGTTCCATAACCGATCACTCCTTTGCCCTGATTATAGCACAAAAACAGGAAAATGTGGTGTTACTTTTACCTGTTACTCCAATTTATCCTGTTCTGGGGGGGAAGTAACAGGAAAATTCCCGGATGGAACGTGCCATCCGGGAATGAAAATTACTTGTACAGGGGGAACTTCTCGCAGATATCGGCAACAGTGGCATGAACCTCTGCCTGAGTGCCCTCAAAGTCACGGGCAGTCAGACCGATGCAGTGAGCGATGCGCTTCATCTCATTTTCACCCAGACCACGGGTAGTCACAGCGGCAGTACCGATGCGAACACCGCTGGTGATGGAGGGCTTCTGAGGATCGTTGGGAATAGCGTTCTTGTTCAGGGTGATGTGGTTGGCATCGCAGCGCTCCTGCAGCTCTTTGCCGGTGATGTTCATGGGCCGCAGGTCAGCCAGCATCAGGTGGTTATCGGTGCCGCCGGTGACCAGGTCAAAGCCCTCCTCCAGCAAACCGGAAGCCATAGCCTTGGCGTTCTTGACGATATTTTGGGCGTAGGTCTTGAACTCGGGCTTCATGGCCTCGCCGAAGCAAACCGCCTTAGCAGCGATCACGTGCTCCAGGGGGCCGCCCTGGGTGCCGGGGAACACAGCGGAGTTCAGCTTCTTGGCGTATTCCTCCTTGGCCAGAATCAGACCGCCACGGGGGCCACGGAGCGTCTTGTGGGTGGTGGTAGTAACGATATCGGCGTAGGGCACCGGGTTCTGGTGGACGCCACCGGCAACCAGACCGGCGATGTGAGCCATATCCACCATCAGCACAGCGCCGACCTCGTGGGCGATGTCAGCGAAGATGCTGAAATCGATGGCACGGGGATAAGCGGATGCACCAGCGATGATCAGCTTGGGCTGGCAAGCCTTTGCCATATCACGGATCTGATCGTAGTCGATCAGGCCGGTATCGTGGTTAACATCATAAGAAACAACATTATAGTACTTGCCGGAGTTATTGGCAGGGCTGCCGTGGGACAGGTGACCGCCGTTAGCAAGGCTCATGCCCATCATGGTATCACCGGGCTGCAGCAGAGCCAGCTGCACAGCCATATTAGCCTGTGCGCCGGAGTGGGGCTGGACGTTGGCAAATTCCGCACCGAACAGCTGCTTGGCACGCTCAATGCACAGCGCCTCCAGCTCGTCAACGTGCTGGCAGCCGCCGTAGTAACGCTTGCCGGGCAGACCCTCGGCATACTTATTGGTCAGGATGGAACCCATGGCAGCGATGACAGCAGGAGAAGCAAAGTTCTCAGAAGCGATCAGCTCCAAACCGTCCTGCTGACGGGTCAGCTCCTTGCCCATCATGGCAGCAATTTCAGGGTCAAACTGGGAAACAAATCCGATAGAATCAATAGGTTTTCCGTACATAATGCGTTTCCTTCTTTCTTTTAATGCACCAAACAAAAAAGCAGTCCCCATAAAATGAGGACTGCACAAATGGTGACATACATATCTCCGTCCGTTTGCCTGAGAGATTCGGCTTTCGCCTTGCACCTTCGGCACACAACTAAATGTGTTCTCCAGAGAGTCCTCTGCCTTCAGTCCGACGGCAAACGCACATTTTTCTGAAAGCTTCATAGGGTATTTGGTTTTTATGTATATTAGTATACAGTTTTTTTCAGGATTGTCAACCCTCCGCCGCAGTTTTGGAGCAATGTACAGTGCGGCAGTCTTTTTCGACCGCCGCACTGTGTATTTTCATCAAAGACACAATTATTCCTTGCCGATCAGAAATACTTTATCCGAAAAACCACCCCGGGCATCGTGTTTTTTCTCATATACATCCATCAATTCCGCCCGAGAAGAACCCACGATCTCTGTTAGTGCAAACACAACCTCCAGAATATCCGCCAATTCTTCAAGGTTCTGATCCCGGTGAAATTCCGCCACTTCCTCATCCAACTTTTGAGCCAGACATCGGGCATAATCTTCATCGGACAAAACTCGAATCAGCGGTTCACCGCCCTGCTGGCGAATGATTTCTGGGATCTTATCCCGCACCAGTTTGTTGTAAAGGGTCATAATACCCCCTTGGGAATTTCCACACCCTTTGCATTCATTCTGTTTTCCAGCCGGCTGGTGCTTTTGTCAACAAAGGTGGGTTGACCAAAAGTTTGCAGCAGCCAATCCACACTCATGGCGTGCCATTTAGCGAAGGCGCTATTCAGCATTCGACTGCTACCCTCCGCCGTGGTCACATCACCCAGCGAGTAGCCATGGGGGCCATACTGGAAGATATGAAGCTCATAGTTAAGCCCCACTTCACTGTACTTCTGCGCAATGGGCAATGCGCCGAACCGTGTGATCATATCCTCTGCCGTTGCAGCCAAAAACGCCGGGGGTGCCTCGGCAGTGATTTTGTTGAGCATATTAAAATAGGCTGCATCTTCATCCGTCACATCCGGCTCACCCTTTAGCACCTGAAGCATGAAATTCGCCCCATGGATATTGGGAATCAAAGCAGCAGGATAGATCAAGATCATGGCATTAGGCTTATGCTCAGCCATGAGCCCAGACATCAGTGCCAAATGTCCGCCGGCAGAGAAGCCGCAAACCGCAATTTTTTCAGGGTCAATATTCCACTCCTCTGCCCGCTCCCGCAGCAAAGACATAGCCCAATCCACTTCCGCCAAAGGTGCATTGCCACCAGCCTTACTATCTGTTGAATAACGCAGAATGAAAGCATGAAAACCAGCGGCAGCATACCGCAGGGCTACCGGCTCCGCCTCGCGAGGAGAACAGTACAGATATCCGCCGCCGGGGCAAATGAGAATAGCTGGACGTTTGGTATCCTGTCCAAATGTGATCTCACAGTCGAGGATATATCCCTCCAGCGTAGCATCCTCATGCCCGGGACAAGCCATGTGTATCATTTTCATATTAAGAACCTACCTTTCCATTGGAACAGGGGCTGCTGCGTGAACTGCAGCAGCCCCTCATTTAAATTTACTTAGCCGCCCAGATTGCGCAGAAACTGCTGTTTCTTCTCTGGCTGATACTCCGCATACTGCCCATCACGCAGCTTGTTCAGCGCAATTTCCTGCAATTCCGTCCAGCTTTCTGTTTCGCTGTTGACGAGAATGGGATAATACCACACGCCGTTGGCTTCTGCCGCATCGCAATCGCCGGGAGCATCGCCCACCATCAGCACATGATCCTTTTCGTATCCAAATTTCAGCATTTCTCCAATGCAGTGGGCTTTGCTGCCGCAATCTTGGGTCAGGAGAATATCCACGTGTTCCAGCAGACCGTGCTGGGTCCATTCCTCCTGCACTGCATCCCGGTTAGCGCTGGAAACCACCGCAACATCCGCAAATATATGGGCCGCTGCCAAGCCTTCCTTTGCGCCAACATAAGGCACCTTCAATTCATCAGGAAGCAGTACAATACTTTCATTTACCGCCTTACTCCAAGACAAAGCCTTTTGCAGGCACAGCTTCCCTGCCCCCTCAGGCGCCGCCTCAATGGCTGCGGTCAGGGCATCATTGGATAGAGCCTTCGTGGTTTCTACCCATGCAGACAGATCTTCTACTCCGGGAATAGGCGTATATTGGGCGTTAATTTCAGTCAGCGCCATAGCAAGTCCCTTAAAGCGGTTGATACCACGGGTCATTTGGAACAAATTGATCTGGTTCCACCGTTCCAGAATTTCCACACGCCACTGATCCAGATTCCACTCCATAACCATGCACGGGCCAAAGCAATGAAAATGCTTGCAATTCATGGTATCCATGGCGCAGCCATCGGAATCAACGCACACCAGATAATCGTGCTTTCTTTCAAACTGATCAAAAACGGACATAGTTCCTCCAAAATCACATATGGGTATCCCACATACCGCAGTAGCTATCAATGGGATCGGTGCCCTTGAAGGCTTCAGGGCCGGTCACCAGCGCATCCACCAGTGCATCCATGGTATCATCGTTACTGTCATAGGCGTTGATATAGGTGCGCAGCATGGGACAGTCCGCCAGCATGGTGGGCTTATTCACAGAGATGCCCACAACAGGCAGTTCATGGACATACCACGGAATCTCACCACCGCCCTTGGACATACCGAACACAGGATGACCGTTGGCCACGTTGAACAACGTGATCACCAGATCCTGCTGGGCAGTGAAGTCAGCAATAGCGTTCTTACCTGCAAAATAAATATTCAGGTTGAAGGGCTTTCCGGCCTTCACATCTGCCAAGATCTTATCCAGCGGGCTGACATAGATATGAGCATCAAAGCCCTTTTCGATCAAACGGTCACGGAGCTTTTCAGCAGGAGTCTTCTTAGCGCCGCCCTGCCCCATCGCCATGGCTGCAAGCTGTGCCATAGGACCATCGGGGCCCTTGACCTGCACAATCATTACACGCTTGGTCTTTTCGGGGTTCAGGGGCAGCACGCCCTCGTCCTTATACTTAACCAGCGTCAAGCAGTCCTTGCTGACCTGTCCGGCAACAGCCTTGTATTCGGGATTGGCAAGCTCTGCGGCGCAGTATTCGGCAGTGGGGCAAATGTCTTCCTTCGACTTCTTGTTCAGACCCATCTTCGCCTTCAAGCCCAGAATGCGGGTCAGGGCTTCAACAATACGCTCCTCGCTGATAATGCCGCTCTTGTAAGCATCCAGCATGGTGTTATAGTCCTCATCAGGATCATTGAAGAACAGGAACATATCGCAACCGGCATTGATGGATGCAGGCAGCATATCCTTGCGCTTCATCCGATTGGTCATACCGACCATGTGTGAAGCGTCCGTAACAACCATACCATTGAAGCCCAGCTTGTTACGCAACAGATCGGTCATGATCTCAGGGCACAGAGTGGCGGGCATCATTTCGTCCATGGTGATATCGGGGTTCAGTTCCTGCATATAGGTGGGCATCATAATGTGACCGCCCATGATGGCATCCAGACCGCCATCGATCAGTGTCTTGTAGACATAGCCATAGGAAGCCATCCAATCCTCATAACCAAAGTGGTTGATGTTATTGGAAACGTGGGCATCCCGGTAGTCCTGACCGTTACCAGGGAAATGCTTGGCACAGGAGGCAACGCCTTCCGTCTGGTGGACGCCGTCCATATAGGCTTTGCCCATGGTAGCAACCAGCTTGGGATCGTTGCTGTAAGCACGGGCCAGAACTTCTTCACATTCCCAATTGTAAGTAATATCGACAACCGGCGCAAAGGTCATATTACAGCCGGTGGCATAGGTCTGGGCACCGGACACTCGGCCCATAGCCTGAGCATACTCAGTCTTGCCAGTGGCACCCACTTTAATTTGGTTAGCAACAAAGGTGCCGTCGGGGCAAACGCCATTACCGCCCTGCTCAGGGTTACAGGCGATGAACATAGGGATCTTAGCATATTTTTGCAGAATACGGTTTTGCTCCAACACCTTAGCACCGGGCATAGCATTGTAGCGGCAACCGCCCAGGTGGTATTTCTCCATCAGCTCCTTCAGATAGTCCTCCTCCTGAGAGGCGGTGAGCTGGAAGAACAACTGTCCAACCTTTTCCTCATCAGCCATTCCGGCAATGGTATTTTCTACCCAGCGGATATCATCATCACCCAGATTATAAGGCTTCGCACGTAAATCGACCATGGTCATCACATTTCCTTTCAATTGCATTTATCATATATAGGGGTATACTCATAATGGTATTATAACAAAGTTTAAGTATTTTTCAATAGATCGTGGTCAAGAATTTTAATAAATTTAGTAAAATTACACAATTGTCAAATTTCTCGTCAACCTACTCCACAGACAATAGCAAAGCCCCAGACAGCAAGCTGTCTGGGGCCATTTCGTTATCTCAATTTCGCACCACAATTCATGCAGAAGGCAGCTCCATCCACTGTGGGATGTCCGCAATTGCAGCAGAACCGAGGTGTTTTAGGCTGTTCCACAGGAACAGGCTCGGGCTCCACCACGGGCTCAGGGATCACCACCGGTGCAGGCTCAGGCTCCACCACCGGCTCAGGGATCACCACAGGTGCGGGCTCGGGCTCCATCACGGGCTCAGGAACGACTACAGGCGCAGGAGCAGGCTTTTCCTTCTTTGGCTTGGGCTGTTTCGGCGGCTTGGGCTCCTTGGGCGGCTTCGGAGGCTTATTCTGATTTTTACCCACAATAACAGAAGCAACCGTCAGACCAATGGAGATCACAACCAGCACCACTGTCACAATCAAGGCGATCATAAACCACTGGTCAAAGAACTGCAGATCCATCAACGCCGCATACGCCTCATCAATGGATGCCTGAATAATATCAAAGAACTGAGTGGTATTAACCGCATTGGATGCCATCACCTTCTCGACCAGCAGCCATATGGTGATACCAAGACCCACCGCACTGAGAATCCAAGTCAGGATACTCCAACGCTTCAAATTCTCAGCCTTTGTCCGTTCTTTCTTTCCGCCAAACAGAACCAAAATCAGGATTGCCAGCGCCAAAGACGCACCCACAGCAATAAACAGGGGCATCCATGTTTGCCAGAAGGACTTCACATCATCAGAGCCCACAGCCGATGCCACATCGGAGCGGTTGATCAGCACCGTGCGTCGGGTCAGGTTGCCGGCAGGATCAGCAGAAATGATCTCAAAGCTGTTGGCACCGGGGTTCAGATTCAGCTCAATCAAGAAGGAGCCGTCTGCATTGATCTGGGCTGTGGCGCCATTAACGGTGACCACTGCACCAGCCTCGGTCATGCCCGCTACCCGGAATACCGATTGATTGGTGGTGATAGAAACCAGATCCTCGAAGAAGGTCAGAATGGGAGCTTTTCGGTCAACAAAAATCTCCTTGGACTCCATGATGACCACGTGTTCAGAGGGCTTGTAAGCAACGTAAAGGGTGTTATCATTTTCCTCAAGGTCAAAGGCCACGGTACCGGAGCCGCTAACAGTGATAGGCTTTAAATTCCCATCATCATGGATGAACACATACAGATCAATCTGTCCGGAAGGGACATTGAAGCTGACCTGCGCCTGCAAGGAAGCGGTATTCTCCCCTGTGGTGATCTCAAAATCCACCTCATTGGGCTGGATCGTCACAACCTTGACTTGCGATACGGCAGGAATATCCGTCGGCACGTAGCTTAATTCAACACGCAGCCAATCAGCAGCAGGATCCACCAACAGGGACGTATTGGTGATATCATCCGTAAAAGTATTGACATACACAGGCTCCGCCGGGTCCAAACTGCTGAACACCGCAAGAATGTATTCGCCTGCATTGCGTACCTGTGCATTGCTCCAGTCGATCTTCAAATCTCCGGTGGTCCGGTTCAGGATGATCTCAAAATCATCCATCATGCCCGGAGTGTTGGGATTCTCGTAGCCAAAGGGATTGGAAAGCTGATTGTCGGTGACTTCAATACCATGGTCATCCACATAGACAACAAGCTGCAGATAATAGTCCGAAAAGCTGCTCAGTGCACTCAGGGATACACCGGCATTAACCATTTCATTGGTAGTGGCATAGCCTGTACTCAGCTCCTTCGTGCCCATAACGCTGCCATCGGAATCCAATGTCACAACGTTGATCACATAGTCCATGGGCATATTCACCGGGAAGGAAGTCAGGAAGGATACCTCTGCGTCATACCACATATTATCGATGTCGAACCGGACATCAAACTGCTCAATCAGCAGATCACGGGAATAAGGAGCGGTGGTAACCTCCAGCCGTCCGGTGAAGGCATCGTCATACCGAATCATCCAGTCACCCGCCGGGGCATCGGGAATATAGAAATAGAGGATATTTTCAACCTGCTCCATTTCCACATTGGAAGAATCGTAAACAACTCCGCCGGGGCCGATAAAAGCCAGCTCCGGCACAGCGCCGCTACCATCATCGGTATAAGTAACGGCGATAGCAAGGTTCATATCGCTATCCAGTGTGGTCAAATCAGCGGTCACACTCCGGGCATGGGCGTTCAGGCCCATGCTGCAGAGTACCAGCGTCATAACCAGCGCAAGCGACAACAGCTTGCGAATAACGGAG
Organism: Faecousia sp.; assembly: GCA_045123795.1. Lineage (GTDB taxonomy): Bacteria > Bacillota > Clostridia > Oscillospirales > Oscillospiraceae > Faecousia. Next base: position 41,381 of record JBGVKN010000019.1, on the reverse strand, counting down.
CAGTATTTGCTATTCATTTTCATGTTCTATGCTCCTCCGATCAATAGAATTTGGTGTCGACATCCTTACCATGGCGTTTCGACCATGTAATATTGATGCCACGGTTCTTATTGCCATCTGTACCACGGGCACGGACAGTGAAGATCACATCGCCGGAGCGATCCTTATAGACACCGACCAAGCCGGAACCACGGATATCGACGCCCTTCTTAAAGACCCACCACTTAACTTCGATATCACATTCGCCTGTGACCATGCCGCCGAGATACTGGTCAGTAACAGTCAATTCCACCTCACCGGTCATATTGATGTTACAGTTTTTATCCTTATTGCTCCAATCCAAATCACGGCTGATCACCACACGCAAACCGTTGGTGCTAACGCCATCCATGTCCAGCAGATAGTTTGTATAGCTGAATTTGCCACATTCGATCAAGACCGAGCCGATCTTGATATCCTCAAACAGCTTAAATTCCGTGGACGCACTGATGTAGCACTGACCAAAGCTGAATTTCAAGGTAGTGTTATCCAGAGAGAGGAATTCCACATTGCCGATGTACTTCTCCAGCTTGGGAAGCACGGCGGACACCTTCGCAACGGTGATCTTGGTCTTGCCTTCCAACATCCAGTGCAGAACAGACTTAGTGGTATCAATATCGCTGACAGCCAGCTCAAAGTCACTGAATGTCACAGGCACGCCGCTGAAATTGGTGTTCAGATCCGCATCACAGTACAGCCGGATCTCCTGTGGAACCAGGTTGCCGCTCCACTTCAGGGAGAAGCCCAGACCGTCCACCGGCAGGAACATGACCCGAGTCATGTATTTGACAAAATACTCATTATCAACGGTATTGATTTTGATCTCAAACTCCGCCGGGTTCAGGTGGATGGGCATATTGCCCAGATTGACGGTAGAATAATTCTTGCTGTCGTGATTAGAGGAGAATTCCGCCTTCAAACCGATGGTCATGTTGGTCATGATCACTTCCCCATCCCAATCAAAGGAGAACAGTTTGGTCATGCCGCTTTCCTTCAAAATATCGCTCTGGAATGGGAATTTGGTATCAAAACCATTGATATCGTACTTAATAGAGCTGGGGTACAGGCTCACGCTGGGGGTAGCGAAGGTGATCACATTGGACACATACACCACAGGCAACGGCACCGAATCGACCTTGTAATCATCCGAAGTCGCAGGATGGGCCGTATCATTGTAGAGTTTCAGGTTACCCAATGCAGGAACGCCCACGGTCTTATTCTTCTGGGCCAAATACTTGGCAAGACCCGTTGCGTTGCTGGTGCTATACTGGATGTAGCTACCACTGCCGTCGTACATACCAACGGACGAATCAGTTTCCAGATCACCGGTCAAGGACACAGTGCCATTGAAGTGCAACCAGCTATTCAGACACACATAGCCGGACAGCTCCACAGAATTGCCGCTTTCCTTCTTGACGCAGGAAGTGAAGGTGTAGGGGCCGTAGGTGGTGATAAAGTCCTCTGCGCCGATGATCAATTCCTTTGCAAAGTAAGCAGAATACTCATTAACCGTCACTGTCATGTCATATTCGCCCACGGCAATATTGGAGGGAATGGTCAGCTCATAGCAGCTCTCGCTGACGAATTTACAGGTGACGGAATATTTCAGGTCGCCCTTGAACGTAACAGTGACCTTATCCTCTGCGGTAAAACCGCTGCACTTCAGATTGACCTTCTGAGCCTTATCGGACTTGTACAGCAGTCTGGTATCCAGACCGTAAAGGTACTTGTCCTCCAGAACCTCCTGCTCCTTCTCCTCCGTTTCTCCGCCAAGGGTGTAGTAACGCTCATCATAGGCAAGGTCATCGCCCTCGATCTCCACCCGGACGTTACGGTCATTGGTGAAGGTATCCACTGCCTTGAAGGTAATGCGGTAGCGGTTAGCAATCAGATTGTGCAGATACTCATAGAAGGCCGCCAGTGTCTGAGAGTCGGAAACGTACAGATAGCTGCCACCGGTGCCACTGGCAAAGGTATCCAGATATGCAGAGTCAACGCTGTTACCCAGACCGATGCTGTAAAGCACAATACCGTTGTTCAGACAAGGCTGGCAGATGTTGGCGTTGATGGTGCTTTCGGAGCGGCTGTTGCCGTCGTTGCCGTCGGACATGAGGATGATGATATTCATGGCATCATTCTCGGCTTCCAGCATGGAAATTGCGTGAATAACTGCATCATACATGTTGGTGCCGCCACTGGCGTCCAGAGAAGATGCAGCCGCATTCAGTTCCTCCACCGTGGAGTCCAGCCCGTAAACATCCTCCACGCTGGAAGAGAAAGTCACAAGACCGATACGTTCTTTATCCGTCTTATCGTTGACGAACATACTCACTGCGGTTTTCAGATCCTGAATGGGCGAACCGTCCATACTGCCGGACACGTCGCAAACCAGAATGATGTTGGTCTTATCGTAGGAGATATCCTCCACCGTAAAATCCGTGATCTCAGCACCGCAGTCCTTAATGTTCAACAGTGCCTTCAGCCGTTCGGCAGACATGGCAATATCGCCGTCCACGCTGACATCCATAACGATTTCGGAGAAATTCTCCGTATTCAGCTCAATGATGCTAATGGAAGTGCGCTTCTGGCTCACATAGTCGGAAACGTATGTATCGAAGCCAACCTTCTGCTGTTCTTCCTCCTCGGGCTTCTCTTCCTTCTCGGCGGGGATACGAACGGCGGAATTCAACTGCATGGTCGTGGAGTTTTCCAGAATTTGATCCACATACTGATTAATGTTTTTCAGACCCTCAGTGTTATCCTTGTTATTGATCACATCGATGATCTGGTACATGGGGTCGGTATAATCCTTATCGGTACAGTCGCCGACCGTATTCATAGCGCCGGTCATATAGCTGTCCGCCGCACTGCTGCTGCCCCGATCGTGAGCCAGATTGGAAAGCTGCAAATAGACCTTGGAGCCGTCGGTGGCATGGGCACTTTGGGCGTAATCCTCCAGCATCTCCTGAATCTTTGCGATACCCGGATTTGTGGCGCAATAGCGCAGCTCGTCCATATAGCCCTTGACCTGCTTGCGAACGGATGCGCTTTCATTGATGAACTCGCTATTATAGACCTGCTCAAGTTGCTTGAGCACAGCCTCATACTTCTGAACGTTGTCGGAAGCAAAATCCTTGGAGAAATCCTTTTTGGAAATGTGTCCGTTCAGATACAGCTCCGTAACGACCATCAATTCCTTATAATCCGCATTGCCATCCACATCGGCTGCAATTCCCTCGTAATTCCCTTGAATGAGCCGCAGCTTCAGCTTTGCCAAACGGGCAATAGACTGGGTATACACCTCGGGATGCTTTTTCTCCATGGTGGTCAGCTTTTTCAGAACAGTTTTGACCTGCTCTGCGTCCACTGTCTTTTCAGCAATGAAGTCATCATACAAATCCTCCGCCTCACAAATGGCGGCGGCACCTTCCATGATGGCATCGGTCAGATCCTCCGTCTGCTCGGTAAGCGTCTGCTCCAGTGTTGTTTGCAGATCCTGCTTCGCCTTTTCCGAATCGGCAAGCAAGGTCTGAATATCCGGAATGGATGCTCCATAGCTGCTGTCATGCTCCAGCAACGCCTGATCGATGCTCATGCCTTTCACACACCGGGTAACAAGATCAAACTCCGCCTGGATATCGTCATTGGACAATCCCTCAGCTTTGACCTTTTCATATAGTCCCTTTGCGGGCACATAATTCCCCTGCAAAGCATAAAGTCTTGCTCTACACAAGCCAAACTCCGATGTGTACACGCTGCTGCCCATCAACTCGTCCAGCAACTCTGAGGCCTGTTGGGAATCTCCCGCCGCCACCAGCGCATAGACAAGCTCCATGGAATCGGCACTGTCCGCCGATACCGGCTTGGTGCTCTGTTGCCCCGTGATAACATGTCCGGCAACGGCACCACCACCCACGCACAACAGCAGCGCCATAGCCACCAGCTTAGGCGCAATCTGCCTGCGTGTGATCAAGGTAACCACCAGCAGAACCATGAAGGCTGGTATCACACCAAGCGCAATCTGCATCAGTAAATCCATATTGCCCTCCTTACTCCCGGACAGGTATTCCCCGCCGGGAAGTGTTTTCCTTAATTATGAACTACATATTAAATGTACCATTCTTTGGCCTGCAAGTCAATGCACATCGACAAAATTCCCCAGATTACCGAACTTGAAACCAAACCTTACCCTTAATTCATTGACAACATCATAAAAGGGTGCTATACTTTACAGGTAATCTATTCCGAAAGGAGAAATACTATGCATTGCACCAAATGCGGCGCTGAACTGGCGCCGGAATCCAAGTTCTGCGTTGCCTGCGGCACTCCTGCTGCCCAGCCCGTCGCAGAAGCTCCCGTAGCCCCCGTTGCTCCTGTTGTGGAAGCACCTGTCCAGCAGGCTGCTGCCCCTGTCGCTACCGAAGCACCTGAAAAAGAGGGCTTCAAGATCGACGTAAACGAAGTCAAGGATCAGCTGGTTGCCACCGTTAAGCCCGTGTGGGATAAGGTTAAGCCCTTCCTGACCAACAAGAAGGTCCTCATCGGCATCGCCGCTGTTGTCCTGTTGCTGATCGTCGCCAGTGGCATTGCCGCCATTGCCGCCGGCAATAACGGCTACATCAAGCTGGAGCAGACCATCATGCCCACCTTTGTGGACGGTGAGATCAAGATCGTCGTCAACGACAAAGTTCTGAAAGACACCGTCAAAGCTGAGGGCCTGGATGATTACGCCACCAACCTGGATGGTACCGTTATGGCATTCACCACCGAAGATGGCGAACTGTACACTGTCAAGGGCAAGAAGGTAAAGAAGATTGCTGAGGATGTCTACGACTTCGAGCTCAGCGTTTCCGGTAACGGTATCGCTTACGTTGTCAAAGACGAAGATGAGCGCACTCTGTACCTGTGCAAGGTTGGTAGCGATAAGCCCACCTCCATCACCGACGAGATGGCTGGTATGGATTACGCCATTGCTCCCGACGGCAAGTCCGTTGCCTACTTCGTTGAGGACGACGATGAGACCGAGCTGATGTTCTCCAAGGGCAAGGACGCTGTGAAGGTCACCTCCGCCGAATGCGAGCTGTACGGCATTTCCAACAACGGTAAGTACATCTACGTTACCCGTGAGAACGACGAGGGCGAAGCCAGCCTGTACACCTACAACACCAAGGGTGACAGCACCAAGCTGGGCAGCATCAGCAGCACCACCATTCGCTTCAACGACGATCACACCCAGGTCATGTTCTACAACGATGGCAAGTCCTACATCTCCACTAAGGGCAAGGAAGCTGTGAAGGCCTCCTCCGATCGTCTGAGCCTGATCATCGCCCCCAACGCTTCCTCCTTTAGCGATGATACCTCCTACACCTACCCCGTTTCCAATATGTACGACCATGTTTACACCGTCAGCGGTGAGAACGGCAACACCGTTTGGCTGATCAAGAAGAACTCTGACAAGAACCAGAAGCTGGTTGCCAAGGCTTCCAACATTCAGCTGGACGCTTCCGCTGAGTACCTGTACTACATCTACGACGGCGACGAGCTTCGTGTCGTCAAGATCAGCGACGGCGAAAAGGCCGCTGAGCGTTACACCAAGCTGGCTGAGGATGTGGAAGGCTATTTCGTAACCTCCGACCGTAAGTACGTTTACTACGGCTCCGATGACTCTGTGTACAGCGTCAACGGTAAGAAGGGCGGCAAGTCCAAGACCGTTTGCAACGACGATGTGGAAGGTGCAGCCATGAACGCTAAGGATGTCTTCTACTACATCGTGGACGGCGACCTGTACGCCACCAAGAATGGCAAGAAGGGCTCCAAGGTCATCAGCGACATTTCTTACGTTAGTAATACCCCCAACGGCGTGGTCTATGCCTCCAACGAGGATACAGTCTACGTTTCCGACGGTGCTAAGAAGCCCAGCAAGCTCTTGGACCTTGAGTAATTCCCTTTCATAACAACGTGCCAAAGCATTTCGGTGCTTTGGCACGTTTTTCATTTGACAATCCCTTTTTGTAGGACTATAATAATAGTATCAAATTAACAAGGGAGGCGTTCTCATGGAAACAAAGATCATTACCATCAGCCGTGAATTTGGCAGCGGCGGACGCAGCATCGGCCGAGAGGTTGCTAATCGTTTGGGTATTCCTTTCTACGACAAAGAGCTGGTGGAGCAAATCGCATTGGAATCCGGTTTCGCCCCCACCTTCATCGAAGAAAACGGTGAGCACGCCCCTACCCGTAGTCGCCTTGCATACATTTTCTCCAATCAGGGTGTCCCCGGCGTCATGAACGGCATGTCCACTGCGGATTTCCTGTGGAGTATCCAATGCAGCGTGATTCTTCAGCTTGCCGAAAAGGGCCCCTGTGTCATCGTGGGCCGCAACGCCGACTACATACTCAAAGATCATAAAAATGTATTGGATGTCTTTATCCATGCGGATCTAGAGCACCGGGCCGACCGCATCGTCCGGCTCTACGGAGAATCCGAGAAAAAGCCGGAGATTCGTCTGAACGAAAAAGACAAGCGCCGGATGGTCAACTATGAGCATTACACCGGTCGCACATGGGGACAGGCGCAAAACTATGATCTGTGTCTGAACAGCGGTGTATTGGGCATCGAAAAGTGCGTAGAAATCATCATTGCCGCCGCAAAAGTCAGCGACTAAATGAGTATCCCGCAGGAGAATTCCTGCGGGATACTTTTATTTAGATGTTTTTTCCTTCAATCCAAGACACAGCATTCCAAGTCCCAGAATACCGCACAGGGCTGATGCCTCCCGAATGAAAGCGACAATGCGGAAGCTGAAAATATACCCACTCAGGTCAAAGAAGAGGAACCGAACCACCAGCGTCGAAAACAGTGCGGTCACAGCCACGCCCTTGCTCAACAGTCCTCCGGTCACTGCGATGACCGCAGCACCGCACACCAAATATGCGATAACACCCAGAATGATCTGTACAACAGAACCGGACTGGAAACTCTGCAACATCAGCAGCAGACAGTAAGCCGCACCCATGATGCCGTAAACGCCCGGCGCATTATAGCGAATGCCCCGCATCAGTACCATAAATGCCGCCTCGATGAACATAGGCGCAATCAGGAAAATGATCAAATTCCATGCTCCCACCGTTTCCGGCCGGGTAAATCCAAAATAATACACCGCACGCAAGAAAAAGGCACAGCCCATCAATGCCGTAGTCCAAAAATGCCGCCTGCCCTCAAAATCCATTCTGTAATCGTGGGTCATTTTCCGTGCCATAGGACACACCTCCTGACAGATAGAGATATTATACGCCAGTTAAAGGAAAAATGCAACGTTTTTATACCGTCGCAGGCTCTCCATCGGCAATGTGGATGCTGACACCATTCACTTCCACATTTTCCTCAGCGTTGATCAGCAAATACTTTACACCGCCGATGACACGGGTTTCGATCAAATCCGTCCGGTCAGGTGCCACCTTAATGGAAACATCCGGCGTTTTAATCTCAAACCGCTTGTTATCGATAATATTCTTAGGGTGCAGATCCGCCTCAAATCCAAATACCTCATCGTAATCTACACTGAATTTGGCCATATGCTCGTCAGATACGCCGCAGGAGGACAGCACTTCTTTTACATCCTCCTTACTGATCATCAATGCTTCTGGAATTTTGCTCTCCTTGTGCAATTCAATGCGCTGGCAAAGCTGATCGTGAACAGACTGCACCACATCCAGATTGCAATCTTCGTCCAACGCAGTGGACAGTAGCGCCTCAAAGGACTTCTTCTGCTCCGCAGCAGGCTTGGGGATCGGTGTATTAAATACCGCCTCCACAAAGGCCTCATGGCTTTCCTTGGGGCTGTGGGTATAGTACAGGGCATTATAAATATTGGTTGCTCGATTATCAAAAGCCGGGAACAGAAAGCCCAACTCCGGTGCGGATACGATGTTCAGCATACCGCCGTCATGGAATTCCTTGGTTTCGGGGATGTAATGCAGATTGGGTTTCGTCTGCTTCACCGGGCAGATGGCACACAGCAGATAGGTGTATACCTCACTGGATGCATCGGACTGGGTTTCGTCATCCTTGCTTTTGAAAGGCACATCGTAGCTGTCACAGCCAATCAAAATCAGATAGCTGCTCTCCAGTGAAACTGTTTCGATCACCTTTTTATAGAACTCCATCCGCAGATTTTCTTCCTTCAGCTTCGTAGAGCGAAGTTCCATCAGCAGCTTATGTTCCGGGCTGTCTGCCACCTGAGCAGTCTTGAAAGTGATGTCGATCAGGTTTTTCCCCAACTGCCCGGATAGCGTCCGACGCAGCAGACCAAAATACTTATCCGACTCATTTTCCGGCATAATGCCGGTACTTTGATGGAATTCAGAAATAATTTCCTTGTTATCATTGACATAGCAGCCGTACAGCGCCGTCATATTACTGCGATCCCGACGCACACGCCGCCGAATCTCGCCGATTTCTTTTGTATTCATAAATTGCCTCGCACTTATGTAAATTTGCGGCAATGCCGCCCGGATATTATATCATACCTACAATCGTATTTCCAGAAGAATTTTGGCGTGCCGCAGTTGCAGCACGCCAAAATATTAATCCCAAAGGCATTTCCAATTTTGAATAAAATACTCGATACCGGAGTAAACCGTGGTCACTACGATCATACCAACCACCAGCCAGCACAGCCATGCAACTGTAGGGAACGCCATCAGGAAGCACAGTCCGATCATGGAGCTGGCGGTCTTGACCTTGCCGCTCCAGCCGGCAGCGATAACGGTGCCTTTACCCACAGCAACCAAGCGCAGACCGGTCACCGCAAATTCACGGGTCAAAATTATCATCAACGCCCATGCAGGAACCTGACCCCATTCGCAGAACATAGTCAGAGCTGCAATGGTCAGCAGCTTGTCCGCCAGCGGATCAAGGAATTTTCCGAAATCACTGACCTGATTGCACTTTCTGGCGATCTGGCCGTCCACGTAATCGGTCAAGCTGGCAAGGATGAATACACCCAGCGCCAACCACATCCACAGCCCCGGCTGGCCGCCGCTCAAATACATCAAAACCATGTAGACAGGGATAAATGCTACACGAACCAGCGTAATTTTGCTTGCTAATGTCATACTTCTTCCTCCACGATGTAGCCCGACAGGTCACCCTCCACCAGACCGTCAATGCAGACCGTCACAAAATCACCCTCGGAAAGATCTTCGTCACAGGCGATCCACACTCTGCCGTCAATGTCCGGGGAATCAGCATAGGTTCGACCAAAATACTGCTCAAATTCTTCATCAAAGCCATCCACCAGCACCCGAAGAGTCTTACCGATCATGGCCTCATTGTAGGCATCCATGATCCGGGACTGAATGGTTTCCACCATAGCTGCCCGCTGCTGGGCGGTTTCATTGTCGGGATGCTCCATTTCGGCAGCCGGAGTTCCCTCCTCCGGAGAGAACGGGAATGCGCCTACCCGCTCCAGCTTCATTTCCTTCAGGAAAAGGCACAGCTCCTCAAATTCTTCCTCACCCTCACCGGGCAGGCCGGTGATAACGCTGGTACGCAGAACCAGCCCCGGAATACGACTGCGCAGCTTTGCGAACAATTCTCTCAGGTATTCGCCATCGCCACGGCGGTTCATCAGCTTCAAGATCTTGCTGTTGCAGTGCTGGATGGGAATGTCCAAATACTTGACGATCTTGGGCTCAGCAGCAATGGTATCGATCAGCTCATCGTCAATCTCATCAGGATACAGGTAGTGGATGCGAACCCATTCCAATTCCTCAATCTCGCACATTTTGTGCAGCAGCTCCGGCAGAAGCCGTTTGTGTCCGGGCAGATCCGTACCGTAGCGGCTGGTATCCTGCGCTACCACGATCAATTCCTTCACACCGCTGGCTGCCAACAACCGTGCTTCGTACAGTACATCATCCATCTGTCGGCTACGGAATTTGCCACGCAGATAGGGAATCACGCAGTAAGAGCAGCGATTGTCGCAACCCTCTGCGATCTTGATAAAAGCATAATGCTCAGGAGTAGTGACGATGCGCCCAGTTTCCTGCTCCGGTGCGTCGATAGAACCAAAATCAGAAACCGTTTCATCATTCAGCAACCGCTCAATGGCAGGAACCACCTCTGTGTAGCTGCCGGTACCAAGGACACCGTCCACCTCCGGCAGCTCTGCCATAATCTGATCCTGATACCGCTGAGAAAGGCAGCCGGTGACCAAAATCTTGCCCACACTGCCAGCAGCCTTCAACTGCGCCGTCATCAGGATGTAATCGATAGCCTCGGATTTTGCCGAATCGATAAAGCCGCAGGTGTTGATGACCACCACATCGCAGCCCTCGATTCCCTCGCAAACCGTATGTCCGGCTTCTTGCACCCGGTACATCATCCGTTCGCAGTCCACCTGATTTTTCGCACAGCCTAGGGAAATAAAACCAATATTAGCCATTGTATTCCTCCGGGAATTCTTCAATCTCTAACTGCCGCAGAGCCTGCCGAATCTCGGCATAGCCATGCCCACGGCGCAGCAGGGCATCCATCGTCCGCCTGCGCTCCCGCTCATCGGAATCCTCGCTCAAGCGGGAACGAAGAAACTCGACAATTTTATCCGTTTGATCGGGATAATCCTCCAGCGCATCCGCCCAATATTCCTTGGGGATGCGCTTTTCGTACAGTGCCTGTTTGGCTCGGGCAAGCCCATAGCCTTTTGCAGCGCACCGACTGACGATCTGCTCCGCAGTCCGGCGGTCATCCACCAGCCGCAGCTCATCCATCCACGCCACTGCTTCGGTGGCCTGCTGGGGGTCCTCCCCTTTTTGAATCAACCGCTGCCGCAAATCCGCCTTGGAAACATCGGTTGCCGTCACGATCCGCACAGCACGCATTTTTGCTGACATTTGGCCCGCATCGGTGCGCAGAGTTTCCATTTCCTGCTCTGTCAGATCCATTCCGCTGTACAGGCAGTGATCCTGCACCGTCTGGCGGTACAACCGCATGACAGTGCCATCCTCAAACTCTACCCGATACCGCCCGACTCGATCCGGCTTGGATGCGATTTTATCAAGCCTCATCGTCAAAATCGTCCGCGCTCACGGCAACAGGACGTTCTGCAGCCTTTGCGGTCTTAGGCTCTGCGCCCATGAGCTTACCCAAATTGGCACGAACCTGCTCCTCCACCTGCTCCGCAATATCGGGATTGGCCTGCAGGTAGGCCTTGACGCTGTCCTTGCCCTGACCGATGCGCTCATCACCCATGCTGAACCAGCTGCCGCTCTTCTGCACGATATCAAGCTGCACCGCAAGATCCACCAATTCGCCCCACTTGCTAATGCCCTGACCGTAGTAAATATCGAAGAAGGCTTCCCGGAAAGGAGGAGCCACCTTATTCTTTACCACCTTCACACGGGTCTTGTTGCCGATGACGTTGCCACCTTCTTTGATGGACTCAGTGCGGCGTACATCCAACCGAACGGAAGCATAGAACTTCAGTGCGTTACCGCCGGTGGTGGTTTCGGGGTTACCGTACATAACACCAATCTTCATACGAAGCTGATTAATGAAAATAACGACACAGTTGGTCTTAGAGATGGTACCCGCCAGCTTCCGCAGTGCTTGGGACATGAGCCGAGCCTGCAGACCCACATGGCTATCGCCCATCTCGCCTTCAATTTCCGCTCTGGGAGTCAGTGCCGCAACGGAGTCCACGACCACGGCATCCACCGCACCGGAGCGCACCAGCGCATCAGTGATCTCCAGTGCCTGCTCACCGGTGTCCGGCTGGGATACCAGCAGATTGTCCGTATCCACACCCAGCGCCGCTGCGTAAACAGGGTCAAGTGCGTGCTCAGCATCCACGAAGGCCACTTCGCCGCCCCGCTTCTGGGCTTCTGCCAAAATGTGAAGAGCCAGCGTGGTCTTACCGGAGGACTCAGGGCCATAGATCTCAATAATTCTGCCCTTCGGCACACCGCCGATACCCAGCGCCGCATCCAGTGCCAGAGAGCCGGTGGGGATCGCCTCCACGTTCATTTCAGGGCGTTCGCCCAGACGCATAACGGTACCCTTACCGAAGCTCTTATCGATCTGCGCCAACGCAGTCTGCAAAGCCTTTTTCTTATCAGATGCGGGGGTAGGTGCTTCATAAGTTGTCTTTTTAGTAGCCATTTTTATTCTTCTTCCTTCCTGCCGTATTGGGCGAGAACCGCCCGTTCTCTGTCATTATAATCTCTGGAACGCTCCAGAATGGTATACCCGTTTCGCTGGAGGATATCGCATACATCATCCCCCTGCCCCATGCCGAACTCAAGGCAAAGATAGCCGCCGGGCTTCAGAGCCTGCGTGTAATTCTTTACGATGGCACGGTAGAAATCCAGACCATCTTCGCCACCGTGGAGTGCCAAATGGGGCTCGTAATCCTTCACGCTGCCCGGCAGCTCCTCCATTTCCATGGTGGTGATGTAGGGAGGATTAGATACGATCAAATCGAATTTCCCCAAAAAGGCCGGAGGCGGTGTCAGGGCATTGGCCTGCACACAAGAAACCCGTCCGGTCAGCTTTTGCCGTGTGATATTCTTCTTGGCAACCGCCAGTGCCTCACGGGATATGTCCGCCAGTGTCACCTTGGCATCCTTAACCCGGTTGGCAACCGCCAGACCGATACAGCCGGAACCAGTGCAAAGATCCAGAATTCGGGGGTCTTGATCCAAAAACAGTCCCTTTTTGATAGCCAGCGCCGCAACAGCGCAGGTATCATCCCGAGGGATCAGAACATTTTCATCCACATACAGGGTCATCCCGTAGAATTCCCACTCCCCCAGCACATAAGCCAGCGGCTCCCCTGCCAGAATACGCTGCACTGCACTTTCCATGGCATTGCAGACATCTTCACAGGCGTATTTCTCCCGGTCAGCAACGATCTGCTCTTGGGTTTTGCCGGAAACATAGCACAGCAGATTTCTCGCCAGCAAGCTGGCAGTCTGCTGATCCTCGATCTCCATAAAAGCCCGACGGGCCTCCAGATAAAGCTGAGAAAACTTCTTTACCATCGGTCATCTCCCTCTTTCTCCGGCAGCACTGCCTCAACAGCGGCAATCCCCACTTCGATCATTTCATCGTCCGGCTCGTTGGTGGTAAACTTCTGCATCCACATACCGGGGGCAGTCAAGATGCGGGTAAACCAGTTATCATGCCGACCAACCAGACGGTTAATTTCATAGGCAATAGCAACCACCAACGGCAGAAGCAGCAGTTTGTAGCCGATCATCATCAGCCGGAAACCCAAGCTGCCCCGGATCGCTTCCAGTGCCGGTACCGCCGCCAACAATGCGGAGGACGCAACAGAGAACACCAGAATGGACAGCAGCATCACTACCAGCAGGAAACTAGTGCCGCACCGAGGGTGCATCCGGCTCATTTTACGTACATTTTCTACTGTCAGAGGTAGTCCTGCTTCATAGCAACGAATTGTTTTATGCTCCGCACCATGATAGGAAAACACACGCTTCATCTCGTTCATGCGGGAAACCAGCAGCATATATCCGCCAAAAATCACCATCCGAACAAGCCCCTCTACCAAATTCAAGGTCAGGGTATTGTTGATCCATCGATCGAAGAAGCTGCCGATGATCATAGGCAGCAGGAAAAACAGAGCGATGGACATACCCAACCCCAGCGCCACAGCAATGCCGATAACCACCTTCTGGAACCGTTCATTGCCCAGCTTTTCTTCCAGCCACTTATCGAATTTGGAGGGCTCCTCCTGCATTTCTTCCGGTGCCAGATCCGCCGACTGCATCAGTGCCTTCACGCCGGTAACCTGAGAATCAAAAAATCCCACCGCACCACGGATCAAAGGCCACGTAGCGAAAGAGCCTTTTTTATGGACCTTTCTGGGTTTTACGTCCAGCTTCAGGCCATCCTTTGTACGAACAACGACAGCATCCTTTTCAGGGCCTCGCATCATGATGCCTTCAATCAGCGCCTGACCACCGATCATGGTCTTAAATTTTTCACAACAGGGTTCATTCTTTGTCTTTGCCATATTGTTCCTTCCTCATTGCGCCATCGGCAGCCGCACTGTCACCAGTGTACCGCCGCCGGAAGCATTCTCCAGCTCCAATGTACCACCGTGCAGATTGACGATCTCATCACAGACCGCCAAACCAATGCCGGTACCGCGGGTCTTGGAGCTGCCTTTATAAAATTTACGTTTTACCAGAGGCAACTCATCGTCCGGAATTCCGGGGCCATGATCCCGAATGCGAACCACGATCTCCGAATCTTCCATGCACATGGATGCCTCAATGCGTTTGCCTTCGCCACCGTGCTTGGCGGCATTGTCCAATATATTCAGGAAAACCTGCCGCATCCGTTTCGGATCGCAGGGGATTTCCGGAATATCATCATCATTTACCAAAAGATCCAGCGTAATGCCGTCCTGAGCCAGTCGGCTGCCATACATATAGACTGTATCCTCAAACTCACCACGGATATCAGTCCGATCCACGTTCAGGGTAAACCGGCCATCCTGAATCCGGGTAAAATCCAGCAGCTCAATAACCATTTCCGTCAAGCGTTTCGTTTCCCGATGGATGATCTTCATTCCCCGATGGGTCTGAGGATCAAGATTAGGGTCAGACAGCAGCGTTTCGCTCCAGCCGTTGATAGCGGTCAGAGGTGTACGCAGCTCATGGGACAGCGAAGAAATAAACTCCGCCTGCATCTTCTCGTTCTGATTGATCTTGGCAGACATCTCGTTAATGGTCTGGGCCAGCTCACCGATCTCATCATTATACTTGGTCTGGATTTGTGTACCATAGCTGCCGTTGGCGATCATCTTAGCTTTCTGTGTGATCTCCTCCACCGGGATCAGGATAGAACGGATAAAGTACCCACCGCTGAACAGAATCGCCACCAGTATCACCAGAAACGCCGTTGTAGCATAAATCGCCACCCGCAAGATCTGCTGATCCACCGCTCGGGTGGAAGTTACGTACCTCAGAACGCCGATGACCTCACCGTTGCTGTAGATCATGGGACTGGACACCGCAATGATTCGCTCCCCGGTCGCCGGATCTGCACCCCGGTAGCTTTTGATACCTCGGGTACTCACAGCATCGGAAATATCCGTGGTGGTCGGTGATTCACCCGCCCAATGGCCATAGGAAGACACAACAAGCTCTCCCTGTGCATTGATGAACTGCAATTCCAAAGAATTGCGATCTTCAAACGTCTGGGCATAGGTAATGCAGGACTGGTAGTATTCCTTATAATTTTGGTTCAAATAATCCGCAAAGAAGTCCGTTGTTTCCGAAGCACGGCGGTGCATGTCGGATTCCAGATTGTTGTAGTAGTAAGCGGCAAAAACAGCCGTGACCACCAACACGCAAACC
The DNA here is from genome assembly GCA_045123795.1 of Faecousia sp. GTDB lineage: Bacteria > Bacillota > Clostridia > Oscillospirales > Oscillospiraceae > Faecousia. The sequence goes on along the minus strand of JBGVKN010000019.1, from coordinate 25,952 downwards.
AGCCCCAGCGCACACACCACACTCACCGTATTGATCAGCCAGCGACGACTCAGGCCACCGGCTGACCGCATGGACTTTCTTTTCTTTTCGTATTTCAGCTTCCCCACTTATATCCAAATCCCCAAACCGTGGTGATAAAGCTGGGAATATTGGGGTTATCCTCCAGCTTGATGCGAAGACGCCGGATATTCACATCCACAATCTTCAACTCACCTTCATATTCCCGACCCCAAACCGAAGCGAGAATTTCTTCTCTGGACAAAGCACGGCCCGGGTTCTGCATAAACAGCTTGACGATGGCATACTCCACCTGCGTCAGCCGAATCCGCTGACCATATTTCTCCAGCGTCCGATTTCGGATGTTCAGAATAAAGGGTCCTTGGGTTAGCAGTTCACTGACCGCCACACTATCCCCCCGCACTCGGCGCACAAGTGCATCCAGCCGTGCGGTTAGCTCTGCCGGGGAGAAAGGCTTGGTCACATAATCGTCCGCTCCGGTCATGAGCCCCGTGACCTTGTCCATCTCCTGCGCCCGAGCAGTCAGCATAATAATGCCCATCCGTTTATTAGTAGCCCGGATGCGGCGGCAGACCTCAAATCCATCAATATCCGGCAGCATGATATCCAGCACCGCCACATCAATATCCGGGTTTTCCTTCAGCAGTTCCAAAGCCTCCTGTCCGGTTCCAGCCTCCACGGTCACATAACCTGCCCGCTGGAGATTGATGACCACAAAGGAGCGAATATTCTCTTCATCTTCCAAAATCAATACTTTTTTCATATCGATCTCTCCTATGTTTCTCCGGTTTTCCAATCCTGATGGATCAGGTGAAAGCTCTTAGTCAGAGTATCCTGTGTGATACCGTAAGCAGCGGAAGACACATCCAGTCCTGCTGCATACACCTCCGTATCGCTCTTGTACAAAACGAAGCGATTGTTCCGCAAGGCCTGCTCCTCCCGGTCTGTCCCGGTTAAGGCATATACCGTCGCCAGCTTTTGGGCTTCAATGAAACCTTCATCCCAGACAAAGAATTCATACGCATTCCCTCTCTGCACCACTGCCACACGGGAGGCCCACCCGCTGTCCAGCGTCATATACCAGCCGCCCTGAAAATTGTGATAAGTGTATGCCTTATCCACCTCATCGCCGGTGGCTGTCATGGCATACCACCGAATCAGATACTGCATGGTAGCAATATTCAGATCCACCGGGGAACGCATAGTAATCAAATCTGGCAGCTCTACCACACCATCTTCATCAATATCATCTGCATACACATAGTAATTGCGCAATGTTTGAACGCTGGTGCCGGATTCATTTGAAAAACTCACATTGGTGAAGTGTCCCTCCACCACGGCGAACACATCCGTAATAATGGCGCTTTCTCCAACAGCACTGGCCACGTAAACCGCCGGCTGACCGCCGTGGAGCCTACCCGCCACAATACGTTTTAGTTGTTCTACCTTTTCAGACATTCTGGCCTGATTGGAACGCTCCATGGTGCCGCTGGCATAGCTGTACAGCTCCGCCACACCATTTGCCTCATCAGATTCTCCGGCATGGAGTACCATCAGCTCACTTCGCCCATCTGCATTGATGTCATAGGGCACAAACTTTGAATAATTGGCGCTCATCAGCGACACAGCTTCACCACTGCGGAAACTGTATATAGATACCGAACGTGCTACCTGTTCGCTGATCTGATAACCCACGATCAGTTCATATCCCGGCTTATCATCCACGCGGGCATATTCCACCACATCATAGGCCGCACCGGTACTTTGGATGGTATCGGATAGCACATACTCCCCATTTTCCATCCGGTAAATCAAAATATGCAAGGGTTTTTCCGCATTGGCCTTGGTGAACAGAAGATATTCCTGTGTTCCATCTCCATCCAGATCCGCCCGTTGTACTGTCTGCAAATTTTCACCTGTCAGCGGTGCCCAGTATTCCCGGTCACCGATGCTGCGGTCGATGGCCGACTGCAGGTCATTGTATTCCTCTGAACGTCGAGGCACACGGTACAGCTCATCCACTGTATGCAAGGAACAGCCGCTCAGGAGCAGTGCCGCAAGCACAGCGCTGAGGATTTTCAGTTTTCGGCTCACAGCATCACGCCCCTTTCAAGTTTGTATTATATCATATTTACCGGTAAAAGGAAAGCTATTTCAGCACAACGTTTGCTTCTCCCAGCACTGCTTTCAGCTCATCGATCATACGCTTATCCAGCGCTGCCATTGCGCCACGCATCTTCCGGGTATCTGCAAAAAATACCTTGATCTGACTGTCACCGGGGAACATATTTACAATGGCCCGAACCTTACGATAGTTGGGGTCATCCTCCCCGGACAGCTTCACATACAGCGTTCCGCTGAGCGTCTTGGGCTCTTCCGGCTGCGGCGGAGCCATCAACTCCGGAGCTTCAGAAAAATCAGTAATCGGCCGAGCCCGGTTGATCACGATCTGGGGCTCCTTTTCATCCCGAATGGAAAGCCGTCCGGTGATTACCACAGCCGTATTATCCTTCAAATAGCCACCATATTGACTCAGTACATTGGAAAACGCCAGCATTTCCATAGAGGCCGTATCATCCTCCACGGTCACATAAGCCATCATGGAGTTGTTGCGGGTGGTTTTCATCTTCACACTCTGAACGATACCCGCCACAGATACAATCTGATCGTCCTGATATCGACTTTCCTCCCCCATCAGCTCTGCCATGGGTACCACATGGGTATTGCGCAGGAATTGACGGTAATCATCCATGGGATGGCCGGAAATATAGATTCCGGTGGTTTCCTTTTCCATAGCCATCTTGTCCGCCGGTTTCAGCTCCGGCAGCTTAGGGATGGGAATTGCAGAAGCGGTATCCTCATCATCCAGCATACCAAACAAGCCCATCTGGCCCTCCAGATTGCGCTTGCGGGTGCTGGCAATACTGTCCATCATGCTGTCATACACAGCTAAAAGCTCACTGCGATGGTAGCCAAAGCAGTCCATGGCACCGCATTTGATGAAGTTTTCCACGGCACGCTTGTTTAGTTCACCCTCGCCCATCCGCTGAATAAAATCCTCCAACGACTTGAACGGGCCACCTTCCTCACGCTTCGACGCTACGCTGCGGATCAGCCCGTGACCCACATTCTTTACAGCACCCAGACCAAAGCGGATTGCTTCGCCCTCCACGCTGAAATTGTCGTCAGAATGATTGATATCCGGGGGCAGCACCGGGATGCCCAGCTCCTTACACTCAGCGATATACCCAGAGATTTTCGTAGCAGAATCCAGCACCGAAGTCATCAGCGCAGCCATATACTGCCGGGGATAATGACATTTCAGGTACGCTGTTTGGTAGGAAACTACTGCATAACAAACAGCGTGGGCCTTGTTAAACGCATAGTTAGCAAAGGCAACGATCTCATCATACAGTGACTGCGCCACTTCTTCCCGAATACCGTTAGCGATACATCCGGGAATACCGTTTCCCGGGTCACCATAGACAAAGACCTTTCGCTCCGCCTCGATGACCTTCATTTTCTTTTTGGAGATGGCACGGCGGATATTATCCGCCTGTCCCATGGTATAGCCGCCCAGCTGACGGAAGATCTCAATGACCTGTTCTTGGTAAACGATACAGCCATAGGTGACCTTCAAAATCGGCTCCAGCTCCGGGCATTTATAGGTAACCTTTTTATGGTTGAGCTTATTCTCGATAAACTTCGGAATCGAATCCATAGGGCCGGGTCGGTACAGTGCCACAATTGCCGTAATATCTTCAATACTGTCCGCCCTCATGCCCACGCAAACACTGGTCATACCGGCAGATTCAAGCTGGAAAACACCCTGGGTTTTTCCCTCTGATAGCATTTTGAAGGTTTCCGGATCATTGTCAGGGACATTGGCCATGGAAAAATTCGGATCAAATTTTTGAATTTGACGCTCTGCGTCCCGAATAACCGTCAGGTTTCGCAGACCCAAAAAGTCCATTTTGAGCAGTCCCAGTTCCTCAATGGTAGTCATGGTGTATTGGGTCACAATGGTATCATCGTTGCGGGATAGGGGTACATAAGTGTACACCGGGTCCGCCGTAATGACCACGCCGGCGGCATGGGTGGAGGTATTTCGTGGCATTCCCTCCAGGCTCATGGCGGTATCAATCAGGGTCTTGACCCGCTCATCGGTGTCGTACATTTCCTTGAGCTTGAGGCTGACCTCCAGCGCCTCTTTCAGCGTAATATGCAACGTTGTAGGCACCAGCTTAGCAACCACATCGGTTTCGGCGTAGGTAAAGTTCAGGGCACGGCCCACGTCACGGATAGCGCCACGAGCCGCCATGGTGCCAAAGGTAGCGATCTGCGCCACATGGTCAGCACCATATTTATTCATAACATATTCAATAACTTCCGGGCGACGTTCTTGGCAGAAGTCCGTATCGAAGTCAGGCATACTGACCCGTTCTGGGTTCAAGAATCGCTCAAAAATCAGAGAATACTGCATGGGATCAACTTCCGTGATATGCATGCAGTAGGCAACGATAGAAGCCGCACCGGAGCCACGGCCCGGGCCCACCGGAATCCCCTGCTCCTTAGCATAACGAATGAAATCCCAAACGATCAGATAGTAATTCACATAGCCCATGCGGCTGATAACACCGATTTCATATTCCAGCCGCTCCAGATATTCCTTGGGAGGATTGGCGTACCGTTCCGCAAAGCCATCCATACAGAGCTTACGGAAGTATTCCTCGTTGGTATACTCCTCCGGCACCGGGAACGATGGCAAATGATATTCATGGAAGGTAAATTCCAAATTGCATCGGTCTGCGATTTTCACCGTATTTTCAAAGGCTTGGTCACAATTGGGGAACAGTTCCCGCAATTCGTCCTCGCTCTTGATGTAGAATTCCTCAGTTTCAAATTTCATGCGGTTGGTGTCGTCCACCGTCTTGCCGGTCTGGATGCACAGCAGAACATCCTGCATTTTGGCATCCTCTTTGCGCAGATAGTGGGCATCGTTGGTCACCACCAGCGGTAGACCCGTTTCCCGGGCAAGGCGCATGATCCCCTGATTGACCGGTCGCTGTACATCAATTCCATGATCCTGCAACTCCAGATAAAAATTACCATCGCCAAAAATGTTCGCCATTTTCAAGGCATAATCCTTTGCAGCGGCATAATCCTCCGTCAGCAAATACTGCGGAATAGCACCGCCCAAACAGGCAGACAGGGCGATCAAGCCCTCATGGTATTGCTCCAGCAGTTCCAGGTCTACTCTGGGCTTGCCGTAAAATCCATTGGTGAAAGCTTCCGACACCATCCGGCTTAAGTTTTCGTAGCCCTTTCGGTTTTCGCACAGCAAAACCAGATGGTACGGATCATTGTCAACACCGTGAACCCGATCCTCCATCCGGCGGCGGGCAACGTAAACCTCACAGCCGATAATGGGCTTAACCCCAGCAGCCTTGGCAGCCTTGTAAAAATCAATACAGCCGTACATCACACCATGGTCAGTGATAGCCACAGCAGTCTGCCCAAGCTCCTTCACCCGATCCATAATGCCACTGATACGGCAAGCTCCATCCAGAAGGCTGTACTCTGTATGTAAATGTAAATGGGTAAAGCTCATACAGCCGCCTCCTTTGCGGTTTGCACCAGTTTTTTCATTCGATTATTCATGGCGGGCTTGGAAATCGGCGGCACCATCATGGCTGCCAGTTCCGTCAGAGAGCTTTCCGGGTGTTCCTCCCGGGCCTTTGCCGCCGCCTGCAATTTCTGGGGCATATGCTCCAAAAGACCCATTTCCTTTAAAACCCGAATCGCCCCTAGCTGCTCCTGCGCCGCCTCCACAACCTTGGAAGTATTGGCATCGTCGCAATTACAACGGCGGTTGACATTGTTGCTCAGCTCTTTTTCCAGCTTTGTTTCCATAATGCCCATAGCAGCAACAGGCGCACCCAAAAAGGTCAGGCAATCACTAATCTGATCGCTCTGCTTGAAATACAGCACCTGTCCCCCACCCCGGGCTGCCATTTTGGGATAGAAGCCCAGCACTTCCTCCATCAATGCATAGGTTTCTCTGGAAACACATTGATGGGTGGTAGTGATCTCCATGTGGTAACCCTTTCCCGGGTCGGTCACAGAGCCACCGGCTAAGAAAGCCCCCCGCAGGAATGCTGCTTTGCAGCAATCTTCCTCCACCACCGGCAGGTTCACATGAAGCGCCAAGGTGTTCCGGTCAAAGCCGTAGGAGGACAAAATGATATCTAGTTTTTCAGGGTCATCGATCTGGAATTGGAGCTTGCCGGGAGATTCCAAACTGGGGAAGCTGTCAAATTCCAAATCAAAGGCTTTTGCAAACAATTTAGGGAGAATATAACCAAATTCCCGGCTTTCTGTAATGATACGAATACCATCCGCCGTAAAACTGTTACAGTAAAGCAAAACACCAAAGCATTCCGCCAGCGCACAGCAATGCTTTTGCGGAATCACACGGCAAAGCTCCGCTTTCGCACTGCCGGAAAAGGATATGGCCATTTTAATCTCTCCCTTCTTCATATTGGGAAACACACTTACCAAATTCTCACTTCCGGCTCCAGTCGGATGCCGGACTTTTCAAAAACAAGATCGGACACCTGCGCCAGAAGCCGCTTCACATCTTCCGCCGTTGCATCGCCCAAATTCACGGCGAATCCGGCGTGCTTGGTGGAGATGGCTGCTCCGCCCACGGAGTAACCCTTCAGCCCAGCCTGATCGATCAACGCCGCCGCATAACCACCCACCGGACGCTTAAAAGCGGAACCTGCCGAGGGTTTATCCAGCGGCTGGGAGGCGGAACGCTTCGCCATCAGTTCCTTCATTCGTTCCCGAATTTCATTCGTAGGTTTCTTTTCCAGCGCAAAATCGGCAGAAATCACAATTCCGCTGCGCTCCTCCAGAACGCTGTGACGATAGGAAAATTCCATTTCTTCATTGGTAAAAACGGAAATATTACCATCGAAACCCATTACTTCCACACTTTTACAGACCTGACAGATTTCGCCGCCGTAGGCTCCGGCGTTCATATACACACCGCCGCCCACCGTGCCGGGAATGCCGTGGGCAAATTCCAGACCGGAAAGGCCCAAATTCGCCGCAAACACCGCCGCACGGGTCATGGTCACACCAGCGGCCACTCGAATGGTAGTATCGTCCAGCTGTTCCATGCCATCTAAGCAGTCCTTCAGACAAATGACCAGTCCCCTCATCCCGGAATCCGGTGCCAAAACATTGGTTCCGGCACCCAGTATAACCGGCTTACAGTCCAATAAAGCGGACGTTTTGAGTAATTTCGACAGCTCTGCCGCATTTTTCGGAAAAGCCATCACCTTCACCGGGCCGCCAATGCGGAAGGAAGTGTGCTTCGCCATGGGTTCGTCCAATTTTAATTCCACATTTGGTAGTAACGCAGTCATCTTCTGCTGAAAATCAGTTAATTCAGTCATAAACGCCTCCGGGCATATCATATCGAATATACTATATCATACTCAAATGGATTATGCAATTGTAACAATTGTTAATTTTTTATGCAAAAAATTGCACTGACCTTCCACGGAAGACCAGTGCATTATTTAGTTCAATCGTCCAGGCCAGATGAGGGCACAAATCGTTCCAATGACATTCATAAGAAGCCAGAAGCAATGGTGTACTATCATGCAGATAGCAAAAATCTTAATAGCGTTCATCTTTGCCAGTTTTGCAGTTTTAACGATCTTAAACAACAGCGGAAGTGAGTAAAACACAACCAGCAGCGTAGTAATTAGGTGATTTAAAGATAATAATCCTGTGTCAAGCTGTAATACGAAACACAAAATTCTCCAACAGTTACCTCCCACAAAAAGTGAGAGCACCCATAGAAGCAAAAGCCGTTCTGTTGATTTCCGATAATTCGGTTCCTTCACAAATCACCACCCCCTCTATGAAGGTTTTAAAATGGGCAGCCACCGGCTGCCCATTTATGTAATCGCTTACTTCTCCACGATCTCCAGCACTTCCATGGGGCAAGCCTTGACGCAGATGCCGCAGGCGATGCACTTGGAAGCAGGATTTTCAGGCTTCAGAACCATGACCTTCATGGGGCACACCGCCACACAGGCACCACAGCTGACGCACTTCTTCTTGTTGATCATGTAAATGCCGGTCTTGGGGTTCTGGGTAATAGCCTCATGCTCACAAGCCTTCATGCACTTGCCGCACTGGATGCAGGTCATGGGCTTAGCAGCACCATTCTTGCCGGCAACGATCTTAATGCAGGACAGATCCTCATCAAATTCCTTATAGAATGCCTCGGAGCAAGCCTGGACGCACTGCAAGCAGGCCATGCACTCTACATTTTTCTTAACAGCGAGCTTCTTCATAGGAAAGAACTCTCCTTTTCATTTATTTACAGAATTCATTATACAGCCATAATCTGAAAAATGCAACGAAAAAAACCAATTTTTGCGAACTTTCTGATTATCACGGCCTAACTCCTTATTCAGTCGAAAATTACCAGCGTAAATGTTTCAATTTCGGTCATAATACCACTGTATCCAAATATAAAGGAGGAAAATTATGAAGAAAACTGCTTTGATTGCCCTTGTGCTTGTCCTTACAGCAACCGCCTTGACTGCCTGCCGTGCGCCCAGCACCAACGAAACCACCAGTCCCGTGGAAACCAACGCAGCCATGACAACTCCCAGCGTGGAAACTGCAACGCCTTCCACCCAGGCGACCCAGCCCAGCGTTTCTACGACTGAGCCCAACGGTGGTACTTCCATGCCCGGGATCATGGATGGCACCGATGGTTCCAACGGCATGGGCGGCGTAAATGGTTCCGATGGCTCCGGCAACACCTCCGGTGCCCTCGGTAGAATGCCCCGGTAACACCGGGGTTACATATTTCCAGCGGTGAAAAATATGCTTTGGGGCATACTATTGTCGAAGGGAGGGAGTGCAATGAGCGTAAAAGGATGGGCCGTCACATTGGGTTTGGGTGCTGCGGCAGGAGCCGTGGCGATTCTCGCCATGCCCCACAACAATCCCACCAGAAAGCTGGCTGATAAAGCTGCCTGCAAGGTGGAGGACGCCGCAATGAAAGTCACCAACAAGCTGACGCAGAAAATGGATATGTAACCAAGCTGCCGGAAGGAAATCTTCCGGCAGACTTTGTAAAAACCGATTGCACTTTTCCTCATTTCGTTGTATGATACTGTTCGAAAGGAAGGGATACTATGGGCTTCTGGATCTTTTTAGGAAGTTTTCTTGCGGTGAGTATTGCTGTCACGGCTGTCATATTCTACATAAGGAAAAGGGTGCGTTCTTTCTCCCGACGGGTATTCGGAACCACAGACATTGTCGGCGTATTAAAGGATGTGGACACGGCCCATTTGGAAACACCCCGTTCTCTCAACGGCTGTGACACCCTGCTGATCCCTCAGATTTTAAAAGATTTTCCGGATTTTGATGTCCATTTGGCTAAAACCTACGCCCGGGATGAACTGCGCAAGCGGTTTAAGCAAAAGCAGGATTTCAAAGTTCATAACGTAGTGATTGCGCAATATCTCCGCTCATCCACCCAACGCACCATCGTATTTCAAGCCGCCACCTTCCACCGGGAAAATGGGAAACCGGTGCAAAAACGCTACGACTTGCACTACACCCATCTGCTGTCCGCTGTCGCAGACTCAGTAGCCGCCAACTGCCCCAACTGCGGCGGTGCATTAGGCTATGGCATGATTAATTGTCCTTATTGCGGTAGCCGGGTGGCCAACGTGCTGGGCAACACATGGAAATTCACTGAAATTCAAGAATCATAACGAAGCGGACTGCGCCAAGGCGCAGTCCGTTCTTACATTATTCAACTTCCAGCTTGACTACACCATCCACAATTTTGACACGCAAGGTGCTGATGGGACTTTCAAAGCTATCAATGATTGCTTCGCTGATGGGGTCTTCCAGCTCCTGCTGAATGGTGCGGCGCAAATTCCGGGCACCATAGGTGACGGAATAGGCCTTTTCCACCAGGAACTGCCGCAGATCATCGCCCCAATGGATGCTAAGACCACGGCTGGCCAGATTATCACGCAGTTCAGCCAGCATGATATCCGCAATGCCGAGGAAGTTCTCCTTAGACAAATGGTTAAAGGTAATGATCTCATCCACTCTGTTGATAAATTCAGGCCGCAGGAACTCCCGCAGAGCGCCCATCGTCTTATCCTTCACCTGATCCTGCTGAGTACGTCCAAAACCAAGGCTGGACACCCGACCCTCAGAACCGGCATTGGAAGTCATCACAATGATGGTATTCTCAAAATTCACCAATCTGCCCTGCGCATCGGTGATACGACCATCGTCCAGCACCTGAAGCAGGATATTCAGCACATCCGGATGGGCCTTTTCGATCTCATCAAAGAGAACCACAGAATAAGGCTTGCGGCGAATTTTCTCCGTCAACTGGCCGGCCTCGTCATATCCCACATACCCGGGAGGCGAGCCGATCAGCTTGGAGACCGTGTGCTTTTCCATGAATTCCGACATATCCAACCGGATCAAAGAATCCACACTGTCAAACAGATCGTCCGCAAGGCGCTTGACCAGCTCCGTCTTACCGACACCGGTAGGGCCGACGAAAATAAAGGAAACAGGCCGCTTTTTGGCGCTCAGACCCACACGGCTGCGTCGAATGGCCTTCGCCACTGCATTCACCGCTTCATCCTGACCCACAATGTGGTTTTTCAGCCGATCGCCAAGACCCTTGATCTGTTTGTACTCCTGCTCCTTAATTTTGGATGCGGGAATTTTCGTCCACAGCTCAATGATCCGAGCCAGATTCTCCATAGTCACCTGAGGCTTGGGCAGTGCCTCCAGCCGCTCGATGTCCGCAGCGATCCGCAGCAGCTTACTGCGAATGGTTGCCAAACGCTCATAATGCTCATTTTCCGTATCATCGGTGAGCATTTTCAGCTCCAGCTCGTAATCATCCCGCTCTTTTTTCAACTGCGCAAGCTGGCTGATCTCCTTGCATCGCAGGTTCACATCGGAACAGGCTTCGTCCAGCAAGTCGATGGCCTTATCCGGCAGGAAACGGTCGGTGATATACCGCTCAGACAGAATAACACACTGCCGGGCGATTTCCGGAGAGATCACAACGCTGTGATACTCCGAATACGCCTTGGCGATGCCCTGCATGATCAAGCTGGCTTCTTCAATGGTCGGCTCTGCAACGGACACCGGCTGGAACCGGCGCTCCAGCGCTGCATCCTTTTCAATGTGCTTGCGGTATTCGTTGAATGTGGTTGCACCGATAACCTGAATCTCACCACGGGATAGCGCAGGCTTCAGGATATTGGCGGCATTCATAGACCCTTCCGCATCACCGGCACCCACCAGATTGTGGACTTCATCAATAACCAGAATGATATTGCCGCACTCCTTGATCTCACCAATCAGGCTCTTCATACGGCTCTCAAACTGACCACGGAACTGCGTACCGGCAACAAGGGCGGTCAGATCCAGCAGAAATACTTCCTTGTCCCGCAGCTTGTAGGGCACATCGCCGGCGGCGATCCGCTGGGCAAGTCCCTCGGCAATGGCGGTCTTACCAACACCAGGCTCACCGATCAAGCAAGGATTGTTCTTCTGGCGGCGATTCAGGATTTGAATCACACGCTCCGTTTCCACATCCCGGCCAATCACTTTATCCAGTTTACCCTCTCTTGCACGACCGGTCAGGTTCATGCAGTAGCTGTCCAAGAATTTATGCTTCTTGGACTTCTTTTTCTTGGGCTCCTCCCCTTCCGACTCCTTCTTGGAGGGACGCTCAGGCTGATTGGCAGGTGCATCAGAACCACCGCCAAAAAGCTGGTTCAGCAGAGGGAACGTGGCGGTGCGGCTTTCTGCCTCATCGTCATCACTTTCTTCATCGTCCCGCTGGCCGAACATACTGCTCATTTCATCGGTCAGCAGATCCAGATCTTCTTCGGACATACCCATTTGGCGCACCGCCTGATCGATCTGAGGAATACCCAGGCTGCGGGCGCATTTCAGGCAATAGCCCTCATTTAAGGTAACGCCGTTTTCCATTTTGGTAATGAACACAACAGCGACGTTTTTCTTGCATTTGCTGCACATTTTAGGCTGCAATTTCAACACTCCTTTACAGGAAAAAACAATTAATCAAAGAACCGGGGTGCATTCAAAATTCTCCACCCCGTCGTCATACCAAAGGTGGCTCATATAAAGGCCACCGGGAGGAACCGTCGGCCCCGCGGCAGTTCGGTTACCGGAGTCGAGAATCGCTCCGATCTCCGCAGGCTTGATCTTCCCTTCTGCAGCGTACACCACAGTTCCTGCCATAGCCCGTGCCATGTTATACAAAAAACCATTGGCGCAGACCTTCAAGCGGATCAGGTTGCTCTCCCGCTCTACATTATAATAGTATACGGTGCGGACAGTGGATTTAACATCGGTGCCAACACTTCTCACCGCCGCAAAATCATGGGTGCCTACAAACTGGTCGGCAGCTTCCTGCATGATTTTTTCATCCAGACGCTTGGGATAAAACCATGCCCGATTGACGTAGAAGGGATCTCTCACCCGGGAATTATAAATGGTATAAGTATACTCCTTCCGGGCGCAGGAGCCAATGGCATTGAAACCATCGTGAACCTCAAAGGCCTTGGTCACCACGATATCCACCGGAAGGTGGGTATTTAAAGCATAGGGCAGCCGATCCACAGGGATGGTAGAAGTGGTACGGAAATTCGCCACATAGCATTTGGCGTGGACACCGGCATCGGTGCGTCCGCATCCGGTAACATGAACCGAATGCCCCACTACCATCGCAATCGCCTTCTCCATAGTCTCCTGCACGGTAGGCAGATTTTTCTGCATCTGCCAGCCGTGATAGGCTGTCCCCAAATAGGTCAAAAACAAACAAATATTGCGCATATTTTACCTCACAGGCCGAAGAAAGCCAGCACAATCACACCCGCCAGCAGTACCACGCCAACGCCAAAGGCTTCAAAATCCAGCCGGGAATAGCGCAAAAGCTTCATCTTTGTCCGGCCTTCGCCGCCATGATAGCAGCGGCATTCCATGGCGGTTGCCAGCTCGTCAGCACGACGGAAAGCGCTGATAAACAGCGGAATCAGGATCGGAACCAATGCCTTGACCCGATCCATCAGCTTACCTGTTTCAAAATCCGCACCTCTGGCCTTCTGAGCGGACATAATCTTGTCCGTTTCCTCAATCAACGTGGGGATGAACCGCAAGGCAATGCACATCATCATCGCCAGCTCATGCACCGGCAGATGGAGCTTTTTCAGCGGTGACAGCAAAGATTCCAAACCATCTGTCAAAGCAATAGGAGAAGTGGTGTAGGTCAGCAGGAACGTGCCGGTAATCAGCATCAAAATGCGGACCATCATCTGAATTGCACGCACCACGCCCTCCAGCGTAATGGTTATGATCCAGAATTTCACCAAAACCGTTTCGCCCTGCGTCATAAACAGGTTCAAAATCGCGGTAAAAGCCAAAATCATCACCATGGGCTTCATGCCCCGGACGATGCTTTTGGGCGGAATTTGAGAAATAGCGATACAGCCGATCAAAAAGGCCAGCATCACCGCATAGCTGACCCAGCTCACCGCCACAAACAGTGCAACGATGTAAACGATCAGCATAATCAGCTTTGTCCGAGGATCTAAACGGTGAATAAAGGAATTCCCCGGGAAATATTGACCGAGGGTAATGTCTTTAAGCATGACGTTTCCCCTCCTTCACCTTTTTCAGAGCGGCAACGGCCTGTTCCATAGAATACACCGGCTCAACCGGCAGCCCCATTTCTTTCAACCGAAGGAATACTCGGGTCACTTCCGGAATGTCCAGACCCATTTCCACCAACTCAGCGGCATGACGGAACACCTCATCCGGCGTGCCGTCCATGGCAAGGTGGGAGCCGTTCATCACCAATAGCCGATCTGTCAACCGAGCCACATCATTCATGGAATGGCTGACCATCATAATGGTGGCATTTTTCGCCCGGCGGTAGGCCTGAATGTTCTCAAGGATACCCTCTCGGCCCACCGGGTCCAGTCCGGCGGTAGGCTCGTCCAGAATCAAAACCTCCGGCTCCATAGCAATCACACCGGCGATCGCCACCCGGCGCTTCTGTCCGCCGGACAGGTCGAAGGGCGATACCTTCAGCTGCTCCTCCGTCAGTCCAACAAAGCCTGCGGCCTCTCGGACACGGCGGTCGATCTCGTCAGGCTTCAGCCCCATATTCTTAGGGCCAAAGGCGATATCCTTGTACACCGTTTCCTCAAACAGCTGGTATTCCGGGTACTGGAACACCAGTCCCACCCGAAATCTTGCCTGACGGGTAGTCTTTTTATCAGCCCAAATATCCACACCGTCCAGCAGAATCTTGCCGGAGGTGGGCTTGAGCAAACCGTTCATATGCTGCATCAGGGTAGACTTACCGGAGCCGGTATGTCCGATGATGCCAATAAACTCCCCCCGCTCCACACTGAAGGACACCCGATCCAAAGCCTTATGCTCAAAAGGTGTTCCCGCGCTGTAAACATGGGACAGCTCTCTAATTTCCAAAATAGGCGCCAATGTCGTTTCCTCCCGACGCGTCAGGCCATTACCTCATTGTAAAGTGCCTGCGCGCATTCTTCTGTTTCAAGGGCATCCAAGGGTAGATCAAACCCATTGCGATTCAGCTCATAGCAAAGCTCTGCCGTTTCAGGAGCCGCCAGCCCAAGCTTGTGCAGCAATTCCACCTGAGAAAACACCTGCTTCGGCGTTCCATCGGCGGCAACACTGCCCTTGTGCAGCACCACCACACGGTCAGCCTTTGCAGCCTCATCCATGTGATGGGTGATCAGCACAACCGTAATATCCTTATCCCGGTTCAAGCGCATGACTGTTTCGATGACCTCCCGGCGGCCCTTGGGGTCCAGCATAGCGGTAGGCTCATCCAGAACGATGCATTTCGGCTCCATAGCGATAACCCCGGCAATAGCGATGCGCTGCTTCTGTCCGCCGGACAGGAGATGAGGCGCATGGGTGCGGAATTCATACATCCCTACCTGCTTCAATGCATGATCGACCCTTCTGCGGATCTCAGGACTGGCAACGCCCAGATTTTCCGGGCCGAAGGCCACATCCTCCTCCACCACGTTGGCGACGATCTGGTTATCAGGGTTCTGGAACACCATACCCACTGTCCGACGTACCCGAAGCAGTATGTCTTCATCAGAAGTGTCCAGCCCGTACACATACACCTTGCCGCCACTAGGCAGCAAAATGGAATTAAAATGCTTAGCCAGTGTAGATTTTCCGCAGCCGTTGCTACCCAAAATGGCAACAAAGCTTCCCTGCTCAATGGTCAGGTTCAGATCCTCAAACACACGAACCCCGGGCGTGTTTTCCACGCCCGGATACGTATAGCTTAAATGTTCAACAGAAATAGCGGTACTCAAACAAACTCACTCCAATCAGGGTGTCCATCGTCCGGTAGAGCCGCAGGGCAGCATAATGCCCGTGGACTTCACCGGCAGGCCCAGCTCCCCTACTGCGGTCTTGCCGCCATGTACGCCCCCAAATACCACATCGGAAGCATAGCCCACCGCAGAGGGGGCAAGGCCCGTGGTATAGGAATTGATGATCACAAACAGGGGGTTATCCGTCAGCAGCTTGGCGGTTTCCAGTAAGAAGGGATAGAAGCTGGTTTCCATCTTCCAGATCTCGCCGCTGGGGCCCCGTCCATAGCTGGGCGGGTCCATAATAATGCCGTCATAACGGCGCCCACGGCGAATCTCCCGCTGGATAAACTTGCCGCAGTCATCCACGATCCAGTGGATAGGCCGATCAGCAAGACCGGAAGCCTGTGCATTCTCCTTTGCCCATGCCACCATGCCCTTACTGGCATCCACATGGTACACCTCTGCTCCGCCGGCAGCCGCCGCAAGGGTAGCACCGCCGGAGTAAGCGAACAGGTTCAGCACCCGCACAGGCCGCTTCGCCGCAGCCTGTGCCACCGTATCACGGATAAAATCCCAGTTGGCAGCCTGCTCAGGAAACACGCCGGTGTGCTTAAAATTCATAGGTTTGACATTGAATGTCAAATAATCCTTGTACCGGATCTGCCAACGCTCCGGCAAATCGTGATCCGTCCAACGTCCGCCGCCGGTATTGGAGCGGACGTAGCGGGCATCATAGTTTTTCCAGCCCGGATCGACCCGGGGGGTATTCCAAATCACCTGAGGATCGGGGCGCACCAGCAGGTACTTGCCCCAACGCTCCAAGCGTTCTCCATCGGTGGCATCAAGGACTTCATAATCCTTCCACGCATCGGACATCCAGATCATTCTTCTTCTCCTTCAGTAGTGATGGGCCACAGATCTTCCCACCAGTTATCCTCACCGGTATCTCCGGTGTCGTTATTGTCGGGCTCCTGAATATTGGGGTTATCGATCCACGGGTGTTCTGCCTTATACTGCTCCCAGCTTTCCTGGGTGTGGACAGGGCAAGTCACACAGGAATCGGTGCCATCTATATTCAAGTCGCCGTGGATGCCACGGAACGGCACAGGGTTGCCGGAATCATCCACCTGATAGATATAATTATCTTTCAAATATGCGCTCTTAAGGCCAAATTCCTCTGCCATAGCCAACTCATCGATCAGCGACTGGGTAATTTTCACCAGCGAACGCTGCTCCAGCTTCAGCATACCGACCTCGGCAAACTTACGGCAGTATTCGTTGGCAACAGCATCACCCTCAGAGCAGTACTCCATGCTGATATGCTGATCGCAATAGCCCATAGGCACATCTTCCTCATAGACCAGAACCGTTTCCGTCCGGCTGATGCCACGGATATCGCTGGAACAAGCATCGGTGACCAGCTTGCCAGAATCAAGGCACACTGTGATTTCCACCATGTTTTCTTCATTGTAAAGAGGAATATTTTCCTTACCCTTGTGCAGCGGTTCCATAACCTTCTTCCACAGGCGGGCACCGGGGTGACCTGACTGACCCACCAGTACGATCTCCGCAGGGATCTCAAATCCGCACCACACGGCAGCAGTGTAGTAGCCGGTGTAGCCGCAGAAGTAACGGTCCATACGGCTGTTTGTAGTACCGGTCTTACCGC
The DNA here is from genome assembly GCA_045123795.1 of Faecousia sp. Lineage (GTDB taxonomy): Bacteria > Bacillota > Clostridia > Oscillospirales > Oscillospiraceae > Faecousia. Next base: position 8,771 of record JBGVKN010000019.1, on the reverse strand, counting down.
AGACATCAATGCCGATATCCTTCAGATCCGCCAGAGTACCGGTACCGTTATCCACCGCCTGATCCAAACAGTAGTTCATATAGTCAACGGTCTTCTGGCTAACGATCTGTTCAGCATCCTGGGTATTGTCAATAATCAGATTACCCTCAGAATCGTAGACCTTGGTGAAAGTCCGCCCCTCTCGATAAGTGCCATTGTTTGCAAAGGTTGCATAAGCGCTGGCCATATCCCGCACCGTAGCACCATCGGTCAAGCCGCCCAGCGCCAAAGGAGAATAATCGATATCCGTGGTACCGTTTCTACCGGATTCGATCAATCCATTGAGCTTAAACATATTCTTTGCGTAATTATAGCTGTAACGGGTACCGATCAGATCCAGCGTGTTTACAGCTACCGCATTAACGGATTCCGCAATACCATATTTAATCGTAGTCGCATAGGAATAATCCCGGGTGGAGTTTCTGGGGAATGCAGTTAGATATCCCTCATCACCCTCTTGCTTCGTTGCATCCACGTTATAACGCAGAGGCAGGTCTTTGATGATCGTAGCAGGGCTGAAGCCACCCACCTCAAAGGCAGGCGCATAGACGGACAGAGGCTTGATGGAAGATCCGATCTGCCGCTTTGCGTCAGTTGCCATATTGAATGCGTCAAAGACGACCTTCTCCCCCACACCGCCGGCCATAGCAACAATATCACCGGTACGGTTGTCAATCACCACAATACCGGACTGGAGCTGCTGACCGCCTCGAGTTTCGGGAATCTGGCTCAGATCGGTGTAGATCTTATCCACCTGCTGCTGGACTTCCATATCCAGCGTAGCATAAATATGGTAGCCACCTCGCTGGATCAGTTGCAGATAGAACTCTCGCTGAACCTTACCCAGCTCAGCCCAAATCACGCCATCCCGGGCAGCCAGCTCGCTGGCCACATCCTCAAGTACCGTATCAACAAACCAGGAATAAACCTCAGTAGACGCATGATCCGTCACATGAATCTGGGTATCACACTGGGGGCAGTGGTACAAATCGTCCTTCACCACCAGCGTACTGACAACGCCCTTGTAACCACATTCCTTATTTTCACAGTAAGCCATGCGGTCTTCCGCAGCAATACCACTCTTGAATTCGATTTTCTGTGCCAGTGCTGCCTGATATTCATCTTCCGTCAGATAACCCTCATTGCGCATCATCCACAGGGTATTTTCTTTACGAATGTTGTTGCGCTCCTCACCGCTGAGCATTTCGCCTTTGTACTCAAAGGTTCCGGTGTAAGGAGAGAAAATGGACGGGTTGTTGGTAATACTGATCAGGGATGCACACTCTGCCGGCGTCAGATTGCACAGCTCCTTGCCGAAGTAATGTGCCGCCGCACTCTTAACGCCGTTTTTCCGGTCGCCGAAGTAGATCATGTTCAAATACCATTCCATAATGGTATTTTTATCATAGCGGCGCTCAAAATCCTGCGCTTTAAAGATTTCCACCACTTTACGGCGGACGGTGACAGAATTGTCACCGGTCATGTTTTTCACAAGCTGCTGGGTAATGGTAGAGCCGCCGGCATCGCCGGAGCCGAAGAACATACCTGCACAAGCTTTCACAGTCGTGATCCAGTCAACACCCTGGTGCTCGTAAAACCGCTTATCCTCAATGGCAACAGCAGCATTCACCAGTGCCTGCGGAATCTCGTCATAGGTCGCCCAGTCACGGTCTGTTGTGGTTGCGTATATTTCCTGCAACTCCTGAATGTTGCCGTTGGAATCTACATAATGAATAAAAGAAGTTTCATCCATATCATAGTTTTCCTTGACCATTTCAGAGTCAGGCAAGATATCAACCTGTAGATAGTCGCCCAAAATACCCACGAATACAAATCCGCAGACCACCACGATCAGCAACACCGTAGCCACTGCACCCATAGCGATCTTGAAAGCTGCAAACACCGCCAACCAGATCTTATACAGCGTATCCGGCAGCCAGTGTGGCTTCCAGGACTGGCGAGGCTCCTTCTTTTTTCTCTTATTATTCTGTTCAGCCATTTTGATATACCTCCATAACAGCGGCCCCTCTCGGCCCGAAATGGTAACGTTTCTGAATAGTGTACAAATCCAGTCGTAACATTATAGCATACTTGGCGCAAAAGCGAAAGCCCTAAAATGTAAACAATTCAAGAAAATCTCACACCTGTCTACATTATTATATAACAATTTGCTTTGTAGAGCGGTAAATCGTTGTTTACGGTACTGGGGCAGTGGCCTTAGTTGCACCGCTAAACAACAACTTACCTTCCCTCCTATATTTCTTTCCATCTCCGAAAAATATACCTACATTCACGGTATGTACCGAAAAATGCAGGATATACTATTGCCGAAAGGAGCGTATGGTATGAAAAAGAGAGCAATATCACAATTCCTGTGCTGTGCCCTTCTTGCGGTGTATCTGTTGGGGATCCATGACGGGAAGGTGGCCCTGTGGAGCGGCGACGATCCGGAGCCTGAAAAAGTATTCCCTTACCATGTTTCCATGCTGCCCAAGGAAGCACGAGACCATTTGGAGCAAGGAATCCCCATCAACTCCATGGAGGATCTGAACCGTCTGATCGAAGCCTATCTTTCCTGACCTCATTTTCCTCTTGATTCCGCCAAGGATTGATGGTACAATGATTGTACCAAAATCACAGGAGGAACGCAGCACATGGATAATGAATACGGTTCCGATTACATGACGATCGTAGACGAGGACGGCACAGAATACGAGCTGGAGATCCTGTCCAGTCTGGAGTACAATGGTTTTACCTACTTGGCGGTGATCCCTGCCGGAAGCGACGAGGAGCAGAACCTACAGGTCAGCGTCCTCAAATCCGTCGAAGAAGACGGCGAACCCATCCTCTGCGCTATTGAGGATGAAAGTGAGCTGGAGGCCGTTTACGATCTAATCATGGAGGATCTTTACGCCGAAGAAAGCGAAGAAGATTGATTTCATTTCCTGCTTGGTACGTGATGTGTCTTTTTGGACCCACATTTTTTCATTGGGACGTTAGACTTCCTGCCCGGTTTGCAGGCCTCCCGCCCACGCTTAGACGATGGGTGGATGTTGGAAGCAGTGAAGGACAGGAGCGGCAACCCACCTGCCATTACGTGCAGGTCACACTGGATGCACACGGCTATAGCGGGTCAAGGCATGGGGAGCTTCGGCTCCCCATGTTTTTTCAGCATGCATAAAAGATATTTGTAAATTTTTTTATTTTTTTGTGATTTCGGCAAGAATACCACTTGAAACACGGACGCAAATCAGTTATAATGCTATGGTCTATGCGTCAAGCTGTTTGACGCACCCTACCAAGTAGCATATAAACGAGAGGAATTGATTACCATGAGTGCATCCAGCAAGAAGAAGCTCCGCAAGGAGCAGAACGCTGCCAGCATGACCCAAAAGCAGCAGGCAGCCGCAAAAGAAGCTAAGAAGCTGAAAATCTACACCGCCACCTTCTGGGTAGTTCTGGCCCTGTGCGTATCTCTGGTAGCCGGTATGGCCCTCAAGGCCCCCGTCACCAGCCTTGCTACCCGCATGACCACTGCCCTGGTCGTCGGCGAACATAAGGTATCCGCTGTTGAGCTGAACTATTTCTACATTGACGCAGTCAATCAGTATTACAACCAGAACAGCAGTTGGATCAACTACATTCTTGACACCACTAAGCCCCTGAGCGCCCAGAGCTACGGCGAGGGCGTGACTTGGGCCGACAACTTTGTGAAGATGGCTATTGATAAGGCTCGCAACACCTACGCCCTGTACGACGCCGCTATCGCTGCCAACCACAAGCTGACCGAGGACGAGCGTAAGGCCGTGGATGCCAACTACGACAGCATGGACATCTACGCTCAGTACTATCGTTACAACAACAGCAACGATTACCTGAAGGCCATTTACGGCAACGGTGCTAACGAGAAGACCTACAAGAGCTACTATGAAGTCACCGCATTGGCCAGCTCTTACTACGCAAAGTATCAGGAAGACCTGAAGGACTCCTACACCGAGCCCAGCCTGCGTGAGTTTGAGAAGGAAAAGCCCTACGAATACAACTCCTATTCCTACGCCAGCCACCTGCTGGAGGTCGATGACTTCAAGATGGGCGGCACCAAGGGCAAGGACGGCAAGGTCACTTATACCGAAGAGCAGATCAAGGCTGCCGAAGCTTATGCTGAAAAGGTTGCCAAGGAGCTGGCCGTTGCCGATAACAACACCATCGAGAAGCTGAATGCCGCTATTGAAGCCATGGAGAAGATCCTGAACGCCGAAAAGGCTGAAGCTGAAAAGAAGGACGACAACAAGACTGAGGACAAGACCGAGGACAAGACTGAGGATAAAACCGAGGACAAGGCCGAGGATAAGACTGAGGATAAGACTGAGGATAAGACTGAAGCCGACAAGAAGGACCCCGTCGATGACAAGGACGAGGATGATGACAAGGAAGAAGTAAAGTATTCCAAGGTCACTGAGCAGGAAGACGTCCTGTACAGCAGCGTCAGCTCCCTGATGCAGGAGTGGATTCGTGACACTGCCCGTAAGGAGGGCGACATCACCTTCCTGAAGTATACCTCCAAGTCCACCGATAAGGACGGCAAGGAAGTGGAAACCCTGAAGGGCTACTACGTCGTGCTGTACCAGGGCTGCAAGGACAACACCATGGCTCTGGCCAACGTCCGTCACATCCTGGTTTCCTTCGAGGGTGGCAAAACCAATTCCACCACCGGCCAGACTACCTACACCGCCGCCGAGAAGCAGAAGGCTAAGGACAAGGCTTATGAAATCTACGACGAGTGGCTGTACGGTTCTGCGGGCGCTACCGAGGAAACTTTCATCAAGCTGGCCAAGGAAAAGTCCACCGATACCGGCTCCAAGGCCAACGGCGGTCTGTACGAGGATGTCTATCCCGGCCAGATGGTCGAGAGTTTCGAGAACTGGTGCTTCGATGAGAGCCGCAAGGCCGGCGACCATGGCATGGTTGAAACCACCTACGGCTACCATATCATGTACTATGTCGGCGACAGCGAGACCAACTATCGTGATTTCATGATCACCAATGACAAGCTGTCCGCAGAAATGGAAAAGTGGCAGACTGGTCTGAATGACGCAATCAGCCTGACCGAGAAGAACACCAAGTTCGTCAATAGAGACATGATCCTGAATAAGGGCTAATTTCATGCATGAATATCGCCTCCTGTGCAGATACTGTCACAGGAGGCGATTTTTTTGCAGATCAGTAAACACCTTCGGTCCATGCTGGCTGGTGCTGCTGCCGGCGCCATCAACGGATTGTTCGGAGCTGGCGGCGGTATGATCCTTGTTCCCATGCTTGGCTCCAGCGGAGATTTTACACAAGAAGAAGTATTCTCCTCCTCCATCGTTATTATACTCCCGATCTGCATTGTATCACTGGCAATGGGAAGCAACGGAGGCCTGCCATGGTCTGACGCTTGGCCTTTTCTATTGGGCAGTATCCCCGGCGGACTAATTGCAGGTCTTTGGGGACGCAGTATTCCAACCACATGGCTACACCGTTTCCTTGGTGTTCTGATTTTATATGGAGGAGTTCGATATTTATGTTAGCAACGATTCCCTTCTCCATTGTCGTAGGAGTGGTTCTTGGATTCTTATCAGGCCTTGGAACCGGTGGCGGTAGTCTGCTGATCCTGTGGCTGACGCTGGTGCTGCACATGAATCCGGCTCAAGCCCGATTGATTAACCTCATGTTTTTTCTTCCTGCTGCATTGATTGCCACGGCCCTTCACTGGAGGCAAGGGCGAATTTCAATTAGGAAGATTATTCTTCCCGCGGCAGCAGGATGTGTCGCAGCACTGCTCATGGCTTTCATTGGGCAAAAAATAGACACCGAGAACTTAAAAAAGCTCTTCGGTGTCCTTCTCCTATTCACCGGTTTTCGGGAACTGTTTTACCGTCCACGAAAGCCCAAATAGCCTTCTAAGATCAGGGATGCCGCAACAGCATCCACTGTGTTTTTCCGCTTCTTGCCGTGATAGTTATGCTGGGACAGAATATTGTGCGCCTCCACAGTGGTGCGCCGCTCATCCCACATTGCCACCGGCAGTCCGCTCAATTGACGAAGCCGATCTGCAAACTCCCGGCACAATTCTGCACGAACCCCCTCAGACCCATCCATATTCTTGGGTAATCCCACAACAATCTCAGTCACGCCGTTTTCTTTTATCAACCGCTGAATTTCTTCCAGTGTCTTATCCTGATTTCTGCTGTGAATAACCATGGTAGAGCCAACAATGCTGCATAATAGATCAGACATGGCGATTCCTGTCCGGGCATCGCCGTAATCAACTGCCAAAATTCTCATTCATTCGTGTCCTTTCTAGTTTTTTTATATTATACAACACAAACATCAAAAAAGGAAGACGGTATTTTACCGCCTTCCTTTTACTTTAATTGAGCAACCACACCGCACCACTTAAATAAGCTGCAAAGGTCAGCCAAATCAGATACGGCACCTGCAACCACGCCGCCAGCGGATCGACCTTGTAAAATACAAAGATCGTCCACACAACCAGCACCCACAGCAGCAGCAACCATATAAACGCAAATCCAAACGCCTGTAAATTAAAGAAAATCAGGCTCCAGAAGAAATTTACAATAAGCTGTGCAACAAACAGATTCAGTCCTCTTATTCTATGAGGAGAATCTTCCGCCAACCACACTCGAGCCGCGCCAATGCCCATCAGTGCGTACAGCAACGTCCAAACCACCGGAAACACCCACCCGGGTGGTGCCAACGGCGGCTGGGTGATCCCTTCCGCATACAGCATCATCCCCTCCCGGCTCAGCCAGCCGGATAACGCCCCCACAGCCTCGGTAATCAAAATCCATACCGCATAAACCTTCCATTTTTTCTTCATCCTTCACCCTCCTTATATTATCAGGATATGAGCGCCTCAGCTCTTACCATACCCGAAAATATCGTGTTATTTCCCCTGTTTTTTGGCAAAAAAGTTGTTGACTATTGCCCAGCTTTGTGGTAGAATGACTTCACCTGTGAAAAAAGGGCTCTTTTGGTGCGCCCATTTTTCAGCCCCGGAGCGGCGATTGTAGTTAGCCGCTGGCTAAATTTTTCATAGCCGGGGTGATACAGGGAGGCAATTTTTAAGGAGGTGCCGTTATGCGCGTTAAAGTCACTTTGAGATGCTCCGAGTGCAAGCAGAGAAACTACAATTCCATGAAGAACAAGAAGAATGACCCCGACCGTCTCGAAATGAAGAAGTATTGCAGATTCTGCAAGAAGCACACCACTCACAACGAGACCAAGTAAGGAGGCCCCACAGATGGCAGAAGTCAAAAAGGAAAACTGGTTCAAAAGAGCCTGGGGCAAGGTCTGCAAGTACTTCCGTGAGCTCAAGAGCGAGCTTAAGAAGGTCGTCTGGCCCACCCCTCAGCAGGTACTCAAGAACACCTTGATCGTCGTCGCCTGTGTTCTGGTTGTCGGCGCTTTCATCTGGGTGTTCGACTTTGTGGCTCAGGTCGGTATTACCGCTCTGATCAATGGCGTTAACTCTCTCAAAGGGTAATGGCCATGGCTGAAACTGCAAAGTGGTATGTGGTTCATACCTACTCCGGTTATGAGAACACTGTAAAAGCCACCATTGAAAAGACCGTCGAGAGCCGTCACCTGCAGGATGTGATCCTGGCGGTGTCCATTCCTCTCGAAACCGTCACCGAAATCACCGAGTCCGGCGTTAGCAAGACTTACGACCGCAAGGTGTACCCCGGTTATGTTCTGGTCAAAATGGTTTACAGTGATGATACTTGGCATGTCATCAAGGATGTCCGCGGTGTGACCGGCTTCGTGGGCTCCTCTAGCAACGACCCCACTCCCCTGACCGAGGAAGAGGTTTACGCCATGGGCGTGGAGAAAAAGGAAATCATCGTCAATTACAACGTTGGCGACACTGTCCGAATTCTCGATGGCCCCTTGTCCTCCTTCACCGGTACTGTGGAGAGCATTGAGGTCGATAACAACGCTGTCAACGTGATTGTATCCATGTTTGGCCGCGAGACCTCCGTCGAGTTTGAGCTCGATCAGGTTGAGGTCGTTTCCCAGTAAACGCATCGGGTCGGTTTATCCGGCCGGAACGTGGGAGGGGTTCATAACCCCGCAAAACGTGCGCAAAATGCGCATCATCACCACATTTTATTCAGGAGGTGCTTATCATGGCACAGAAAGTCACTGGTATTATCAAACTGCAGATCAACGCCGCTAAGGCAACTGCTTCTCCCCCTGTCGGTCCCGCTCTGGGTCAGCACGGTGTTAACATCGCTGCTTTTATCAAGGAATTCAACGCCCGCACCAAGGACATGGAGGGCTACAAGATTCCCGTCGTCATCACGGTCTACGCTGACCGCAGCTTCACCTTCATCACCAAGACTCCCCCCACTCCCCTGCTGGTCCTGAAGGCCATCGGTCTGGAGAGTGGCTCCGGCGTCCCCAACAAGCAGAAGGTTGGCAAGATCACTAAGGCTCAGATCACTGAGATCGCCAAGACCAAGATGCCCGATCTGAACTGCAACACTCTGGAAGCTGCTGAGTCCCAGGTTGCCGGCACCTGCCGCTCCATGGGCATCGCTATTGTCGACTAATTGATAATTGCTGTCCGGGCTTAGATCCCGGAAATGTGGGAGGATTATTCCGCATCACCACTATATAGGAGGATTTAACAAAGTGTTTAGAGGCAAAAAGTATCAGGAGAGCGC
>JBGVKN010000018.1:0-4964 GCA_045123795.1 Faecousia sp. | reverse complement strand
ATACTAGCGACCGGTCGGGCGGTTTCAACTCGCCTTACAGATCTGCACAGTCCGAAGTCCCGAGGTGCCGCCGGCGGCTCGCCGGTCAAACGCGAGGAAGCTTTGCTCTGCCTGCGGCCAGCTCTTCTTCGCCGGGGATGTAGTCGGTCATCTTGCCGTCGTGGAACCGCTCGTAGGCGAACATATCGAAGTAGCCGGTGCCGGTCAGGCCAAAGACGATGGTCTTTTCCTCACCGGTTTCCTTGCACTTCAGAGCCTCATCAATGGCGACACGGATGGCGTGGCTGCTTTCGGGAGCGGGCAGGATGCCCTCCACCTTGGCAAATTCCTGAGCGGCGGCAAAGACGCTGGTCTGCTCCACGGACACGGCTTCCATCAGGCCGTCATCATAGAGCTGGGACACTACGCTGCTCATGCCGTGATACCGCAGGCCACCGGCATGGCTGGAGGCGGGCATAAAGCCGCTGCCGAGGGTGTACATCTTCTGCAGGGGGCAGACCTTGCCGGTGTCGCAGTAGTCGTAAACATAGCTGCCACGGGTCAGGCTGGGGCAGGAGGCAGGCTCAACAGCGATGATGCGGTAGTCAGCCTCGCCCCGGAGTTTTTCGCCCACGAAGGGAGAGATCAGGCCGCCCAGATTGGAGCCACCGCCAGCGCAGCCGATGATGATATCGGCCTTAATATCGTACTTATCCAGTGCGGCCTTGGTTTCCAGACCGATGATGGACTGGTGCAGCAGCACCTGATTCATCACAGAACCCAGAGCGTAACGGTAGCCGGGGTTCTTGGATGCGGCTTCCACGGCCTCGGAGATGGCGCAGCCAAGGCTGCCGTTGGTGCCGGGGAATTCGGCGTTGATCTTCCGGCCCACTTCCGTTTCCATGGAGGGGGAGGGGGTTACGGATGCGCCGTAGGTGCGCATGACCTCCCGGCGGAAAGGCTTCTGCTCATAGGAGCACTTGACCATGAACACCTTGCACTGCAGGTCCAGATAGGCGCAGGCCATGGAAAGGGCGGTGCCCCACTGACCGGCACCGGTTTCTGTGGTCACGCCGGTCAGACCCTGCTGCTTGGCATAGTAGGCCTGAGCGATGGCGGAGTTCAGCTTGTGGCTGCCGGAGGTGTTATTGCCCTCGAATTTATAGTAGATCTTAGCGGGAGTGCCAAGCTTCTTTTCCAGACAGTAAGCCCGAACCAGGGGGGCGGGACGGTACATCTTATAGAAATCCAAGATTTCCTGAGGAATGGGGAAGTAGGCGGTGGTGTCGTCCAGCTCCTGCTTAGCCAGCTCCTCGCAGAATATCTCAGACATTTCTTCCAGTGTCATGGGCTGCTTGGTTTCGGGATTCAGCAGGGGAGCGGGCTTGTTGATCATATCCGCCCGGACGTTGTACCATGCCTTGGGCATCTCGCTTTCTTCCAGATAGATTTTGTAAGGGATCTGTTTGTTTGACATAATATTTTCCTCCTATTCTGGCTGGAACAAGAAAAAACGCTCCTGTCCCACACAAAATGCTGGGACAGGAGCGGATCAAACGTTCCTGCGGTGCCACCCGGCTTGGCGCATTGCGCCCACTTTTATGCGTACCATCATACGCTGGCTTTGATTACGGAGTGCCGTCTCCGTCTTACCTACTTCATTCGGCTCGCCCTCGGATGCCCATTCGTCATACCCCGCCGTGCAGCCCTTCCACCAACGGGCCACTCTCTGAAACTTTGGATGTATGATTACTTACACATCTTCAACGGTTTCCACCATTAAAGCACATTTGTGCGCCGTTGTCAAGAGCTTAGGGAGATAAATTGTTATTTAGCGGAGCGATCAAGGCCCCCTCTGACGAGGGGGCAGTCACGGCGAACGCCGTGACTGGGGGAGAGAAAATGCGAAAATCACTTCACTGCTGAGGAAAAACGCACTTTTTTATCTCTCCCTCAGTCAGCTTCGCTGACAGCTCCCTCGTCAGAGGGAGCCTTTGCGCCCGGAGGGCGCTGTCGCCCCAACGGGGCGACACATTTCCTCAACTAAACAACAATTTATCTTCCCAAAAATATCAGTAGCAATCAAATCACGGTTATGGTACAATGGAACAAACAACGGAAGGGAAGATCGTGTATGCTGCCGCAGGCGTTTTTGGAGCGAATGAAAAACCAATTGGGGGATGCATACCCTACATATATCGAAAGCCTGGATCGGCCTCGGGCGGTGGCGTTGCGTTTTAATCCCTTGAAGGGAGAAAATCCGACGCTGCCGTTTGTGCAGGAGAATGTACCGTGGGAGTCTAAGGGTTACTATTATGACCCGGATTCTCGCCCCGGCCTGCACCCTTATCATGAGGCGGGCGTATACTACCTGCAGGAGGCCAGCGCCATGGCGCCGGTGGCTTTGCTGGCGCCCCAGCCCGGTGAGCGGATCTGCGACCTGTGCGCCGCCCCCGGCGGCAAATCCACGCAGATCGCCGGACGGCTAATGGGCGAGGGCTTTTTACTGTGCAATGAGATCAACCCCAAGCGGGCAAAGATCCTCTCACGCAACATCGAGCGGCTTGGCATTGCCAATGCGCTGGTGACCAATGAGCATCCTGCCACGCTGGCAGACCGATTCCTCGGCTTTTTTGATCGGGTGCTGATCGATGCTCCCTGCTCCGGCGAGGGAATGTTCCGCAAGGAGGAGGCCGCTGTTACCGACTGGAGTCAGGAAACGGTAGAAATGTGCGCCAACCGCCAGCGGGAAATTCTGCACTCCGGTGCTCAACTGGTGCGCCCCGGCGGACGGCTGGTGTATTCCACCTGCACCTTTGCCCCGGAGGAAAACGAGGAAACAGTGGCGGCATTTTTGGCTGACCACCCGGATTTTGAGCCTGAGGAAGTGTTGGCCCCGTGGTTCGCTGCCGGGGAGAATGGCTCCTTCCGGCTGTGGCCCCATTTATTGAAGGGCGAGGGTCATTTTGCTGCGGTGCTGCGCCGCAAGGGCGATGCGGAAACCTCTGAGGTCAGCGTAAAAGCGGAGAAGCCGCCCAAGGAATGGCTGGACTTTGCAAAGGAAATGGGCGTTACCCTCCCGGAGGGACGGCCGGTGCTGTTTGGACAGAGCCTTTACTGGGCTCCGGCGGAAATGCCCGACATCAACCGTCTGAAAGTCATGCGCCCTGGTCTGGAGCTGGGCGTTGTGAAAAAGGGGCGCTTTGAGCCGGCTCATGCATTGGCTTTGTGGCTGAAGGATTGCGCTAATCGAGTGTCTTTCCCAGCACAAAGCAATGAAATTTCTGCCTATATGCACGGCGACGTGGTGCCATGCCAGAAGAAAGGCTGGTGTCTGGTTCAGGTGGATGATTTTTCCATCGGCTGGGGAAAAGGTGACGGAACTGTGCTGAAAAACCATTATCCCAAGGGTTTGCGGCGATAAAATGTGTGAAATGCCACTTTACATAATTTCAGAGATATGGTATAATCGAGAACAAGACCCAGAATGTGAATTTTACAAGGAGTGACTCACCCTTGGCGATATATGAAATCAATGGCGGCACCCCTTTGATGGGTACTGTCACCATTAGCGGCGCAAAAAACGCCGCCGTAGCTATTCTGCCGGCCACACTGCTGGTGCGGGGATGCTGCAGAATTGAGAATGTTCCGGACATTTCCGATGTCCGTATCCTTTTGGACATTTTGTCCAGCATGGGCGCAAAGCTCTGTAAGCCCGAGCCCGGTGTGGTCATTATTGATTGCATTGAGATTCACGAAACCGAGCCTGATCCGGCACTTGTGCGCAAGCTCCGTGCCAGCTATTATTTCATGGGCGCACTGCTGGGCCGTTTTGGCCGCAGCCATGTGGCGCTGCCCGGTGGTTGCAGCTTTGCCTCCCGTCCCATTGACCAGCATATCAAGGGCTTTAAGGCGCTGGGCGCTGCGGTGACTGAAACCGATGAATACGTGAAAATGACCCCCGGTGCCGAGGGACTCCGTGGTAATCGGGTGAGCCTTGACGTGGTCAGCGTGGGTGCTACGGTGAATATCATGCTGGCGGCGGCGTTGCTGCCGGGCCAGACGGTCATTGAAAATGCGGCCAAGGAGCCCCATATCGTTGATCTTGCCAACTTCCTGAACACCATGGGTGCCAATATTATTGGCGCCGGTACGGATACTGTGAAGATCTGGGGCGTGGAAGCCCTACAGGGCGGTAGCTATGCCATCATCCCCGACCAGATCGAAGCTGGCACCTATATGGCGGCGGCTGTGGCTACCGGCGGTGATGTGCTGGTGAAGAACGTGATCCCCAAGCACATGGACTGCATTACCTCCAAGCTGGCAGAAATGGGTGCCCAAATCGAAAACTTCGATGACAGCATTCGTGTTCGCAGCACCGGAAAGCTGACCAGTGCCACGGTCAAGACTCGGCCTTACCCCGGCTTCCCCACGGATATGCAGGCGCAGATCTGCGTGTGTATGGCGCTGGCTTCCGGTATCAGCCGTCTGACGGAAAGTGTTTATGAAACCCGTTTCTTTGGCTACTGCACGGAGCTGGAGAGTATGGGTGCGGAGATCCACATTGAGGGCAAGACCGCTATGGTCTGCGGCAAGGAGCGGCTTCACGGCGCTACTGTCCGAGCCCGTGATCTGCGTGCCGGTGCGGCACTGGTGATCGCCGGTCTATCGGCGGAAGGCACTACCCGGGTGGAGAATATCCATTATGTGGAGCGTGGCTACGAGCAGCTGATCGAAAAACTCACCGCTCTCGGCGCAAAGATCCGCCGGGTGGAGGAATAAGACGAATACAGTTTCACCCCGGAGGATAGCCCTCCGGGGTGATTTTTGGTGTGGTAGATAGAACGATAAATTGTTGTTTAGCGGAGTAATCGAGAAACACATCTTAGTAGGGGAGGGTCTTGACCCTCCCACAACGCAACGATTTTTGAGCTGTATATTCTTTATGAATACGTTCTGTTTCCGTAAAATAACCAACGCATCGA
>JBGVKN010000017.1:0-1720 GCA_045123795.1 Faecousia sp. | reverse complement strand
CGCAGGCTCTGCCAATCTGTCCGTTCCTGACATTGTTCGGACGATTTTCGGTGGCGGCAACCGGCAGCAAAATGCCATCATTTGGAATGTGCGTATGCCCAGAGTGGCCACTGCCACGGTGGTGGGCATGGCGCTGGCGCTCAGCGGCTGCGTGATGCAGAATGTGTTGCGAAATCCTCTGGCATCCGCATCCACGCTGGGTGTTTCTCAGGGCGCATCCTTCGGTGCGGCAGTCGCTATCGTCTATTTCGGTGCCGGTATTCAGGTTAATGCCGGCGGTACAGCCTCTGCATTAACGGTGACGAATCCTGCCATGGTGACACTTTGCGCCTTTTTGGGTGGCATTGCCACCACAGCGGTAATTTTGGGGCTGGCCTGGTTCCGGAGCACGAGCCCTGCCACCATGGTTCTTGCCGGTGTGGCCATCAGCTCCATGTTCACCGGCGGTACAGCTTTGGTGCAGTATTTTTGCGACGATGTGATGGTTACCACCGTGGTCTACTGGACTTTCGGCAGCTTGGGCAGAGCCGGTTGGACGGAAATCGCCATCATTGCTGCACTGACCTTTGGCGCGTTTGTGTTTTTCTATTACAATCGCTGGAATTACAATGCCATGGAAGGCGGCACCCACACCGCAAAAAGCCTTGGTGTTCCCGTGGATCGGCTGATCGTGCTGAGCATGGCGCTGTGCGCCCTGATCTCCTCCGTAGCCGTGGCATTTGTGGGCTGTATCAGCTTTATCGGTCTGATTGCCGCCCACATTATGCGTCGGTTTGTGGGCAACGATTACCGTTTCCTGATCCCTTGCAGCGCTCTGTGCGGCGGCGTGTTGCTGCTGCTTTCGGATATTGTGTCCCGCATGCTCCTTTCGCCCACAGTGCTGCCCATCGGTGCGCTGACCTCTTTCCTTGGTGCGCCGTTGTTCCTCTATCTGATCATTAAAGGAGGAAAGCGGAAATGATTGAGATCAAAGATATTTCCTTTTCTTATCCCGATGGGGACATTCTAAAGGGTGTGGGCTTTACCGCTGAACGTGGCGAAGTAATTGGTCTGCTGGGCAATAACGGCGCAGGTAAAAGCACCCTTGTCACCTGCCTGAACCGGATCCGCAAACCCAAAACTGGCAGTCTGACCATCGACGGCAAGAATGCCTTTCAAATGAGCCGCAACGAGCTAGCGCGCACCGTGTCTTATGTGGCGCAGAAAAACGAGCTGACCCATAGTACGGTTTTCGACTGTGTTTTGCTGGGACGGAAGCCCTATATCACTTGGTCTGTCAGCCAAGAGGATCTGGATATTTGCACCCGGATCATGGAACGGGTGGGTTTGCTGGATTTTCAGATGCGGTATCTGGATGAGTTATCCGGAGGCGAACTGCAAAAAGTCATGCTGGCCAGAGCCTTGGTTGCTAAGCCGAAATTACTGCTTCTGGACGAGCCCACCAGTAATTTAGACCCGAAAAACCAGTATGAAATGATGGCTCTTGTGCATGAATTGGCAAAAGAGCAAGGCTTTACCGTCATTACCGTCATCCATGACCTGAATTTGGCACTACGGTTCTGTGACAAATTTTACTTCCTGAAAGCTGGTGAGGGATACAGCTACGGCGGTATCGAAACCGTCACCGCAGAATCCTTGAACGCCGTTTACGGCATCAAAGCCCGGGTGCTGGACATCGAGGGCAGAAAAATCGTGATAATGGAGTGAAGAATATGAAAAC
>JBGVKN010000016.1:0-30413 GCA_045123795.1 Faecousia sp. | reverse complement strand
CACCTTGGTCAGAGCGGGGCGGAAGATTTCCCAATTGATTGCCCCGTTCAGACGCTCAAGAGAATCTCCTAACTGGCTCAACTTCTCTAAGCGAAGACTTTCATCCCAAAAACCGATTTGCATAGCACTCGCCCTCCTTTGGGAGCTATTATACCATATATCTCTCATTTTGGCGAGTTTTTAGAGATCCCCTATTATCAATCAGGCAATGCCTGTATTGAATGTATTTAGCTGAACAGCTCTAGATTCAATCCCTTCTGGCGGCATCCGTCGATCACATCACCAAGAATCTCCGCATTGGTTTTAGATACGGCATGCAACAGGAAAATACCGCCGCTGTGAGCCGCTCCCATGACCTTGTCATAAGCCTTTGCCGGCTCCATTTGATTTTTGGTATCGTAATCGTAATACGCAAAGCTCCATTCCACGGTTTTGTACCCCAGATTATGGAGCACAGCCAAGGACTGCACAGAATACTCTCCCATAGGCGGACGGAACAGATGCATTTCATAGCCGAAATGCTCCTTGACATATTCATGCAGACCCATCACCTCATCCACCATCTTATCAATGGAGAGAGTGGGCATGGACAAATGGCTGACGGAATGATTGCCCAGCGCATGCCCTTCATCAACCATGCGCTGAACCAATTCAGGGCTGGACTTGCAGTATGCTTTGGTTACAAAGAACACTGCCTTCACATTTTTCTCCTTGAGAGTATCGAGAATGCTGGCGGTATAGCCATTTTCATATCCCTCATCAAAGGTCAGATACAGATTTCCATCGTCCGGAGCAATGAAATAAGCTTCATACTTTCCAAGCTTCTTCTGCAAGGAAATGGAACCCACAGGACGGTTTTTATCATCCACCTGCGTACCGGGGCCGTAGCCGGTCTTTTTGGTGCTCATCTTTTTCAGCTCGTCAATGGTATAGATCTGGCCAAATTCCCCGGGATTTGTGCCAACATCCGGCAATGACGGCTCTGGTTCAGTCTGACTGGGCAATGTGGAAGCGGACTCTGACTGCTGGGGAACGGACTGTTCCGGAACCGTCACAGAATCGCCGGATGTTCCTCCCGGCACAGTTTCACTGCTCAAGGTAGCGGAAGTAGTCTGCTGATTCCCAGCCCCGGTGCTTTCTGTCTGCATACCCTTGATGCCATCAGGATTCTTAGCACAGGCCACCATACTCAGCACCACCGTAGCCGCAAGAATATATGATACGATTTTTTTCATAAGTACATCTCTCCAGTTTTACGCGGGATACACATTGGTCACATAGATCAAAATAGGCAGTACAAGAGTAAACAAGCTGATAAGCCAAGGATACAAAGTCTTTCTAGCACCGATCATTAAAATGATCGACAGCGCTGTAACACCCAGCGGGCCAAGCACCGCAACCAACTTCGGCACCATCATGGAAAACTCGCCATTTTCCAGCAGATTGATACCAACACTGTCCGGCAGCTTTGCCATATTCGTAACAGCCAGATAGATCGCCCCCACAGCAACGGGCACTGCCAGAATAGCCACACGCAGTCTGTAAATATATGACCAGATGGTCTTCAGTGTTTTTCCGATCTTACGGCAAGTGTTTGCAAGGCTTTCACGGGCCGGGGCCGTATTTTTACAAAAAGCCTGCCATTTATCTTCAATTACAGTTAAGAAGTTCATAAATGACCTCCGAATATCTTCCTATACATGTTATATCATATCACAATCGCACGACAGATGCAAGATAGTTATTTTTTCTTAAGAAACTTTAATAAGTCCGTTTTATTGGACGCTTCGTATGTTATTCTTTAATCACCAAAGAGAAACAGGAGGAACACAACATGAAAACTGCTACCATCAACCGCTCTGTCAAACCCGTCAGCCGCCCGTATCCCAACGCCGCCGACCGGAGCTACTACATCCAGAAACTGCTGGACGGTGTTCTGGCTCTGGCCACTGTCATTGGTGGCATCACAGCACTGGTGTTCCTGTTACTGCTGTAAGTCCTTACGTCATATCTTCCAGATCCGGTTGCCGCAAAATGCGGCAGCCGGATATTTCATTCTTCTCTACTTCGATCAAGGCAGCACTTCCGCCATAGTACCCGCAGCTTCCCGGATTAACCACCCACAAACCATCCTCCTGCTGGCAATGCGCCGTATGAGTATGCCCAAACAGCACCGCCTGCACGCCTGTGCGTTTTGCATCCGCAATCAATGCTCCCAGCCCCACCTTAACCCTGTGGATATGCCCATGGGTCATAAACAGCTTCACACCGCACACAGTTTCCACTAGCGTTTCCGGGACAAAGGAATTCACCCGGTACTTATCACAATTCCCCGGCACCTGATAGAATCGAGTCAATCCAAACTCCTCCGCAATGCAGGCCCCATCATCATAATAATCTCCCAAATGCACCACCGCATCAGGCTTAACCGCACGAATGCACAGGCGCATAAAACTCATAGCGGAATGAGAATCAGACAAAACCAATATTTTCACAGGTCACCAACCATCCTTCTTGCGCATATAGTAGTAACGATCTATCTATGCCAGTCATTATAGCAGGCATTTTGACAGGAGGCAATGGAATGAACAAAAATTCCGACAACTTTTCCATGCAGGAGGCCATGCGGCTAGCACAAAGTGAAGCCGGGCAGCAGCTTTTCGCCATGCTCCGTGAGCAAAACGGCACTGCCATTGATCAAGCTATGACCATGGCCGCCGCCGGAGATTACACGCAGGTAAAACAAACCCTATCTTCCCTGCTGTCTTCGCCGCAGGTCAGAGCTATGCTGGAACAGATGGGGAGGAAACCCAATGAGTGAAATGGAAGATAAATTAAACGCCGTGCTGAACAATCCTCAAATGATGCAGCAGATCATGTCCATGGCCCAATCCATGGGGGCACAGCCAAATCAAAAAAGCGACTCACCTTCTCCAAAAAACGATGCTTTTCCTGAAATTGATTTAGGAATGATTCAAAAACTCTCCGGATTAGCCAGTCAAA
This sequence comes from Faecousia sp., assembly GCA_045123795.1. Lineage (GTDB taxonomy): Bacteria > Bacillota > Clostridia > Oscillospirales > Oscillospiraceae > Faecousia. Next base: position 27,410 of record JBGVKN010000016.1, on the reverse strand, counting down.
GCACCATTGACAAGGATCAAAAGACCCTACTAAAAGCCCTTGGACCATATTTAAGCCGGGATCGGATTGGAAAGCTGGAGAAAGCCATGCGAGCCGCCAAGCTGGCACGGCTGGCATCGGGGTTTATCGGCTCCGGGGCGCTGAAATTATGAAAAGCAGGTGAACATCCATGTATAACCGTTACATCCCCCAGCCGGACGGCTCTTACCATCGCCGTAGGATGCCCGAGCCTAACCGCCCGGCACCACCTCAGCAAAATCGCCCCATTCCTCAGCCCCCCTGTCCTGAACAAAAAGCGGAGCCGCCGAAACCAGACCCTCCACAGCCGAGCCCCTGTCCAACGCCCCGCCGGGGCTGTCAGCACCAACGCCACCGCCCATCTCCCCCTCCTAAGCCGGAGCCGCCGCAGCCGGATACCAGCGTGGGTAATTTTCTTAAAAAGCTCCTTCCCAAGGATTTTGACACTGGGGATCTTCTGATCGTCCTGCTGCTTCTATTGATGGCAGGCGACTGTGCCGAGGATCAGAACACCGCCCTTTTGACCCTTGCTCTGTATTTCTTTATGTAATAAGTTAATGAAAGCTTAAATTGATTTTTCCGCTATCCCTGTTATAATAAAAGTAACTCAAAAAACAAGGAAGCGATTCAATGAAAAAACTAAAGCCTGTTTTGATCGTCACTGCCGTTCTAGCCGCCATCGTGCTAATCACTCTTGGTGGAATCTGGTTGTATACACGCAAAGCCCATTACGATTTCTATAAAACCGTACCCCCAGCTGAGGCCATGGCACGGGAAAAGCTTGTAAAAACCGCAGAAGGCTGGCTGGGATATCAGGAAAGTGACGGCACTCATAAGGCCATCATCGACCTGTACAACGCCCATGAACCTTTGGCACAGAATTACACTGTAAAATACGAGGACGAATGGTGCGCCACCTTTGTCAGTGCCGCCGCCATCCAGTGCGGCTTTACGGATATCATCCCCACAGAATGCGGCTGCCAGAGGCAGATCGAGCTATTCAAGGCTCTGGACGCATGGGAAGAATCCGATGACCACAAGCCACTGCCCGGTGATATTATCTATTATTGCTGGAAGGACACCACTGGATACGGCGACTGCACCGGATGGTCAGACCACGTCGGTATCGTGGTCGGCACCGCCAGCAATTTCATTAAAGTCATCGAAGGAAACAAGGAAAATCAAGTAGCCTACCGCTATATTTCCGTCGATGCCGCCGGAATCCGTGGATACGCTGTGCCGAACTACGCCTTGTTGGACGAATAACAAAAGGGCCTGCTCATACGAGCAGGCCCGAACTTTTTCACTTAGCCACAAAGCCGACCTTCTTGTAGACCTTGCGCAGAGTCTTTTCAGCAACATAGCTAGCCTTCTGAGCACCGTCACGGTAGACGCTCTCCAGATAAGCCTTGTCCTTCATCAGCCGCATAGTCTCCTCACGGATGGGACGCAGATGCTCCACAACCGCCTCGCCGACCACGGGCTTAAACTTGCCGTAGCCGCAGCCGATGAACTCATTTTCGATTTCCTCATAGGTCTTGCCGGTAACAGCAGAGTAAATGGTCATCAGGTTTGCTACGCCGGGCTTGTTTTCTTTATCGTAGCGGACGCAATTTTCCGTATCGGAATCGGTGATGGCCCGCTTGAACTGCTTCATAACCACTTCCGGAGGATCCATCAGCAGAACACGGCCGGTGTCCTCGTTTTCGGACTTGGACATCTTGGCGGTGGGATTGGTCAGGCTCATGATTCTTGCACCGACCTTGGGCACAAAGGGCTCAGGGATCTTGAACACATCGCCGTAAATGCCATTAAAACGGCGGGCGATCACATGGGTCAGCTCCACGTGCTGCTTCTGATCCTCGCCAACGGGCACCAGATCCGGCTGATACAGCAGGATATCGCCCGCCATCAGGCTGGGGTAAGTAAACAGACCGGCATTGATGTTGTCAGCATTCTTGGCAGACTTATCCTTAAACTGGGTCATGCGGCTCAGCTCACCGAACATGGAGTAGCAGTCCAGCACCCAGCCCAGCTCTGCATGCTGATGCACATGGCTCTGAATGAACAGGGTGTTCTTCTCCGGGTCAAGGCCGCAGGCGATATACTGCGCCAACTGCTCCAGCGTCCGGCGACGCAGGTCGGCAGGGTTCTGCCGCACAGTAATGGCGTGCAGGTCCGCCATAAAGTAAAAGCACTCATATTGATCGGCACGCTCTGCCCAATTCTTCACTGCGCCCAGATAAGAGCCCAGTGTAAGATCACCGGAGGGCTTGATGCCGGATAACATTCTCTTTTTTGCAACGATTTCTTCCATTGGAATACGCCTCTCTTCGAATAATATTTCGTATTCTAACACAGCTTACAGAAAAACGCAATGAAAAATTGACTTTATCCCATTCAGATGATATAGTATTGAGAGAATTTAGAATACAGAGGTATTTTTATGGATTATCAAGTACTTGCCGATCTGCTTTTCCCCAACGTCACCGACACCCCCGAGGCACTGGAGGAACGTTTCCCCGCCAGAAATCTGCCTGAAGGTGCCGTCGTGACCCGTATGGCTCCCTCCCCCACCGGCTTTGTCCATCTGGGCAATCTTGTGCAGGGTCTGACCGCTGAGCGCATGGCGCACCAGTCCGGCGGCGTTCTGTTCCTCCGGGTGGAGGACACCGATGCCAAGCGTGAAGTCCCCGGTGCAGTGGAGGTTCTGATCAACACCTTGAAGCATTACGGCATCTCCTTCGACGAAGGTGCCACCATCGACGGCGATTTCGGCTCCTACGGCCCCTACCGCCAGCGCCAGCGTGCGGGCATCTACCATGTTTACGCCAAGAAGCTGGTGTCCGAAGGACAGGCCTATCCCTGTTTCTGCACTGAGGAGCAGCTGGCTGCCATGCGTGAACAGCAGGAAGCCAACAAGGAAAACACCGGCTATTACGGCAAGTATGCCATGTGGCGTGACCGTGAGCTGGAGGAAATTCAGGCCCAGCTGGATGCTGGCAATCCTTGGGTTTTGCGTTTCAAATCCACCGGCTCCATCGAAAACCAGTTTAAATTTGACGATCTGGTCAAGGGCAAGCTGACCATTACGGAGAACGATGTGGACCACGTTCTGCTGAAATCCGATGGTATTCCCACCTATCACTTCGCCCACGCCGTAGACGATCACCTGATGCGCACCACTCACGTGGTTCGTGGCGACGAGTGGCTGCCCACCTTGCCCTTCCATATTCAGCTGTTCAAGGCGCTGGGCTTCAAACTGCCCAAGTACGTCCACATCGGACCCCTGATGAAGATGGACGGCACCTCCAAGCGCAAGCTCTCCAAGCGCAAGGACCCGGAGCTGGCCCTGACCTACTACAAGGCCGAAGGCTTCCCCGTTGAAGCTGTCTATGAATACATTATGACGCTGCTGAACTCCAACTTTGAGGATTGGCGTCGTGCCAACGCAGACGCAGCCGCCGACACCTTCAAGTTCAGCCCCAAGAAGTTGAATCCCGCCGGCTCCCTGTTTGACTATGCCAAGCTCACCGACGTTTCTAAGAACGTCATCGCCCGGATGGATGCTTCCAAGGTCTACGATCTGCTGACCGAATGGGCCAAGGAGTTTGATCCCGCCTTCGGTGCGAAGCTTGAGGCTGATCCTCTGTTTGCTAAAGCCATCCTGGCCATCGGACGTGGCGGCAAAAAGCCCCGTAAGGATCTGGCAGTCTGGAAGGATGCCAAGGATTACATGGGCTTCTTCTATGACGAATATTTGCAAATGCCCACCTTTGACGAGAAGTTCGACAAAGCCACCATTCAGGATGTGTTGAACCGCTTCCTTGATAAGTTCAGCATCAACGACGATGCAACCGTCTGGTTCGATAAGGTCAAGGCTCTCACCGAGGAGATTGGCTTCACCACCGACATGAAGGCATACAAAGCTGACCCCACCGCCTTTAAGGGCACCGTGGCCGACGTTTCCACCTTCATCCGTCAGGCCGTCACCGGCAAGACCAACTCCCCCGATCTGTACACCGTCATGCAGATTCTGGGCTATGCCCGCACCGTCGATCGCATTCGCAACACCATCGACACCCTGTATTGATATATCAAAACGCCTCAGAGTTTTCCTCTGAGGCGTTTGCCTTTATACTTTCAAAACAGCCGCTTCATAAGCGCCCAGCGTACCATCAAACAGGCCGCCGGAAATCAATTCAGACTTCCCAGCATACTGAGGAAGTAAAATATCCCCCTCTTGACCATGGAACAGAACCACCAAATCACCCCGACGGATGGTCACAAGACCACTATCATCATCGGCAGTCATCTGCTCCGCATCTCCCTCAGTCAAACAGGGATTGGACTTCCGAACGGCGATCAGCCGCTTGTAGTATGACAGCATATCCTTATCCTGCCGGGCATCCTCCCACAGCATACCCCGACGGCAGTCCGGGTCCTGCCCGCCGGTCATCCCCACCTCATCGCCGTAATATATGAAGGGCATACCGGGTAGGAGCAACTGAATCGCCGCCAGCAGCTTCATTTTTTGCTTATCCTCGCCGCATTGATACAGCGTCCGGGGCGTATCATGACTGTCCAGCAGGTTCCACAAGACACTCTGACAAGCATTGTTCAGATTTCCCCGCAAGAAGCCCAATTCATTAACGAATTCCGATGCAGTGATCTCGCCCTTTGCCACAAAATCCAGCGCCGCATTGCGGAAGGGATAATTCATCACGCTGTCCCAGTTATTACCCTGCAAAAAATCCGCCGCATAGTGCCACACTTCACCTACGATCAGCGCCTCTGGGAACTCCTGCTTTACTGCATTGCGGAAAGTCTGCCAAAAGTAGTGCGATACTTCATCCCCTACATCCAGCCGCCAGCCGTCAATTTTAGCCGTCCGTAGCCAATAAAGTGCTACATCGATGCAATACTGTGCCGTTTCCGGGTTGTCCAAATTCAGCTTGGGCATACCGCCGAAATAGGCAAAGCTCTTGTAATTAGGCTTTACCAGCCGAGTCTTCGGTCTGACAGGCTTGCCATCGCAGTAGTACCAATCCCGATACTTGGAGCTTTCCCAATTTTCCTCCAGATCCTTAAAAGCAAAAAACTCCGGTGCGGTATGATTAAACACCGCATCCAGTACCACCCGCAGGCCCAGTGTATGAGCTTTGTCCACCAGTGCGACCAAATCCTCCGTAGTGCCAAAGGATGGATCGATCTTGTAATAGTCGATGGTATCATATTTATGGGTAGACTTGGACTGGAAGATCGGGGTCATATACAGCACATCCACGCCCAAATCGCGAATGTATTCCAGCTTGTCATACATTCCCTTTAAATCGCCCTTCAGGTCTGTGACTGCATCCATAGGCGTTTTGTACCAAAGCGCATCCTCCACCGGCTTACTGGACGCAAACCGAGCCGGGAACACCTGATATACCACCTTATTATTCGCCCACGCTGGAACTTCGAACCGCTCCATCTCCCGAAGATTCTGAGGTAGATCGAACATCCGGTCATTGTCATCCGGTGCTTCCGCCACAAAACGGCAGTTCGCATAGTAAACACATTCCCCATCCTGTCCAATCAGTTCAAAGAAATACCGCAGGCAAATTACATCAATATCCAGCTCTACCTCGTAGTAGTCATGGCAACTGTCCTGCGCCACCCGCTTCATATCGATGACCGCCCGGGTATCCAATACCCACAGCGGAATGTACTTATCCCGGTAGTGCATTCTGACCTGCAACAGGTCATCACGCCCGGTCTGTAAACGAAATAAAAAACGCCCTGGGGTCATGCAGTAGCAATACCTGCTGTCGGGCATATGCGCAATGGCTCCACGGTTCATATAATACTCCTTTGTATGATTGATGACCCTAGTATACATGAGATCAGATCAGCTGTCAACGAACCGGCATATAAAAAAAGAAGACACGCAGATGCGTGTCTTCTTTTGGTGGGCGAGGCGGGACTTGAACCCGCACGTCCGCAGTGAACACTAGAACCTGAATCTAGCGAGTCTACCAATTCCACCACTCGCCCATATATGTGCCGCTCTTGACGACCTCAATATATTAGCACAGCCAATGGAATTTGTCAACAACTTTTTCTCTATTTCGCAGATTATTTACTAAAGCCACCTTCGCTGATATACTCAGCCAGCAGATCCCGGGCATAAATGCCGCTTACGAATTTCTCTACCACAGTCAGTCGGTTGGGTTCGTAAGAAGCCGTGTAGCTATCCACCACAATATAGTAGATGCCATCCGGCTCCACACTGCTCATCAGCGTAGCATCACCACTGATGAAATAACTGGAGTTATCTGTATTGATAAATCTGTTCAGCAAGTCCCTTCCCTTAATACTGCACAGCACAAGGTCATTATTAAAGGGCAATAGAGACACAAGCTGTCCATATTGTACCTCTCCTGCCGGCAGATCGTAGGGACTTCGTGTCTGTAAGAAACCACCACCCAGCGTGATCTCATATTCGCTGCCCCACGCTTCTACGCCGAGCTCATAGTACACCTGCGCCAGCGTCTGCCGAAGGTAGGTACTGTTTCGATTGTATTTATTCTGTCCGACTTCCTGATACGCAATAGCGAGCTCATCCTTGTATTTTTCCAACAGCTCATTGACGACGGGATCATCAAACAGGAAATCATACGCATCGGTGCTGACCAATTCTTTCGTGTTAACTGAAGCGCGCCCTGTCACGGTATTGAATTCCACTTCCACATGGGAGATACCTCCCTTGTTATCGCCTCTGTTTTGCAGATGCGCAACACCATATTCATCCGTAAATACATATCCCTGATGGGTGTGTCCCTCGAAAACCAGATCCACATAACCATCGGACAGAGCTACATCGTAATAGGACTTGATCTGGCTGGAAGAAACAACAGTGCCGCTGTTTCCAATACTGCTTCCATAGCCGTCATGGAGCACATACACCACAAAGTCAACGCCCTCGCCACGCAGACGTTCCGATTCCTTCTTCACAAGGGATGTCAGCTCAGAGCCAGTCTTGAAATAGATGTCCTCCACCTTATCAGCTGCGATAGAATCGTAATCCGCTACCGCTCCAATAATGCCGATCTGATAACCGGATGCATCCACCACCACGCTAGGCTGGCAATAATCCACCGGCATATTGGTCGCCCGCTCGTAGACATTGATAGCAAGGAACGGGAACTGGGCGATCTGCTCATTTTGACGGATATATGCTTCGCCCCAGTCAAATTCATGGTTGCCCAGAGTCATGGCAGCAAAGCCCACCTCATTCATCCAATCTGTCATAATCGCACCATAGGTCAGATTGGACTCGGCACCGCCCTGCCACATATCACCGGCAGAGAGAATGATCACATTGTCATCCTGGAGTCTAGCCATCTCAAAATAGGTAGACAGCTCGTCCACACCGGGATGGAAATCTCCGTACGCAAATTTGCCGTGGAGGTCATTGATGGAATAAAAATCAAAGGTAGTCACCACAGATTGATCGCACCAGTCGCACAATCCATCCCCGTTGTAATCCACATGGGTCACGCAAGGTTCCGTCTGCTTCTCGTCCTCCACGGCCGCACAGCCGCAGATCAGCAATGCAATCACCAAAATACAAACCAAAAGACGTGTTTTCATGCTCACACCTCACTCTTTTTTCATCATTTTACAACTCAATTGCCCACAAGTCAATCCGTCTGTATTTTTATCTTCCCTTTTGGCGCAAAAAATGATATACTAATGCAAACAAGTTTCGGAGGTTCAATATGAGCTTTCTTCCAATCTGCAAACAGGATATGATTGACCGTGGCTGGACCCAGTGCGATTTTGTATACGTCATTGGCGATGCCTATGTTGATCACCCCTCTTTCGGTCACGCCATCATCAGCCGTGTGCTGGAAAGCCACGGATACAGTGTTGGCATCATTGCCCAACCTAACTGGCGTGATTCCAAATCCATCGATATTTATGGCCGTCCCCGGCTGGGCTTTTTAGTATCCGGCGGTAATATGGATTCCATGGTCAACCACTATTCCGTCACCAAGCATAAGCGCAAAACCGACGCTTTTACCCCCGGCGGTGAGATGGGTAAGCGGCCTGACTATGCAACCATCGTTTACTGCAATCTGATTCGCCAGACCTATAAAGATGTCCCCATCCTCATTGGCGGCATCGAAGCATCATTGCGCCGTCTGGGTCATTACGATTACTGGTCGGAAAGCATGAAACGTTCCATTTTACTGGATTCTCAGGCAGATATTCTGATGTATGGCATGGGCGAAAAATCCATCGTGGAGCTTGCCGATGCCTTGAACGCCGGTATGGAGGCTCGGGATATCACCTACATTGACGGCACTGTTTTTCGTACCACCGAGCTGGACGAAAGCCTTCCCACCATTGTCCTACCCTCCTTTGAAGAACTGAAATCCAACAAGCGTAAGTACGCCGAGAGTTTCAAAATCCAATACGGCAACTGCGATCCCTTCACCGCCAAGCGGCTGGCTGAGCCCTATGGCAAGGAGTTTGTCGTCCAAAATCCGCCTCAGAAACCCCTGACCACCGAGGAAATGGATGCCGTCTACGCCCTGCCATACGAACGCACATGGCACCCCAGCTATGCAAAGGCTGGCGGTGTACCTGCCATCGAGGAAGTCAAATTCAGTCTGGTCAGCAACCGGGGCTGTTTCGGTGCCTGCTCCTTCTGTGCCCTGACTTTCCATCAGGGGCGGATCATCCAGACCCGCAGTCACGAAAGCATCCTTGCAGAAGCGGAGCTGATGGTCAAAGACAAGGATTTCAAGGGTTACATCCACGATGTTGGTGGCCCCACCGCCAATTTCCGTCACCCGGCCTGCGACAAACAGCTCACCAAGGGCGCCTGCGGCGGACGGCAATGCCTGTACCCCAGCCCCTGTAAGAACATGAAAGCCGATCATTCGGACTACGTTTCCCTGCTGCGCAAGCTGCGAAAGATCCCCGGTGTGAAGAAGGTCTTTGTCCGCAGCGGCATCCGCTTTGACTATCTGCTGGCGGACAAAAAGGATACCTTCTTTAAAGAACTTGTCCAGTTCCACATTTCAGGTCAGCTGAAGGTCGCCCCGGAGCACGTATCTGATGCAGTGCTGTCCCGGATGGGCAAGCCCAGAAACGCCGTCTACAACAAGTTTGTAGACAAGTATTTCGCCCTAAATAAGCAGTACGGCATGAACCAGTACCTTGTTCCCTACCTGATGTCCAGCCACCCCGGTTCTACCTTGACAGAAGCCATTGAACTGGCGGAATACATCCGAGAAATGGGCTATAACCCTGAGCAGGTGCAGGACTTCTACCCCACCCCCTCCACCTTGTCCACAGTCATGTACTATACGGGGCTCGACCCCCGAACAATGGAAAAGGTCTACGTTCCGACCGATCCCCACGAAAAAGCCATGCAGCGTGCGCTGATTCAGTACCGCAACCCCAAGAACTACTATTTGGTTCGGGAGGCGCTGCTGAAAGCTCATCGGGAGGATCTGATCGGCTCCGGGCCCAAGTGCCTGATTCGAGCCATACCGCCCCGGCAGGGCAAGCCTACTGCACCTCCTCCGAAAAAGCCTGTTGGAAAGAAAACGCCTACACGGAGCACCACACCCCCGTCAGCTACCGCAAAAAAAACAAACTCAAGGGGAGGAAAGAAACGATGAACAATCGAAAATATCCGGCAAGAATGTTTGTTATTGGTTTAATAGGAAATTTCTTGTTGCATTACTTTTATCTTTTTCTGCCTGGGATAATCCTCTGCGTCATCGGTATTTGGAGCAAGGTATGCCTTTGTATCGGCCTGGCTATGCTCATTCTTGACCTGATTTTCTCCGTTACGGATCAAATCAAAATCCGCAACGCATGCTTATCCACCAGCGATAATCCAGAGGTCAATCGGTTGATGGATATACTCTACGGCGCAGCAGACCCGGAAAGTATTCATGATTTTATAAAAGAAAAAATGCAGTCTTCTTCCTCTGACGATGAAGACCAGATTTCAGAATAAGATAGATGCATCTTAAGAACTCCACCAGATTTGCTCCGGTGGAGTTCTTATTTTCCCCATCGCCCCATAGGATGTTTCATACATCTGAATTGAGGTGGTACTATGGAACATACAACAAACATCATTACACTCCGGGGTGAGCTGGCGGGCTTACCGGAATTTTCCCACGAAAACCATGGACGCAGATTTCATCGCTTCACCCTGAACGTTCCCCGACTCAGCGGTGCGGTAGATACCCTCCCGATCATTGCCGAAGAGCAGCTTCTAAACACACTGGATCTCTCCGGCGGCAATATGATTGCTGTCACAGGGCAAATACGTTCCCACAACATCCGAGCGGAAGGAGCCCGGCGGCTGCTGATCTTCGTCTTTGCCGCCACACTGACCGCCGAGGACGGCGACCCAGTCAACGATGTCATGCTGGAGGGTCTCCTGTGCCGAGAACCCACCTACCGCCGCACCCCTCTGGGGCGGGAGATCTGCGATGTGATGCTGGCAGTCCCCCGGGCCTTCCGCCGGGCCGATTACTTGCCCTGTATCCTCTGGGGCCGTACTGCGCAGGAGGTTTCCGTTTGCCAGACCCGGGATAAGATCCGTGTCTGCGGACGACTCCAAAGCCGCACTTATACCAAGCTTACAGATGAAGGGCCCGTGGAACGGGTGGCCTATGAGATCTCCGCATTAAGCGCCGAGGTTTTGGAAGCCTACTAAAGCAGCAAATTCACTATTGCGCATAAGATCCCACCAACAGCGGTCGGCAGTAAAAATGCCGCCGCTGTTTTTGCGTTGCTACCGGTTTCCTTACGAATGGTCAGCAAGGTTGTGGCACAAGGCCAGTGGAATACAGAAAAGATCATAGTGCAAAGGGCTGTTTCCATCGTCCAACCTGCCGCCAGAAGCATCTGTCCGGTGGGCTCCACCCCAGCAAGAACGCTGTTTCCGGTCAAGATCATCATAATAATCGGCATCAAAAGTTCATTAGCGGGCAGAGAAAGCAGGAATGCCAGCATAATGATCCCATTCATCCCCAACACTGCTCCCACCGGGTCAAGAATTTGCGACAACCTTCCCAAAACCTTTGTATTCCCAAGTAGCCACAAAACCGCCCCGGCTGGTGCCGCCACGCTGATTGCTCGGCCCGCCACGAACAACGTTCGATCCAGCAAGGATCTGACAAGAATCTGCCCGACCCGAGGCCGTCGGAATGGCGGCATCTCCATAACAAAAGCGCTTTGCTCATGCCGCAAAGCTGTTTTGCTTAGTACACCAGTGGTCATCATCGCCCCCAACACCCCAGCGAGGACACACAGCGCCACCACCAACGCTCCACCTGCATCCGCAAAAAACAAGCACCCCAGCAGGATCAGCGTCGGAAACCGCCCATTGCATGGCACCATGGCGTTGGTTAAAATCGCCGCCAGCCGCTCCCGGGGCGAATCAATGATCCGGCACCCGGTAACCCCCACGGCGTTGCACCCAAGACCCATGCACAGAGTCAGTGCCTGCTTGCCGCAGCCACCGCAACGATACATACTACGATCCAGCAAAAAGGCCATCCGGGGCAGATACCCCACATCCTCCAAAATCGTAAACAGTGGGAAAAAGATCGCCATTGGCGGCAGCATCACCGCTATAACCCGGGTTGTAGTTGCGTAAACACCATCCAGCAACACTCCCGCCACCCACCACGGTAGTGGTCCCATCCATCCTTTTAGCACACCATATCCGGCACTGAACAGCTTTTCCAGCATTGCAGAAGGAATGTTCGCCCCACACACCGTCAGCCACACGATCGCCAGCAGAAGCAGCAGCATTATTGGAATCCCTCTGCGACGGCTGACCAGAATCCGATCCAACACCAGCCGCCAACCGTCATTTACATCCGAAGAACGTGTCACACAACGCCGTGCAATCTCGGCTGCCTGCTGAACCGGGTCATACCATTCCCGTACCTGCTCCGGCAGTACGGGGACATGATCTCTGATCGCACCCAGTAATTCTTGCATACCTCTGCGCCGTCCTGCCGCTGTCAGTACCACCGGGATGCTCAGTTCCTTTTCCAACGCCGCCCCGTCCACACGAAAGCCCCGGCGTTCCGCTTCATCCATCAAATTGACGCACAGCACCACATTTTGCGTCTGCTGTAAGATCTGAAGCGTCAAAATCAAATTCCGCTCCAAACAGCTCCCATCGCACACCACCACGATGCAGTCCGCTTCTCCACTGGCGATGTACTCTGCCGCCAGTCGCTCATCCTCCGACGCACCCTCCAGCGAGTATGTACCCGGCAAATCAACAATGGTGTACCCTGGCAGCTTCCGGGCTGTTCCCTGAGCCACGCCCACAGTTTTCCCGGGCCAGTTTCCAGTATGCTGACGAAGACCTGTCAGGGCGTTAAATAGGGTGCTTTTGCCCACATTGGGATTCCCCGCCAGCGCTACGGTCTTCATACGCACCTCCGGGCATATATACCCTTTAAATCCTTTCGCCGCACCGCAATCACTGTTCCCCGCAGTTCTAAAGCCGCCAAATCTCCTCCCGGACTAAGATAGCGGCAACTCAGTTCCGTCCCCGGCACCATACCGAACTCCCGCAGACGGCCTTTCAACGGGTTCGTATCAGGAATATTTGTCACGACAGCCCGAACTCCGGGCCGAATATCACACAGCATGATCTCCATACCGATCCCTCCAAATTTCTACTACGCCATCATATCCCGGCAAAGAGCGAAATGTGCAGAAAAATCTTTTCAAATTCACCAGCTTGTGATAGAATAGCCCCAAAGGAGGCGAAGCTATGGAGGAAAAAGTCAATTCTATTATTGAAATTTTAAAACACCGCTATCCGGATGCCCCCTGTGCCTTGCACTACGGAAAAGATTATGAGCTGATGATCGCCGTGCGGCTGTCCGCCCAATGTACCGATGCCCGGGTTAATCTGGTGACCCCCGGTCTGTTTGCCGCCTACCCTACACTGGAAGCCATGGCCAATGCCGATATCGGGGATGTGGAAAATCATGTCCATTCCTGCGGTTTTTATAAGCACAAGGCAAAAGATATCGTTCTTGCTTGTCAAATGTTGCTGACCGATTACAGCGGCAAAGTCCCCGGCACCATGGAAGAACTGCTTCGGTTGCCCGGTGTTGGGCGTAAAACCGCTAATCTCCTGCTGGGTGACCTTTACGGCACCCCGGGCAGTGTGGTCTGTGATACCCATTGCATCCGCATTTGCGGCCGGTTGGGTCTGTCCAGCGGCAAGGAACCGGAAAAGGTAGAAAAACAGCTCCGGGCCATTCTGCCGCCGGAGGAAAGCAGTGATTTTTGCCATCGGATCGTTTTGTTTGGCCGGGATTGCTGCACTGCCAGAAATCCCAAATGCAGCGAATGCCCCCTGACCATATGGTGCAAAGAGTTTAATCCCTAACGTTCTAATCCCCCCTTGTCCGCATAGATTGTGGACAAGGGGGGATCTTTTTGCGCCGACCAATGCCGATCTTTTACAGTGCCCTGATGCTCACCGGGGTGAACCTGCTGTTGCGGATGGTATCCACATCCTTTCAGGTCTATATTTCCGGGCGCATCGGTGCGGCAGGAGTTGGACTTTTGCAGCTTGTGCTGTCCGTTGGTAGTCTTGCCATGACCGCCGGCATTGCCGGTGTGCGCACCGCTACCATGTACCTGACCGCTGAGGAGCTAGGCAAAAAACGCCCCGGCAATGTGACATGGGTGCTGTCCGGCTCCTTTTTGTACAGCATTTTATGTAGCAGCGCAGTGGGTGCGCTGTTATACTTATTCGCTCCGTCCATCGCACAAAGCTGGGTCGGCAACAGCCAAACGGCGGATGCCATTCGGCTTCTGGCGGCATTTTTACCGGTAAGCTGTCTGTGCGGCGTCATGACCGGATACTTCACCGCTGCCAACCGCATCGGTACACTGGCAGCAGTGGAAGTGGCGGAACAGCTCTGCTCCATGGGTGCCACCGTACTAGCGCTGACCTTTTGGGCAGGAAGTGACCCTAGTCGAGCCTGTCAAGCTGTGGTTATGGGCAGCTGCGCCGGAGCATTGCTGACCCTTTCCAGCCTTGTTCTTTTACGGCTAGGCGAGCGTGCCATTACAGGAAAACGAATTCCCCTCGCCCGTCGTCTGGCAGATACCGCAGTTCCCCTTGCTCTTGCTGATGATTTAAAAGCCGGAATCTCCACCACCGAAAACCTTATGGTACCCAAGCGGCTGGCGCTGTACACCGCCGATTCGCTGTCCCTGTTTGGTACGGTCTGCGGCATGGTTTTTCCTATCCTCATGTTCCCCGCCGCCATCCTATTCGGTTTAACAGAGCTGCTCATCCCGGAAATGGCACGATGTAACGCCGCCGGAAGCCGCCAGCGGATCAATTATTTGATGCACCGCAGTCTGCGTGTCGCCCTGATTTACGGCGTTCTGAGCGGCGGGATTTTATTTCTTGCAGCCCCAGAGCTGTGCCTTTCACTATACAGAAGTGCCGAAGCCGGAACGTTTCTGCGCTGGTTCGCCCCACTGTCAGTCATGCTTTACTGCGATATTGTCACCGATGCCATGATCAAAGGTCTTGGCCAGCAAAAAGCCAGCGTCCGCTATAACATCCTGACCTCTACGATGGATGTCGCTTTCCTATTCTTCCTGTTACCAAAGTACGGCATTGGGGGGTATTTTTTCAGCTTCCTAGTGACCCATCTGGTCAACTTCATCCTTAGCCTGCGTCGGCTGCTGAAGATCACCGGAGAACGCATCCCATTCCACGTGCCTGCAACAACCATCGCCGCTGCCATAGCCGCCGTATGGGCTGCTGGGCATCTGGCTCCGCCGCTAATGCGTGCAGCCGCATTCACGATCATTCTGTTCTGCCTGCTGTTCCTGCTGAAAATTCTCCGACGAGAGGATATCCGGTGGATCAAAGGTCTGATATACAAAAAGTGACCCGCCGAAGCGGGTCACATCTTACAGATTTTTCAGAACCTCCAGCAGGAAATTCCATGTGCGCTGCGTGGACGCAATGCCCAGCCGCTCCCGACTGGTGTGGATATCGTGCATCTCCGGGCCAATGGACACACAATCCAGCCCCGGCAGCTTGTCGCTGAGAATGCCGCACTCCAAGCCAGCGTGGATGGCCACAACCTCCGGCTCTTTTGCGAACATATCCCGGTACACCCGGACCATGGTATCCCGCAGGTCGGAATCCTTTTTGTACTCCCATGCCGGATAATCGCCCATTTCGCTGTATTCAGCCTCGTTGAACTCAGCCAGCTTCGCAAGCTGATCCAGCAATTCCCGCTTTTCCTGATTGACGGAGCTGCGGACCGCAAAGGTAAGGCGCAGTTCTTCCTTTTCCAGCTTGGCAACACCAAGGTTTAAGCTTGTTTGCACCAGACCTGCAATATCCTTGCTCCAAGCCTGCACCCCATTCGGCGCAGAACACAGTAAGCCAATGACCTTGGCGGTCAGATCCGTAGGCAAAGCATTACCGCCAAAAGCATCCACATCATCGCCGTAAATGCGAACCTCAGGCTCATCATAATTCTCCCGGATCTCCTGCTCCAACTGGGATGCCACATCATTGATCCGCTCGATATAACTACCCATAGCAACCAGCGTCACGGTGCAGGAACGGGGAATAGCGTTATCCTTGGAACCGCCGGATAGTTTGGTCAGGCACAGGGGCATCAGCTTCTGAATACGGCTAAGCAGCTCGCCCATAACCTTGGTTGCATTGGCCCGGTTCTTATGGATCTCCACGCCGGAATGACCGCCCTGTAATCCCTCCACCGTCAGCCGCACGCAAGGTCCATAAACCGCACGTCGTGTCACCGGCAGTGTGATGGTTCCCCGAGCGCCGCCGGCGCAGGAAACAGTGAAGATACCCTCCTCCTCGGAATCAATGTTTATCAGAGTCCGGCCCTTCAATTCGGACAGATCCACACCGGTAGCACCTTCCATACCGGTTTCCTCGTCCACAGTGATGACAACCTCCAGCGGAGGATGGGGAATCGATTTATCCGCCAGCAGCGCCAATGCAAAAGCCACAGCAATGCCGTCATCGCCACCCAGCGTTGTCCCTTTGGCAAAAACATATTCGCCGTCGTGAGCCACATCCAAGCCGTCCGTTTCCATGTTGATGGGGCAATTCTCGTCCTTTTCGCAGACCATATCCATGTGGCCCTGCAGAATCACCGGCGCGTGATCCTCCATACCGCAGGTACCTTCCTGAAACATGATCACATTGTTCAGCTCATCCTGACGATAGCGGATACCGTGCTCCATTGCAAAAGACGCAAGATAATCGCTGATTGCCTTCGTATTGCCCGAACCGTGCGGAATAGAACAGATCTTTTCAAAGTAGCCAAATACATTGGCAGGCTCCAACCCTGCCAGCTTGATTGCTTTCATCGCAAGCACTCCTTATTCAAAGTAATGATATTCTATCACATCTCACCATAAAAGTCCACCAAAAGCAAACGAGGCAGAGGAAAATTCCTCCGCCTCGCAGCAAGCAATATTTTAGATCAGGCCCAGAGCCAGAGTCAGCGCCGCCCAAACCAGAGCGATCCACTTGGTCCAGGAAGCCAGCTTCTGATCCAGAGAGTTGGTCTTGCCCTTGCCCATATAAGTATCGGCGTTGCCAGCGATGGCACCGGACAGGCCAGCCTCCTTGCCGGACTGCATCAGGACAACAGCGGTCAGACCGATGCTGAAGATAACCTCCAGAACGGTCAGGATGATCTTAATGACTTCTACCATTTCTTTAACCTCCCTCCGCCAATAACGGCTTGATCGATGTCACTCCCCTTTTGGAGAGATTTTTCACACATAGCCGTACTATTGTAGCATACTATTCGGTGGATTTCAAGTATTATTTTAATTATTTCTGCACCCAATTGCCAGTTGCCAGACAATTCAGATAACTTTCAATGAAGGGATCCAGTGCGCCGTCCATAACGCCGTTGACGTTGCTGGTTTCGCAACCGGTTCGGGTATCCTTGACCAAGGTATAAGGCATAAATACATAGTTACGAATCTGGCTGCCCCACTCAATCTTCTGCTGCACACCCTTGATATCGGCAATAGTCGCCAAATGTTCACGCTCACGGATCTCAACCAGCTTGCTGCGTAGCATACGCAAACAGGTTTCCTTGTTCTGGAACTGGCTTCGCTCGGTCTGGCAGGAAACCACAATGCCGGTAGCCTTGTGGATCAGACGCACGGCAGAGGAAGTCTTGTTGATGTGCTGACCACCTGCACCGGAGGAACGGAACACCTGCATCTCGTAATCCTCGGGACGAATCTCCACATCGTTGCTGTCATCCTCGATGTCCGGGATCACTTCAATGGCAGAGAAAGAAGTCTGCCGACGAGCATTGGCATCAAAGGGAGAAACACGAACCAGACGATGGACACCGCTCTCTCCCTTCAGGAAGCCGTAGGCATTCTCACCCTCGACCATGATGGAAGCGGATTTCAGGCCAGCCTCATCACCCTCCTGATAATCCATGATCTTATAGGTAAAGCCGTGACGCTCTGCCCAGCGGGTATACATCCGGTACAGCATCTGGCACCAGTCCTGTGCCTCAGTGCCGCCGGCACCGGCCTGGAAGCTCATCATGGCGTTGTTCTTGTCGTACTTGCCGGTGAGCAGGGTTTCCAGGCGGCAGCTTTCCATATCGGCTGCCAGTGCAGTGAAGCCCTCCTTCAGCTCATCGAGCATGGAGTCATCGTCTTCCTCTGCGGCCATTTCACAGATGGTCATCAGATCTTCCCATGCGGCACACATTTTCTCATACCGCTCGATCTTATTCTCCGCTTGGCGGGTCTTAACCACGATCTTCTGGCTCTTTTCGGGATCGTCCCAGAAGCCAGGGGCCTCCTGCATTGCGTGGAGCCGTTCCAGCTCATCCTTCAGGCCGACGATGTTCAGCGACTCAGCCAAGCCCTCCAGAGCAGGCTTGCAGTCATTCAATTTCTGTTTATAGCTGTCAAATTCAATATTCATGGCAGTCTACGCTCCATATTAAAAACATTCCGATATATTATAGCCCAAGAATGCGCCACTGTAAAGAGGAAAAGCGAAAATATTCCTAAAAATCGATCATCTTCCGCTGGGAAACCAATCTTCTCCCTCAAAAATCAAGTCATCCACATCCCGTTCCAGTCCGTCAGGTTTTTCCAAATTGCCCACTCCTTTCCGCTGTACTACCTGACAGTATATGTCCCTTGCGCAAAAAAATACCGTCTATTTCTTGACAGTCTGCGTATTTTTCGCTACAATACTATGGTCATACGCATCCGTAGCTCAGCTGGATAGAGCAGCCGCCTCCTAAGCGGCAGGTCGGAGGTTCAAATCCTCTCGGATGTGCCAAAACAGGGATACCCCTCGGGGTATCCCTGTTTTTCGTCTTTATCAGTTGTTCACATCAGCGCACTCTGGCTGGCTTGCACGATCGAACAGATCCTGCACATCCTGACTGGGGGCTTTGGAGCACAGGGACACAACCACAGCGGCGATCAGTCCGGTAAAGAAACCGGGAATGATCTCATAGATGCCCGTGGAGGACAGCAGCACCAGCCATCCGATATCCACAACAGCACCCACTGCAATACCCGCCACGGCACCACTGAAGGTAAACCGCTTCCAGAACAGGCTCAGCATAATAACAGGGCCAAAGGCTGCGCCAAACACACCCCATGCATTTTCAACCAGTGCCATGATAGTACCGGAGTTGGGATTGGCAGCGATGATCACCGCAACCAGCGCAATGGCAACGACCACAAGGCGGCTGGCCCATAGCATCTCCTTGTCGGAGGCATTCTTGCGGATCACAGGCTTATAAACGTCGCTGGCGAATGCGGAAGCAGAAGCCAGAAGCTGGCTATCAGCCGTAGACATAGCGGCAGAAAGGATCGCAGACAGCAGCACACCGGAGATCAGTGCAGGGAAGATCTTACGAACCATGGTAATAAAGACCGTGGAGGAATCCGCAATCTCACCAAGGAACATATGACCAACCACACCTGCGACCACAGACATAATCAGAATAATGGTAGTCCAGGAAATACCAATGACACTGGACTTCTTCAGTTCCTTTTCAGACTTCAGGGACATAAAACGAATGATAATGTGGGGCATACCGAAGTAGCCAAGACCCCAGCCCAAGCCGGATACAACATCCTGCCAAGAAGTAAAGAAATTGAAGTAACCATCAGGCAGCGTCACATCAGCAGCCGCACCACCGCCAACCAAGGCCAGCGCAAAAATGGGGGCGATCATCAGTGCCGCCAGCATCAGCAGGCCCTGGAAGAAGTCCGTCCAGCACACGGCGGAGAAGCCGCCCATGAAGGTGTACAGCACGATGATAACCGCAGCGCCATACATTGCTACATTGGCATTGATGCCCATAACAGTATGGAACAGGGTGCCGCATGCCTTGATAGAAGAAGCGGCGTAGATGGTATATGCCACAAGGAAGATCGTAGCGCAAAGCATCTGCAGTGCCTTACTCTTGGACAGGAAACGGTTAGTCAAATATTGTGGAATGGTAATGGAGTCGTTGGCCGCAATGGAGAAACGGCGCAGACGGGGTGCTTCAAAGATCCAGCTCAGAGCGTAACCCAGACCCAGACCAATCGCAATCCAAGTCTGACCCATGCCATAAGCATAGATGGAAGCAGGCAATCCCATCAGGACCCATGCACTCATATCCGATGCGCCGGCAGACAGGGCCGAAACCCATGCACCCATATTCCGGCCGCCCAGAAAATAATCCTTTTCGCCGGCAGACTTGGATTTCAAAAAGAAAAACACGCCAATGCCCAGCATGAAGACGAAGTAACAGATAAATACGATCAGCTCTATGTAATTCACAAAAGCGCCTCCTTTGATATTTTTGGATTTCTGTATACAAACGCATGGACTTATTATACTGTCAATCAGCCAAATTTGCAAAGCCTATTTCCGTATCAATTCATAGAAAATTCACGCTTCAAATAGCGTAATATATGTTATTCTGCACAAAACACTTGTTTGTACTAGAAATACACGCCAAAATACATATTGCGGTTTTCCTTTTTTGTGCTATAATTTTTATATATGTTTCATTTGGGAGAAAGAAAAATGGATGAACAGGATTTAAAATTTAAAAGAATGACCGAAGCGCCGGTTCCGAGCTTGATCTGCAAGCTGGCGATTCCTTGCATCATCAGTATGCTGGTCACCTCTTTTTACAACATGGCAGACACCTTTTTTGTGGGTATGCTGAAAAGCAATGCCGCCACCGGTGCGATTGGCGTGGTATTCCCCATGATGGCTGTTATTCAAGCCATTGGCTTTTTCTTCGGGCACGGCAGTGGCAACTATATTTCCCGTGAGCTGGGCAAGCGGAACCACGAAGAAGCCAGTACCATGGCCGCCACAGGCTTTTACGCAGCCCTGTTTACAGGTGTTCTGATCTGCGTGGCCGGACTTATTTTTCTGGAGCCGCTGGCCTATCTGCTGGGCTCCACGGATACCATCCTCCCCTATACCAAAGATTATTTAGGGGTCATTCTTCTTGGTGCGCCATGGATGGGCGCATCCCTTGTATTGAACAATCAGCTACGCTATCAGGGCAGTGCCATATACGCCATGGTGGGCATCGTCACCGGTGCCGTCATCAATATCGCCCTTGACCCCATCCTGATTTTCGCCTGCGGTCTTGGGGTAGCCGGTGCCGGCTGGGCTACCATCATCAGTCAGTTCATCAGCTTTTGTCTGCTTTACATAGGTGTCAGCCGGGGCAGTAATATCCACGTCCACTTCACCAAAGCCAAATTCAAGTGGTTCTATTTCAAAAATATTCTTCAGGGCGGACTTCCCTCTCTGGCTCGGCAGTGTTTAGCGTCCGTTGCCACTATCTGTCTGAACCAAGCCGCCGGAATGCTGAATGATGATGCCGTCATCGCCGCCATGGGTGTGGTGCAACGGATCATGATGTTCGGCGGCTCTGCCATGATTGGCTTCGGTCAGGGCTTCCAGCCGGTATGCGGCTTCAATTTCGGCGCAAAGCTATACGACCGGGTGAAGGAAGGTTTCTGGTTCTGTGTAAAGGGCTCTCTGGGGTTCCTGTGTCTAGTTAGTGCTGTGATGTTTGTATTTGCACCGGATCTAATCAAGATATTCCGTGACGATCCGGCGGTCATCGCCTGCGGTGCGGCGGCATTGCGGTTCCAGTGCATCAGTTTCCCGGCCCAAAGCTGGATTGTAATGAGCAACATGATGGAGCAATCCATTGGAAGAACCGTACCTGCCACGTTCCTTGCCACTGCCCGTCAGGGCGTGTTCTTCATTCCTGCGGTGTGGATATTGTTTGCCGCCTTTGGCCTGCTGGGAATCCAAATGGCACAGGCCGTGTCCGATCTGCTGACACTCCTGTGTGCGATACCTATCCATATTTACGTCATGCGGACTCTTGTCCCCAAACACAATTAAAACAGCGCGTACCGCATCCAAATTCCTCATGCGGTACGCGCTATTTTTAGTTCTTCACGTAATGGTGGCAAGTAGGACTGGTCATATCCAGAGGGAGGAACGTATATCCGTTTTCCAGCCCCCAAATAATGATCTCCTCCACTGCGTCCACACTATAATCCTTGATATCATGCTGTAATACAACAGAATAGCTCTTTTTATTCGACTGGATGCCTTTAATCACATTTTCTACCACTTCTTCTTTGGTTTCTACAGTATCTGCATCTCCAGGGGAAACATTCCAGTCAAAATACTGAAATCCCTGATCCTGAACCGCCTTTGTCAAGCGGGTCATAATTCCATCGTTATACTGCATACTAACTTGATTGGAACTTCCTCCGGGAAAGCGCATCAGCATCGTCTTAATCCCGGTATACTGCGCAACCAAATCCTGTATGGTATATAGATCTTCAAAATACGCGTCTTCGTTTGCGTAGATCTTCTCGTAACGGTGAGATTTGCTGTGGATACCGATGGAATGCCCATCCATCACAATGTCATCCAGCAGATCCATCCGCGAGGTTTTGACCACAAAGAACGAGGCCTTTACCTCGTACTTTTTCAGAACCTCCAGTAACTTCTGGGTGTAGTCGCTGGGGCCATCGTCAAAGGTCAGATAAATAACCTTCCCCTCCGGGACGATCACATCGGGACGCGCCACCGCCTCCACAATTACCGTTCGTTGATCCCTTGCCTTATTCCCGTAGGAATCGGTCACCTCATAGCTCAAAACATAGGTGCCCGCTGAATAACCATCTACTTTTCCTTCAATTGTTACCACAGATGTCAAATCGCCGTCCAGATTATCCGACGCATAATACCCCGGTTCCGTCCACTTGAAACCTGCCTGTCTGCGAATATCTTTCTCGCCCAGCAGCGTCAATTCAGGACCAACAGGATCATAGTAACGAATTTTTCGTTCCACCCTCGTACTGTTTCCGGAGGAATCGGTGACTGTATAGATCACCTTGTTCTTTTCCTGCTTCCGTTCTACTCGCTCAGTTAAATCGCCGTCATAGTTGTCGATGGCGCGAAACCCTTCCTCTATATACTTCTCTCCCGGAATAACATAGCCCTCCGGGTCAGATACCAGCTCGATTTTTGGTGCTTGCGTGTCCACAACCGTCACAGTTCTGGTAACTTCTCCATACTCACCGCCAAAGCTGGCACTGTACGTGATTGTGTAAACGCCCAGCTTTTGCGTATTCACAGTTCCGTGAACCCTTACATAAAGCGTGCATCCACTGGATGGAATTAACGTCCCATAGCCCATGGCCAGAGCACCCGGGTCCTCATACACATCGCCATACTCCAAGGTGATCTGCGCGTCCCCCACCAGTTCAATCTCAACCCATTTTTTATCGATGGTAGCTTCGGTAGAAGGCGCCTCAACGGACGGCTGAGGCGTAACACTTGTAACTTCTTGAAAAATAGCCATCGCAACGAATACGATAATCAACACCAGCACGGCGCAGCACAGAGGTATCCCCCATCGCTTCACAGCCGCAAATCTCCGCTTTCTCTTTGTCATCACAGCCTGCCCCTATTCCTGTAGCAAAATTTCGATAATTTACTTACATTTTATTACATATGCGGGATTGTGTCAACTACCGAATTGTTACATTATTGCAAACAACCTATGAACAAATTCGCAGCCCATTTCAGCCACCATGGAACTGTTTGCTCCAGAAGTGCACAAACGGTAGCCCGGTCTGCGTTCAACGATTGGTATAGCTCCCCTGTAGCCTCACTCATGCCGATTGCAACGGCACCTTGTGCCACATCGCCGAAGGCTGCATAATCACCAATCGCCATCGCCCCCACTGCAAACTGCCCCACCGCCAGCGCACCCAGCGAGAAAACACCAATGCAGATTGCGCCCAAAGCGATCAGCCCCACCGAGATAGAACCTGCCGCCACAAGGCCCAACGCCAATGCACCAATACTCAACAGTCCCAAGGACACGCATCCAAACGATATGATTCCCAAAGCACAAAGCCCAAATGCCACAATTCCCTTCGCCACCAATCCCACAGCAAACACACCCTTGGCTGTGCGGCCCAATCCGATATTGATGTGCCACAGTGGCAAGCTTCCAACCATTTTCTTGCTCTTGCGTTCAATGTACAGGTCACGAATGCGTCGATTACACCCCTCAGCTTGTTGGGTATTCGGTTCATCCTTCAGTAGATAATCCATGGAGCAGTGGTACAGATCACCCAACCGCAGCAGTTTTTCTGTTTCAGGATAAGCCAGATCCGATTCCCAGCGGCTCACCGCCTGCCGGGACACACCTAAGATTTGAGCCAACTGCTCCTGTGTTAAGTTTTGTTCTTTTCTCAGTTTTGACAGTTTTTCACCTAATGTCATATTGTCACGCCTCCTTTGGCTGCTCATATCCTATCACAGCCGCACAATTACATCCACCAACTGTGGATTTCCATATGTAAACTTTGAATTGCATTAGATTTTTCTTGCAATTTCCTGCAAAAACACTATAATCATACCAGCACATACGGAGGAAATCAATATGATTCATCTTCTCTTAGCAATCATTTACCTATCCTTTATCAGTCTGGGACTGCCGGACGGTTTGCTGGGTGCAGCATGGCCTACTATGTACACGGAGCTTGGTGTTCCGGTTTCCTGTGCCGGCGTGATCTCCATGATCATCTGCGCCGGAACCATTCTATCCAGCCTGACTAGCGACTGGCTGACCCATAAGCTGGGACCCGGCAAGGTTACCGCCGTCAGCGTATGCCTAACTGCCGCTGCTCTGCTGGGTTTCTCGTTCAGCAATCAGTTTTGGATGCTTTGCCTGTGGGCTATCCCCTATGGCCTCGGTGCCGGCAGCGTTGACGCATCCCTGAATAACTACGTGGCGATTCACTATGCCAGCCGACACATGAGCTGGCTGCATTGTATGTGGGGTGTCGGCGCATCCACTGGTCCATACGTCATCGGTTTTGTCCTGTCCGGAGGACAGCACTGGAGTCTGGGCTATCAGATTGTAGGCATTGCCCAGATTGTCCTGACAGCAATTCTGTTCATCAGCCTGCCCATTTGGAAAAGTAGTGGAAATAATAATGATGCACCAGCATCCAAACCACTTTCCCTGCCCGAGGTTTTAAAGATCCCCGGAGCCAAAGAGGTGATGATCACCTTCTTCTGCTACTGCGCATTGGAGCAGACCGCCGCACTGTGGTCCGGCTCTTATCTGACTATACACGCTGGATTGCCGGAAGAACTGGCCGCTTCCTTTGCCAGCTTGTTTTTCCTCGGTATGACAGTAGGCCGGGCTATCAGCGGCTTTGTAACTATGAAGCTGAGCGACACCCAAATGATCCGACTGGGAATCTGCATCATCGCCGCAGGTGTTGCCATTTTACTGATCCCACTGGGAACCGCAGGCTCCATGGCGGGTCTACTGCTGGTTGGACTCGGCTGTGCGCCGATCTATCCCTGCGTCATCCATTCCACGCCGTATCATTTTGGCGCAGACAAATCTCAAGCCCTCATCGGCATTCAAATGGCAAGTGCTTATGTAGGAACAGCCTTGATGCCGCCTTTATTCGGCTTGATCGCCAATCATATCAGCATTTCCCTACTGGGTGTGTATTTGCTAATGATTCTGGTGGTCATGGCATTATTCCACAGACGTATGATTAGTAAATGCGACCAGAAATGACTAAGTTTTTTTGTGTACATTCCCCTTTTTTTACATTTTAATTGACAGTATTCGTGCAAACATGATATCATCTTACCATCCCCTTGGGGAAAAGCGTTTTGGAAAGGAAAGAATGATATGAAATTCTGCAACAATTGCGGCACCCAGCTTTCGGACGATATGCAGTTCTGCAACAACTGTGGTGCCAAGCAGGGCGCTGCACCCGCTGCTGCTCCTGTCACACCTCAGCCTGTCCCTCCTGTTTCCTCTGTAGTTAACAATTCCACTTGGGATGGCGGCGTTCTGGATACCGTGGTCAACTCCATCGTTGCCAGCCTGATCATGTCCCTGACCTGTGGCATTGCCACTCCTTGGGCCATCTGCTATATGATGAAGTTCATCATCGGTCACGCTATCATTGAGGGCAAGCGTCTGCGCTTTGTGGGCAAGGGCGGCTCTCTGTTCGGCAACTGGATCAAGTGGATGCTGCTGACCATGATCACCTGCGGTATCTATGGCTTCTGGGTCGCTCCCAGAATGTATAAGTGGGTCGTTTCCAACATCGAGTTTGAATAATCCATTTTCTCATACGGTACGGGGCATCGCCTCGTACCGTATTTTAAACGGCATTGATTGGTGGGATTTCATTGAGCGCTGAACAAACAAAACGTCTGCACAGCATATTACGCAAAACTGCTATTCTTCTATTGATCGGTCTTGGATACTACTTGTTCGTAAAACTAACTGGTTGGGGAATCCCCTGCCCCATTCGCATGATCACAGGAAAGCTTTGCCCGGGTTGCGGCATCAGCCGAATGTGCATGGCTCTATTGGAGTTGGACTTTGCCAAGGCCTTCCATTATAACGCACTGGTACTGGTGTTACTTCCCTTCGGCACAATTTTCGGTCTGCGGCATTTGATTCAGTATGTCCGCACCGGTCAATCCGATCCAGACAAGGTCGAAACAGTATTTCTGCTGATCGCCGCCGTGCTTGTCTTCTCATTTTGGATCGTCCGCAATCTCCCCGGCGGCCCTTTCCCTCAGTTATAACAAACGATCCGGAGCTGTTTGCTCCGGATCATTATTATTCTGTTACTGCCTGAATGGTGTTATTCAACATCGCCCGAGCCTGCGCCACGGCATGAAGCCGGTTCCCCTTTGCAACTACAAATTCCAGCGGCTTGCGTGCTTCCTCCAGCTGTCCAAGCGCAATGTAGCACCGGGCGATCAGCATAGCCTGATTGATCTGGTTACACGGCTCTTTCGGATATCGTGCTTTAGAGCATTCGATGGCTTTTTCATATTCCCCACGGCGAAACCATGCATCTTCCGCCATCGCTTCCACCACTGGACGAAGGCTTTGCTTGAGTTTGCTATCAGGCAAGTCCTGATAGATCTGCACTGCCTTCTGGTACCATACTTCTGCCTCTGGGTAATTCCCCAACAACGTCAAAACATCTGTCAAATTATTGTAATAAACAAAGCGTGTCACCGGTATGGTTGCCGCATAACGATCAATATTGATGGAATTCAGTAACTCCAGCGCATCCTGATAGCGCCCTACTTCCCGCAAAGCTGCCGCATGATTGATCTTAATCGTTTGCTCCATCACACCGGTAGTTTTATAGGTCAGTTGCTCTGTGGTTTCCTGTAAAAACGGATAAGGATCACAGTCGTTGTTCAAGATGTGTAAGGGCTTTTTCTGCAATCGCGTCAAGCTGCCATCAATATGAACACTGTTCACCAGCAGCACAAAAAGGTCGATCAAAATCACCAGCCACAATGGTACTCCTAACACTAGAAGCAGCGAATAGCAACCCACCAACAACGTACCAAACAGCAATTTTGCCAGCCTTCTATGCTTTGCCATCCAACGGTCTAACCCCTTCATATCGTATACCTCCTTCCGTGATAATAAAAGTATACCACCAAATAATTCCTTTTGCAACAGTAAACCTCCCCCGGTTTTCCGGGGGAGGTTTGCGTCTATTAATGGAAGTGAGCGTAAGCGGAGGTAGTGAACTTGGCGACCATCTCGTACAGCGCATCCTTACCCATCTGACGGGCGGCGTAGCTGTTAACGCTGTCGCTGGCAGAGGCAACCACGTTGCCAGCCGCATCATACACCGTCACAGTGACCAGCTGATCGCCGTCGGCAACTACCAGC
>JBGVKN010000015.1:0-6761 GCA_045123795.1 Faecousia sp. | reverse complement strand
CCTGTACCGCACTGGCTCTGCTGTCCGCTTTCATGTACACCAGAGATAACCTGCAAAAGCTCTCAAAGAGGAAAAAAGAAAATGCATAAACGTGAGCGTCATGTCAAACTGTTCGGAACCATTCTCTGTGAGGTGTTTGCGATCCTCACGATCATATACCTTTTAGCGGACGGTGAAGCGGACCGGTTGGCTTTGGCATTCGGAACGCTGCTGCTGGCGCTTTTACCGATGCTGTTGGAAAAGCTGTTTCGGTGCAGAATCTGTCTGCCGGTGTATCTGTTTGCGCTTGCTTATGCCATTGGACCGATGCTGGGACATTGTTGGAAGCTTTACTATACCATACCTGTATGGGATAAGCTGTTGCACATCTGCGGTGGTGTCATGTTTGCAATCCTGGGCGCATACCTTTTTGACTTTTTGGTAAAAAGAAAAGATCTGCCAGCAGCAAGAGCAATTTTTGCATTGTGCTTTTCCGTGGCCATCGCGGTACTGTGGGAATTCTGCGAATTTGGAGCAGATACCTTCCCCGGTATGGATATGCAGGATGACACTGTAATTCATGGACTGACATCCTATCTGCTGGGTGACAGCTTGGGCATGACCGGCAGTATTCTCAATATCCAGTCTGTTTCCGTGAACGGCTTGCTGCTGCCGGTGGACGGGTATATCGATATCGGCCTTATTGACACGATGCTTGATATGCTGTTAGAAACAGCAGGCGCGGTGGTTACCTGTGTGATTCTTTGGCTTGACAAGGGGAAACACCCACTGTCCAAAATAAACAATCCATACATACCGGCGACGAAATCACCGTAGAATTTGACCGGCCCACACCCCTGCAGATTGATGGGGAAACCATTCCGGATGTAACAAAATATACTGCACGGTCTGCGATGCTCAATATGGAGGAAAAGAAAGATCATGATTTTTTGATCTCCGTCACCGGCCAAGTATCAAATGCCGCAGTGCGGCAATAGGCATGCTGTCATAGAATAGGAGCAAAGTATGGCGAATTTTACAAAAAAAGCAATAAGAGACTCGTTTGTAAAGCTGTTAAACGAAAAGCCTCTCAGTCAGATCACAGTGAAAGATATTGTTGATGAATGCGGTGTCAACCGCAATACATTTTACTATTATTTTGAGGATATTCCGCAGTTGCTGGAAAGCGTTGTGAATGAGGATGCGGACAGAATTATCCGGGAGCATCCTACCGTTGATTCTCTGGATGACTGCATCAATGCCGCACTGGAATTTGCGTTAACGAACCGAAAGGCTGTACTGCATATCTACCATTCTGTTGACCGCGATATTTATGAGCAGTACCAGTGGCGTGTATGCAGCCATGTCGTAACTGCCTATGTGGACGGAGTTCTGGGCGACCGGAAGCTTACGGCGGAAGATCGTATCACGATTGTAGACTATCTGAAATGTGTTAGCTTTGGCATGATTATGGGTTGGCTGAAAACAGGTATGAGCCCGACTGCTCTGACACGTTTTCGCAGAATGCTGGACTTGAAAAACGGTGATCTCGAGCAATTGGTCATTCGCTGTATGAACAACTAATTTTTGTGACATCCACATCCTGCAAGGAAAGGAATCTATATGAGAATAGAGAAAATTACATCCGATTTTGATGGATTGATGCTGGAGGCTGCCATCACCGCGCCACCAGTACCAAAAGGAATTATTCAGTTTTCCCACGGTATGGCGGAACATAAAGAACGATATTTTGATTTCATGAATGCTCTTTCCGGTCATGGATATGTCTGTGTGATTCATGACCACCGTGGTCATGGTGAAAGTGTGCAGAAGCAGGAAGATTACGGATTCTTTTACACGGAAAACGAACAGGCAATCATAGAGGATCTGCATACCGTAACGAAGTTCATTAAAAACCGCTATCCAGGCATTCCTCTGTCCCTGTTCAGCCATAGCATGGGCACTTTGGTAGCCCGTGGCTACCTGAAGAAATACGATTCTGAGATTGAAAAGATTGTCCTTTGCGGCCCGCCCACATACCATGCTGCCGCAGACCTTGGCTTGTTTTTAGCCAGGCTCTCAAAACCGTTCCACGGGGAAAAGGCCCCCAACAAGCTGCTGAACGCAATGGCATTTTCGGGCTTCAACACCGGAAATACAATTCCGAATGGTTGGCTTTCGGAAAACCGGCAAAATGTAATACAATACAATGAAGACCCGAAGTGCGGCTTCGTTTTTACAACAAACGGGTTTATCAACCTGTTCAAACTGCAAAAAGCAGCGTTCGATAAAAAGAATTGGAACGTGAGCAACCCTAATTTGTCCTTTTTTCTGATCGCAGGCGCGGATGATCCTGTCATCCGTTCCAGGGAAAAATTCGAAGCCCTCACCGTTTTCCTGACCGGCCTTGGCTATGGGAATGTCAGGGGTAAATTGTATGAACATATGCGCCATGAGATACTCAACGAAACTGGCAAACATGATGTGTATCGGGATGTTGTGCGTTTTTTCGATACATAAAGCCCCAATACATATATTGATAAAAGCAGGACTTTGGTCCTGCTTTTTCTTCGTTCAGAAAGTCAGACAAAGACACCCTCAGTGTCTGAAATTCAGGCATCAGGAGGCTTTTGTCCGTAGGAATCCGGTTGGGGGCAAACTATAATAAGGGCACAAACAAAGGGTACCTTAATACAAAGGTCTCTGAAATTACAAGGAGGAACATGTATGTATTATTCCAGTGGTAACTATGAAGCATTTGCCCGTCCTCAGAAGCCTGAGGGTGTGGATCACAAGTCCGCCTATATCATCGGCACCGGTCTGGCGGCATTGACCGCCGCCTGCTATCTGGTTCGTGATGGCCAGATGAAGGGCGGCCATGTTCATGTTTTCGAGAAAGAGCCGGTCCCCGGCGGTGCCTGTGATGGCTGGCAGTATCCCGATGTGGGCTATGTCATGCGGGGCGGTCGTGAAATGGACAACCATTTTGAGGTCATGTGGGATCTGTTCCGCTCCATCCCCTCCATTGAGACGGAAGGCGTGAGTGTTCTGGATGAATACTATTGGCTGAACAAAAAAGATCCCAACTACTCCCTTTGCCGAGCAACGGTCAATCAGGGTCAGGATGCCCACACCGAGGGAAAGTTTGGTCTGTCCGATAAAGCCGCTTTGGAGGTCATGAAGCTATTCTTCACCCCCGACGAAGCGCTCTATGATAAGCGCATCACCGATTTCTTCGATGATGAGGTCCTGAACTCCAACTTCTGGCTGTACTGGCGCACCATGTTCGCCTTTGAGAACTGGCACAGCGCGCTGGAGATGAAGCTGTATCTCAAGCGCTATATCCATCACGTAGGTGGACTACCGGACTTCAAAGCTCTGCGGTTTACCCGTTACAACCAGTACGAGTCTATGATCCTGCCCATGGTCAAGTATCTGGAAGGCTTCGGCGTCCAGTTCCACTTTAACACCAAGGTGGTCAATGTGGAGTTCGATATCAAGCCAGGCAGAAAGCAGGCGACCCGGATCGAACTGCTGGCTGAGGGAGAATCCCGTTTTGTTGACCTGACGGAGAACGATCTGGTGTTTATTACCAACGGCGGCTGCGTGGAAAACGCCACCATGGGTTCCCAGAACAAGCCCGCTGTGTTCAACCCGGATATCAAGCCCGGCGGTGGCTGGGATATGTGGCGCAGAATCGCTGTCCAGGATCCCTCTTTCGGCCATCCTGACAAGTTCTGTTCCGATCCCGAACAGACCAACTGGATGAGTGCCACGGTCACCACCCTGGATCAGAGGATCATCCCCTATATCAAGAATATCTGCAAGCGTGATCCCTTTACCGGCGGCGTTGTCACTGGCGGCATTGTTACCGTGAAGGATTCCGGCTGGCTCCTGAGCTGGACCATCAACCGTCAGCCTCAGTTTCGGAATCAGCCCAAGGATCAGTGCCTGGTGTGGGTTTACGGCCTGTTCTCCGACAAACCCGGCGACTTTATCAAGAAGCCCATGCGGGACTGCTCCGGCAAGGAAATCTGCATGGAGTGGCTGTATCACATCGGCGTCCCGGTGGATCAGATTGAAGAGCTGGCTGAGAACAGCGCCAATACCGTCCCTGTTATGATGCCCTATATCACCGCCTTCTTCATGCCCCGCGCAGCCGGCGACCGTCCCGATGTGGTGCCTGAGGGCGCTGTGAACTTCGCTTTCCTGGGTCAGTTTGCGGAAACCCGGCGGGATACGATTTTCACCACCGAATACTCCATGCGTACCGGTATGGAGGCGGTCTACACCCTGCTGAATGTGGATCGCGGTGTTCCTGAGGTCTGGGGCAGTGCCTATGACATCCGTGATCTGCTGAATGCAACCGTCCAGCTTCGGGACGGCAAGCCCCTGACAGAGATGGAATTGGGCTTCAAGGAAAAAATGGTTATCAGTAAGCTGCTGAAAAAGATTCAGGGCACGGATATTGAAAAGCTGCTGAAGCAATACCACATTATTGACTAACTATGGGCGAATGAAGGGGGAGAATATTCTCCCCCTTCTGAAAAGGAGGGATCTGCCATGTGTAGGAACAATATGCTCCGGGCGGCAAAGACGGGATATATTTTGATTTCCATTGCTATGTGCGTACTGGGTGTGATTGTAATTTCAGTTCCAGGGTGTTCGGCAGTGCTGCTTTGCCGTATCGGCGGCATCCTTATGGCTCTGTTCGGCGTAGTAAAAATTCTCGGTTACTGTTCCAAAGATTTGTACCGTCTGGCATTCCAGCATGATTTGGCATTCGGCATTCTTTTGATTGCATTGGGATCCGTTATGATTTTCCGTACAGCCTCTGTAATTTTGGTTTTATGTACCGTGCTTGGCGTGCTGTTGCTTGCAGATGCACTGCTGAAAATACAGGTTGCCATTGACGCAAAACGGTTTGGGATCAAAAAATGGTGGATGATCCTCTGCGGTGCGATACCGACAGGAATCCTTGGTTTTCTGCTGATGTTATGCCCTTCTGAAAGTGCCCGAGTGCTATTGGTTCTTTTGGGATTATCTTTACTGACGGAAGGTCTTCTGAACCTGATTACAGTCTTAACTGTGGTCAGAATGATGCATCCTTCGCTCACGGAGGTGATTGATACCGACTGCATGTAACGTAAAACAGCAAGTGAATCCATTCGGTACATCATGCAGATCTTCCAGGCCAACTACTGCAAGATCATCACCCCCGGCAAGACCTTTGATCTGCAAAATGAATCCGATGAACAGTTCACGGATATGAAATTCCTGTTCAGCCGCTACGAGCTGAAAACCATCAACAAGCGGCTGGTGCGTGGCAGAAACCAGTCTGCATCCGAGGGGAAATTCATGGGTTCCATGGCTCCCTACGGATACCGTGCCTACAAACTCCCCGGAGTGAAAGACAACAGCCTCCACATCGAGCCGGAGGAAGCCAAGGTCGTTCAAATGATTTACGATATGTACGGAAAACAGGGCATGGGCTACAATGCGATAGCCTATGCCCTGAATGATATGCACATCCCCGCCAGAAAGGGCGAATGGAGCCAACCCCCCATCGTGAACATCCTGACCAATGAAGTGTACCTTGGCAAGATCCGCTGGCGGCGGGAGCCTGTGAAGCGGGTGGTCAGGGACGGCTTCCTTGCAAAGACCCGCATTCTGAACGATGACTACGAATTGTACGATGGGATGCATGAACCCATCATCACGGAGGAACAGTGGAAAATGGCGAAAGCTGTAAAGAAAAAGAAAGGGCATCATTCCACCCGCACTACCAAGGAACTGAAGAATCCTTTTGCGGGCATCCTGTTCTGCGAAAAATGTGGTGCCATCATGAAGCGGTATCTCCCCCATCCTAGAGAGAGTCCTATCGCATGGTATCGCTGCCAGACCCGTGGGTGCGATTGCAAGATGGTAAAATGTGAAGTCGTGGAAAACAGCATTCGGAATGTTATGGAAGATTGGCTGGAAAATTATATGCTCCAGATTGAATCCGACCATCAACCGAAAGCAGACCCTATCGCAACCGCATTGGAAGCAGTCCGAGGGCAGCTCGCCCAGCTCCAGAGTCAGCAGGAAAACATCTGCGAATACCTGGAAAAGGGTGTGTACACCATCGATATGTTCACCAAGAGAAATGCAGCCCTGGCCAAGGAGATCAAGCAGCTCCAAAGTGCCGAATCGGATCTCCTCCGCCAGCAGGGAGAGGGCAAACAGAAGAAGCAAGCAACCTCCCAGATCATCCCTACCACCCAGCACATCCTCGACAATTATGATACCCTCACAATCGCTGAGAAGAATCGTCTGTGGAAATTGGTGATGCCGAGAGCAACCGTATACCGCTCCCCGGACAACGAATTGACGGTAAATATCTACCCCAATCTCCCCAAGTAGTTTTCCTGCAATACGCAGGCAGTACCACAGTTGCATAAGCCAGCAATACCACAATTTTATAAATTCATCGGTTTATCTATCGACTTACACCCCTTGACCTGATATAATGCACTTACATTATCAGGTCAGGGGGTGCTGTACTGTGTCCGAACAACCGAAAAAGATCCCGTGTGGTATTGGTCTGCTGGCCCATGTGGACGCGGGTAAGACCACCCTGTCCGAGGCGCTTCTGTACCGCAGCGGTGCCCGGCGGACTTTGGGCCGGGTGGATCACGCCGATGCCTTTCTGGATACCCATGCCCTGGAACGGGCAAGGGGCATCACCATTTTCTCCAAGCAGGCCCAGCTGGAAACGGCACATCGGGCCATTACCCTGG
>JBGVKN010000014.1:0-2274 GCA_045123795.1 Faecousia sp. | reverse complement strand
TCTTCATTCAAAGCCGCGTAATCCAAATCAGTTGCATCTAACAGCATAGTTATATCACATCCATTTTTTCATTTCCAATGTTTTTTATTCCCCTGCATGAGAAATGCCGAGGATCTCCAGTTCTTTCTCCGTCAATCCGATTCCCCGAAGCATCAGACGGTTTCCTTTCAGAGCTTCTATAGAATTGATTCCCATGCCGCCCATAAGCTCTTTTATTTCATGACGCCATGCAGTCATCAGATTGACAAGGCGTTTACTTCCCTCATCGGGATCCAGCCGCTTTACCAGTTCCGGACGCTGGGTAGCAATACCCCAATTACATTTGCCGCTCTGGCAAGTTCTGCACAAGTGGCATCCCATAGCCAGAAGTGCTGCTGTTGAGATATAGCAGGCATCCGCGCCCAAGGCAATCGCCTTGACCACATCAGATGCACTGCGGACACTGCCGCCCGCCACCAAAGAAACCTGATTTCGGATTCCCTCATCCCGGAGCCGCTGATCCACTGCAGCCAATGCCAGTTCGATGGGAATGCCAACATTATCACGGATTCTGGTTGGCGCTGCGCCGGTACCTCCACGGAACCCATCAATGGCAATAATGTCCGCGCCGCTGCGGGCAATACCACTGGCTATGGCCGCAATGTTATGGACAGCCGCCACCTTTACGATCACCGGTTTCTGATATTCCGTTGCTTCCTTCAGCGAAAACACAAGCTGACGCAGATCCTCAATGGAATAAATATCGTGATGCGGTGCCGGAGAAATGGCATCAGAGCCTTCAGGTACCATGCGGGTCCTGGAGACATCCCCTACGATTTTGGCTCCCGGCAGATGGCCACCGATACCGGGCTTCGCACCCTGACCCATTTTAATTTCGATTGCGGCACCTGCATTCAAATAGTCCTCATGCACACCAAACCGACCGGATGCTACCTGCACAATGGTGTTGGGTCCATACACATAAAAGTCCTCATGCAGACCTCCTTCACCGGTATTATAATAGATGCCCAGTTCGGTAGCAGCTCTGGCGAGGCTGGCATGAGCGTTATAACTGATGGAACCGTAGCTCATAGCAGAAAACATCACCGGCATACTCAGTTCCAGCTGGGGTGCCAGGTCACAGCACAGGTCTCCATTCTCTTTCCGGCGAATTTTCTCCGGCTTCTTGCCCAGAAATACCTTCGTTTCCATTGGTTCCCGCAGGGGATCAATCGGAGGATTGGTAACCTGAGACGCATTGATCAGAATTCTGTCCCAGTAAACCGGGAATTCCTTTGGATTACCCATAGAGGATAACAGCACACCGCCGGAGTTGGCCTGCTTATAGATTTCCTGAACTGTATCGCTCTGCCAGTTTGCATTTTCACGGAGGGAACAATTGGTTTTCACAATTTTCAATGCTCTGGTAGGGCAGAAGGAAACACAGCGCTGGCAGTTGACGCATTTGGTTTCATTGCTGATCAGACGTTTATGCTCTGCGTCAAAGGAATGTACTTCGTTGGCACACTGCCGCTCGCATACGCGGCAGCTGATACAACGGTCTTCATTCCGGATCACTTCAAATTCCGGATAGATAAATGAGATTCCCATTAAAAAGCACCTTCTTTCACAGTCACAATCACTGGTTCTCCACCGGCAGGTGCCCAGATATTTTCTGCTTCCGGCTCCATGGTTCGGATTGCCGCTTCTTCACTGGCGATGAATACCTTGTCGTTCTTTTCACCCACCACCATGGAGCGCAGCTTCAACCGGTCATTCAGCGCCATCAAGCCGCCGTCAAAGCCCAGAATAATGGAGAAGGGGCCTGTGATTAGCAGACTGGGGAACACAGTTCGCAGATAAGATAACCGCTGCCGTTCCGATTCGTCCTTTCCCTGTATGGTACTCCAGAAAGGAGCCGCAATGACCGACGCGGCTTCCTCCAAAGAAAGTCCTTGCCGCCGCAGCAGATAATCCATGATATAAGTAATGACCTCGGTGTCGGTCTGTAAATTGCATTTATAGCCGAACATCTCGATAAAGCGACGGTTCGCGTCATAGGAAGAAATCTCGCCGTTGTGGACGATGGAATAATCCAGAAGAGTGAAAGGGTGGGCACCACCCCACCAGCCGGGGGTATTGGTGGGATAGCGACCATGGGCGGTCCAGGAATAGCCCTCATACTCCTCCAGGCGGTAGAATTCTCCCACATCCTCCGGAAAACCAACAGCCTTAAAGGTTCCCATGTTCTTGCCGCTGGAAAACACATAGGCACCTGGCATTTCCGTGTTGATC
>JBGVKN010000013.1:0-16990 GCA_045123795.1 Faecousia sp. | reverse complement strand
AAGTGGCAACAGCACTATATTGAGTAAGATAGACATATAACTTTCTTGCAATAGACACAATAATGCCAAAGTATAGCACTACCGCATATTTTGATTTTATTTGCAAGAAAAGTTAATCATCTTTCCACCTCTTTCTAAATTCTAAAACATTATACCATAAATTGCAGGCAAATACAAGTGGTTACAAAAATTTTAACAAATCGCTTATAATACAATCATATAACTTTACTCATTCCTTGCTGACCGTAAAATTCCAAGTTTGTCTAACTCTATTATATTTCTGGTATTAGAAAAAATCAACTCCGATCCTCCGCTTGCTATAAATACAATCTATATTTGTTTGTAAATATACCATTGAGAATAAAAAACTATAATTTGCTATTTTTCGGTTTATGCCTTATAATAAATGCTATAACAATGCAGATCTAACAAGGGTAGATCAAACACAGGACAGCGGTACACGCCGCTTTGTGTTTGGTCTGCTCTTTTTTTCTGCCCAAATATGAAAGGAGATATTTTATGGATTATCAATCAATTAAAGAAAAGCTATTACAAAGTGACAGGGTTTTGGATGTGAACAGAAAAGGAAACCTTGTTACCATCAAACTAAATTCGACAGATTATGTGTACAGAAAGATCGGCAGCATGGTCAATGTTCTTCCGATCATCATGTCTGCTAATGTTGGCTACCATAATTACGATTTCACAAACGATATTGTAAATACCATCTTTGGGGATCTGCAATATATCAAAGCAAGCTGCGCTCCCTTTGATGGTAGCAATCACAGCTATGTTGTTTATAGTGTCACATACAAAATAATCAATCCAGAATAAAGGGAAAGGAGGGTTAAAAAATGACTATTATAAAAATTACAGGCTATGATCTGCTTTATAATTGTAGTGAAGTAAGCAAGACGCAATTTTTCATCCTTAATACAAATAATGGTAGGTATCGCTTAATATTTGCCCATTTGTATGACAATTTATATGGATTAGATGAAGTCATAGATAATGAAACCGACATAATATATGACGATAAGTCAGAACACAGCATAAAAGATTTTTTGTTATTATCCCCTATGGGGTATGGCAATATTTTACCTCTCAAAGTTGTTCCTTATGAAAATGGGATAATGGTTTTCTGTGATGAAATGATCTATTTGGAAAATGACAGAACTGCATACTTCTACTCTGCAAAAAAAGAGGTTTTTATGGTTACTAATCTTCACCGTAAATATTTAGTTGAGCTCATTGATCCATATAAAGGTGAAGTGGAAGTAACACAAGAAATTAAAGACAACATAAAACTAATTTGATAGTGGTGGGCTTCGGCTCACCATATTTTTTGTAATTTCGTGTCCTGCGGTATGGACAAAACACAGTTTTTGATCTATAATAGTGTTGGAACACATATAGGCTTTTTCGGGGAGGTTATAATGGCAAAAAATAGTGATGTTGGATTAAAACAACTGGACAACGGAAACTGGTCTTGCAGAATCTTCAAGAAAATCAATGGTGTGCAGATCGACAGCACTTATAAGATTGATAGCAGAACAGGCGAGCCTTTCCGTACAAAGTCACAGGCTCGTGATTTTCGGGAATATAAGATTGCCGAGTTGCGAGATCCAGAAAAACGGAAACCAAAAAACAAGGCTGTCACATTCTCTTTTGTTTGGGATCTATATCTCAATACCCTTGCAAGAGATAAAGCACCAGCCACCGTCACCAAGCATACAAGCGTTTGGGAAAATCATATCAAGGATAACTTTGGCAGCAAGTTTATGACAGGCGCACAGGCTGTTTCTGTGCTGGAAATCAACGATTATCTGTCAAGAATGTATCGGTCAACAGAATTGTCCTACCATTACATAGAGGGCTTTTTGAAAGTGTTCTATCTTCTGTATGGTACAGCCTACGGCGCAAACTTGATTGATTACGAGCAACTCAACAAGTACACCAAGGAGAAAAACACACGGATCACAATGCCGCCTATGTCCGATGTTGATCGGGAAGAAGATGGAAAGATCGAAACTTATAAGCAAGTCGAAATCGAGAAGATGGCGAAAATCTTCGAGGGTACAGATCTTGAGCCTGCGTTTTTGATTGCTTTCTATTGTGGTCTGCGTGAATCGGAAATCTTTGGCTTGTTCTGGGATGATATTGATTTTAATAATTCTACAATCACAGTAAGTAAACAGTTGATCCATGCAAATGGCGTTTGGTGCATCAGCCCTGTTAAAACCTTAAAGAGCAAGCGTGTTGTGGATATGCCCAAGAAATTAAGTAAATTCCTGTTTGATCGTAAGAAAGCAATGATTAGAGCAAAACAGGAACACGGTTTTAGAAGCAGATCCAACGAAATTGTAATGGATATTCGTGACACAACGCCTGTTGAGATTGTCGGAGGGGATTTTGTTAATAGAAAGTTGGAAGATGGTCTGGCTGGCAAGCTGTTGACCACTAATTCCTTGAAATTCTACGGCAATAAGATCACCAAAGAATATGGCTTTGCCTTAAAGATGCACAAGCTAAGAAAAACCAATCTCACCTATCTGGCTGAAAATGGTGCTTCGTTCAAGTATCTAAAAGAACACGCTGGGCATCTCAAAGTCGAAACAACCTTGAAATATTACATCAAAGCTGGCGAAACCAGCAAAGAACAGGGTATGCGAATTTTGGACAGCATGACAACCGAAGATCCTTTGATTACGATTGAAGGTCCTGGCATTGGTGGAGAGGAAACACGGGTCTTTACTGTTAGAAAGAGCCAATGGGATCGCATACAGAGCGAACAAAGGCGTAAAAAATAGCCCCTTTCAAGATGTTCCGATCTTGTAAAGCGGCTGTGTCTAAAACTGTGTTTGAAGTTTTACAACCCGAAAAACCCTTGATATATCAATACTTTTTTATGTGTTCCATGATGAGGCTCGCCACGGCAAGGCTCTGAAGGGCCTGCTGGAGCGGTATTTTAAGTAAGAAAAGTTGTTGTATCTCTAGGGAAATTCGATTTTAGCACCAAAAAGGCACACGGAAAATCCGTGTGCCTTTTCTGCGTTTGGTGGGATAATTAGTGGTACTATACTTCGTTTTCTGTACACCATTTTTACATATTGGGGATTGCAAGTGGGAATTCGTGAAATCCAAGGCGTTATTGCAATCGGAACCGAGCTATGCTATAATACAGTTAGACAAACTTGAATTTAACAAAGGAGGAATCTTATGAAAAAAGTAGTATGTCTTTTATTGTCCATACTCCTGTTAATAGGGTGCACAGGTTGTGCGGCTGTCATTTCTCATGCCGAAGGGACACCAGTACAGATTGTTTATGACCGTGAGGATGGTTCCTTTGATTTAGAATTATCACAAGAAGAAGCAAATGTCGTGCTGTCTGTTCTTAACGGAAAACGGCGTGATTTGGATATGACTGTAACTGGAGCAGGATGCGGTTTTGGAAGGGAGCAATCCTTTATCATTGGTAACAGTGTCTATTGCCTTGCTCAGGATAGCTGCGATGTAATTTGGGAAGAAGGAACGAATAACTATTATGTTCTTCCTTCCGAGGAAACGGAGCAATTAAGAGAAATCTTCAGAGCACATGGCGCAAGAGTAGTATAGCAAAAGAAACAGTTTGACAAATTTCAATTTGTCGAACACCTTGATACATACTGATTACAAACAACTACGCCGGAACCGGCGTAGTTGTTTTGTTATGCATGGGGGGGAGGTATCAAGATGTTTTATATTACTTTTTAACACAAAAGTAATATGTAGGGGGTGCAGGAGGAATACCTTGCCACAATGGTTCTTAGCAAAATCATAGGGAGAACAAGTGGGATTTTGTGTTTTTGTAGATTAACTAGCAATTTACAATTCTCCTATAGAATTTGCGCAACAAGTCTGCTATAATTAACATAAAGAGTTGGACAAACTGTTCGACAAACTTGAATTTAATGAAGGAGTGTGATTGTATGAGAAAACACATGTTGGCAGTTTTGGTGATGATATTAGTCATATCATTATTGTTTTCATCGTGCGATGTCTTACACAAGCATACCTTTGGAGAGTGGCAACACAACGGTAGTGGGCACTTCAAAGAATGTTCTTGTGGATATATAATTTCCGAAAGTTCTTCCAAGCATATTGATGAAGATAAAGATGATGCGTGTGATATTTGTCGTTATTTAATGAAATACGAGATAAATTCACTTCGTGATCTTTCTTGGTATCTTTTGTATTATTACGAATTGAGCCAATCTGATTATTTGCAGGAAAACAACATGAAGGTTCATAATATACACGATATGAACTTTAAAAACACGTTGACATATAACGAAAAGAAAACACGAGTTAACTTTGAAGAGCCGTATTTCAACGAATATTTAACGGCGTTACCAATGCACGAGGAGTACGTAAAATCAAACGCAGAATACTATTCATACTATAAGTCCTCTGGGTATTCACAAACCGATGTGCCTGCCAAGTGTTATTCATTCGGAACTCAAGAAACTATTCGATATGGTTTGAGTGACCAATACTGCGATTATGAAAGATTTACCGAAACAAAATCGAATTTCAAAACAGTAAATGATTTTTATGAAACGACTTTCTCCTCGAGATTGACAAAAACCATATACGAAGATTCGGAGTTTTACGATGAACACAATTTGTCCTTCAAAAACGAAATAATATATTCCGTCACCAACAAAATTTCATATTTCATAAGATATTATCTTAACGTAGAATTTAGAGACTACGGAGAGATCGTTTTGCCCGAGGCATCATATTTTGACAGCTTTGATGTCAGGACGGAAAATGACACCGTTTATTTCAGCATTGAAAAGAATGACGGTAAAACTTTTTTTAATGAAGATATAAGATATAGTATTAGCGGTTCAATAAATTTAAGAACACACAATCTGTCATACAATGTAAAAGAAAGTTATTATATCGACGGAGAGATCATGTACTATGTTGATTATGATTACAATTTGACATTGACGAATGAACCGATCGAAATAGAATTTGATTTCAACGGAGAGTTTGAAGAAGTTTATCTGGAAAACCGTTGAACATCAATTCGCCAAATTCCAATTTGTCGAACACCTTGAACCACCGCATGGCCTGCTGGAGCGGTACTTCAAGTAAACTATTGAATAAGGGCAGGGGCTATGCTCCTGCCCTTTTTGTAAAGCGAGGTGAAAGAATGGAAAACGAACTGAAAAGCGGTCTCATTCCCGTTGTTCGGGCGGATCACGAATGTGATGTTTACTGCTCCATTTGCCATAAACTGCTGCATGTGGAGGAAGGTCAGGTCATTCCCCGTTGCTGCGGTAAAATTATGCAGCCACTGGATTAATCGGGGTGCATTGACAATCCGCGGGGAAAAGAGTAAAATAATGATCTAATCTCCCCGAAAGGAGCCGAAATCATGGATTTTACCAAACGTCTTACCGCCCTTTTATTGGCGGTTTTCCTATTGGCAGCTCTGCCAGCCTGCACAGCCGAACCGCCTGCCGAAACCACCGAACCTGTCCTGCATTTGTGCCCCTCCACAGATCCCTACGAGGGAATGTCCAAGGAGGATTTTTACGCCGACTATGCCCCCGCCTGCTGCCTGCAGGATGCCCAGTACCGTTCCAAACACGGCTTTTTGTCCGGCTCGCTGGACGTACCGGGGCAATATGCCGTCGATGCGGCCTATCGCCCCACGGATAGCGGCAAGTATGTCCGCAACACGGACAGCTACTATCTGGACGACGGCAACACATACGTAGTCGTGGACGGCTCCGGCGATGAGGTCCTGCGAATCTACCGGGGCGGCGCCTACATCACCTTGGAGGAAGTGGCCGCCTATATGTACGCCTTCGGCGGCAAAGGCAGCTTTCCCGCCAACTACACCTCCAAGAAAAGCGGCTCGCCCAGTCAAAGCATCTGGGGCGAATATTTGCGGGTGAACCATTCCCGTTTCCTCGGCAACACCAAAAAGTACCCCTATGAGCCGGAGCTGCCGGACATTTCCGGCTGCGGCGGTGCTTTGGAGTATTACGAAATGGACATCGGTACCACCGGAACCACCACTCCCGGCTATGCCCCCAAGCCATATATCCAAAACGGCACCATCACCCGAGGCGCCGCCCGGGTGGTCTACGCCCGACAGGATCTGAACGGCAACGGCACCTACGAGCCCAATGAGGTGTATGTGTTCTACACCCACAATCACTACAACGATTTCCGGGAGTATCTGAATTATTACGGCGGCTGGGGCGAAATGTTTGGCAACATCACCGGCGGCGGTGAATACAGCAGCAAGACAAACGCCAACCCCACCCCCTACGTTCCCACGGCTTATGCAGATTTTTCCCAGTGGCAATTGGATAGCGCAGCATAAATCAGTCACCCCCGGAGCCTACGCTCCGGGGGTGGTTTCATATTCATATCAATCAGCGGCCCTTACGGGTAAAGAAAGACAGGAAGCTCCACTTGGGCTGGCTATGCTTGGACGCACCGCAGTGGATGCATACGCCGTTCTTATAGTTATGACGGCGTGCCCCCAAGCCCTTGGTCAGCACTATGGCGGAAACACCGGGCACCTGAACCTTACCGTCCACCACAGTACCCAGCAGCTTCACACCAGCCTTTTCGCCGTTGACCCGGACATCCCACTGCCCACGGGCGACCCCGGCGGCGTACAGATCCACAGTCTTTGCCTGCTTGGTGGCGTTAAAGATCACCACGATACCGTCGGAAACCTCGCCCCGCACATGGCCCTTGCCCTTAATATGAAACAGCACCAGCTCATTGGTGATCCAGCGGTACTCCACATTGGCGGCCACCTCGGCCTTCGTGGACAGCCGCAGAGCGGCATGAGCCTTGCGCAGCTCGATCAGGCCCTGATAGTAGGCTACCGTCTTGGCGGTATCCTTGTTTTCCAGATCTGTCCAACGAATTTTGTTGACAAAATCCGGGGCATTATAGCTGTTTTCCACCCGTTTACCCTGCTCATCCAGCTTTTCACGGAGGAATTCCTCACCGGCGTGGATGAAGGGGATGCCCTGAGCCGTCATGTAGATGGCTGCCGCCAGCTTATTCATCCGAATCAGCTCAGCCCGGTCGGCGTTGGGGCAGGAGGTGATCAGCTTATCCATGAGGGTATAGTTATCGTGGCAGGAAACGTAGTTCACCGTCTGGGTGGGGTTGGGGCACCACCAGGTATCACCGGTG
Source organism: Faecousia sp. (assembly GCA_045123795.1). Classification (GTDB taxonomy): domain Bacteria; phylum Bacillota; class Clostridia; order Oscillospirales; family Oscillospiraceae; genus Faecousia. The sequence continues at coordinate 9,769 of JBGVKN010000013.1, read as the reverse complement.
AAGCAATGGAACAGCAGATCCTCCTCGCCGGTCAGACCGGAGGCAAAGCCCCGGGTGCGACCGTTCTCGCCTGCCAGCAGGTTTCGGATGGTATCGCTGAAATAAGCGAACTCCGGTGTCCGGTGGGCATTGGGCTGGGTCGCCATGAAGTTACCCGGCTCCACGGCGGTGTTCATGGTCCAGCCCTCGCCGTAGAAGATCACGTCGGGGTGCTTTTCGTGAACCGCATCCACCAGCGCATTGATGGTAGTGGCATCCAGCAGGCCCACAAGGTCGAAGCGGAAGCCGTCGATGTGATACTGCTCTTTCCAATAGACGATGGAGTCAACAATATATTTGCGCACCATGGCACGCTCGGAAGCGGTATCGTTGCCGCAGCCGGAGCCGTTGGAATAGCTGCCATCGGCATGGGCACGGGAGAAATAACCGGGAACGATCTGGTTGAAGCAGAAGCTGCCTGCCTCGAACACGTGGTTATACACCACGTCCATGACCACGCTGATGCCGGCGTCATGGAGGGATTTGACCATCCGCTTCATTTCCTTCACACGAACCTCACCACGGTAAGGATCGGTGGAGTAAGAGCCCTCGGGCACGTTATAGTTCACCGGGTCGTAGCCCCAGTTGAACTGAGGAACATCCAGCCGGGACTCGTCCACAGAGCCATAGTCATACACCGGCAGCAGGTGCAGGTGGGTGATGCCCAGATGCTTCAGATAATCCAAGCAGGTGGGAGTGCCGTTGGGCGTTTTGGTGCCGGTTTCGGTGAAGGCAAGGAACTTACCCCGATGAGCTTCGGACACGCCGGAGCTTTTGTCGATAGAGAAATCCCGAACGTGCAGCTCATAAAGCACGGCGTCGGTATAGCTGCTCAGAGGGTTGGGATTCTTGTCCTTATCCCAGCTCTTGGGATTGGTGGAGGACAGGTCAATGACCATGCCCCGCTGACCGTTGACGCCGGTGGTGCGGGCGTAGGGGTCAACCGCCTCCACCTGCGTACCGCCCCGCTTGACAAGATAGGTATAATACTGGCCGTGGCGGTTACCGGGAGCAACAACCTCCCACGTGCCCTTCTGGGAACGCTTCATAGGGATGGTTTCCAGCCGATCGTCGGTGCCAGCCGTGCCGCTGCGGTAGATCGCTACCTGCACGCTTTCAGCGGTGGGTGCCCAGACCTTGAACTTGGTAGCATTCGCCGTCCAAGTTGCGCCCAGATCCTTCCCCTCGTAGGTAAACTCCCCAGCGAACCGCTTGGAGGCATAGACCGTATTGGTCTTGATGGCATAGTCGTAACCCCGGAAACGGAGCTTATACTGATACAGATTGGTCAGACTGGGCTGGCGATCCAAGGTCAGCTCGTAGCAGCCGTCATCGCCGGTGATTTTGGACACCGGCACGGCACTGCCGTCGCTATGAACCAGGGTGAAGGCATCAGCCTTGGGGTCGATGGCAGGCATGGAGGTCTGAACCCGGACACGACCGGTATCATAATCCAGCTCTGCCGCCAACAGCTTGTTGGTCAGCACAGCGTCATCGTCCAGCACCAGCTTGCAGCCTTCCACGCCGGAGGTCACATAATAGTGAACCGTACCGCTTGCGACGGTGGACAGATCGATCCGCCGCTCACCGAACTCCTGCTCGGCCCAGTTCCCCTTGCGCAGAATAAAGCTGACGGAGGTGGTGGTGTAGCCATCCACCGTGACGGAAGCCACCTGCTCGGTGCCCTCCGCGGCAAAATCATACTGTCTGCCGCCCATGGCCAGCGTCCACATCCATGCATTCCAGCCAGTGTACGCACCGTCCGGGCGCAGATAGTGGAGCTTTACTGTAATTTGATGATTATTAACCTTGTCCATATTGAACACGATCCCATCCTCTTAATAATATTCCGTTTCTATTATAATAGAACATCAGTCTTTGCGCAATAGGGGATTGCCGCAAAATCCAACAAAAATAGCGACCATGCGGTCGCCCCAACACTATCATCATATCACAAAGGCATTGCCGGTGTCAACGAATATTTGCAGAAAGTTTCGTTTTCTCCATGTTGCACGGTTTGCACCGAACTTTTTTATGGATTATTCCGTATTGAAAAAAGCATTCAGATGTGCTACTTTATAGATACAAAGAGGGAACAAAAACCTCTTGGCGCAGAACTTCTAAACTGGGCCGCAAAATCAGGCAGGGCTTTCTTCTTTCTTCCGTTTTATGATAGATGTGATGTGAGTAGAGGAAAAAATGAATGCCACGGAAGCAATTCAAAGTTTGTCACCGAAAGCCATGCCAAACCGTAGAAAGCGAGGTTACCCAATGATTGAACCCAAGAATTATGCGGAATGACCCTTGACTGATCGTAAGCGTTTCAGTCAAGGGTCATTTCCATTTTATATGGGTTTTCCAGCGGGTATAGAACCGTCTATTCAGGGAACGCTATCCAAAAACAAGGTGGCGTTGGAATGATCTTATACTATTTGCGCACGGGGATCTTGTATCTGGTTCTCATCGCCAGCGTGCGGCTCATGGGCAAGCGGCAGGTGGGACAGATGGAGCCATCGGAATTCGTGGTGACCATGCTGGTTGCCAATCTGGCCTCCATCCCCATGCAGGACGAGGGCATCCCCCTATTCTCCGGACTGGTGCCCATTCTGACGGTGCTGGGTGCGGAGCTGGTGCTGTCCACCTTATCCATGGGCTCTATCCGACTGCGAAAGCTGCTGTGCGGTAAACCGGTCATCCTGATTGAAAACGGGCACATTCTGCAAAACAATCTGCGCCGCACCCGAATCACCGCCGACGAGCTGACCGGACATCTGCGGCTGAAGGACGTACTGGACTTAAAGACCGTCCAATACGCCATTTTGGAAACCAATGGCGATCTATCCGTGTTCCTCTACCCGGCTGATCAGCCCGCTACCGCCAAGGACGCCGGCATCCAGACCAAAAAACAATCCCTGCCGGTGACCATCATCGATGACGGACGGCTGCTGCGAAAAAATCTCCCCCTTGTAAAAAAGGATGAAACATGGGTGGATAAGGTGCTTCACAGCCACAACACCACCCAAGAGGAAACCTTTTTGCTGACCGTGGACAATCTGGATCACATCCTCTGGCTGCCGAAGGAGGGACGCAAGTGAACCGTTTTTGGATCGGAGCAGGACTTCTGCTGGCACTGCTTGGGGCAGGGCTGTGGGCCATGTTTGCCATGGACAACGCCCACGGCGAAATCTCCGATGCTTTACAGCAGTCAGCCGAGGCTGCGCAGGCCGGCAACTGGGAGCAGGCGGATATGTTTGCCCAGTCCGCCAAGGATCAGTGGGAAGAAAACTGGCGTTTCAGCGCCGCCATGTCCGACCACACGGCGCTGGATGAGATCGACAGCATTTTCGCCCAAGCTGAGATTTACCGCAAAAGCCGAAACACCGCAGACTATGCCGCCGCCTGTGCCCGGCTGGCTGAGCTCATTCGGGCGCTGGAGGAAGGCCACGACCTGAGCTGGTGGAATTTGTTATAGCATTTGGCATAAAAAATGGGCGGTCTGACGACCGCCCCAACACAATTATCATATCACAGTCTAAATTGGAAGTCAATCATTTTCGCTCCAAAAGTTCTTATTTCTCCCTTATGCACGATTATTGTCCAACTATTTTATGGAATATTCCATCTTGAAAAATGAGAATCCCGGCGTTATTATATAGGTACAAAGAGGTGATACCAATGATCTAAAACATCTCAGATCCTCATGAAAAACAGGATCGAAAGACGGGCTTTCACTTCTCTTCCGATGACATAAATTCTTTAGAACCGATAATAAAGGAATTGAGCCGGAAGCAATTCAACAATTTTTCAGAAAGTCGCGTCTAAACTGCAGAAAGCGAGGTTAACCAATGATTGAACCCAACAACTCCATGAAGTGACCCTTGACCGTTACAGTGAGTAGGTAATCGGTCAAGGGTCATTTTCATTTTGTTTTTCCGCTCCCTATGGGGCGTTTTTTTATTTGATAAGGAAAATTGTTGTTTACGCTTCTGGTGCGGGAGCACCCGAAGGCTCCCTCTGACGAGGGAGCTGTCAGCGAAGCTGACTGAGGGAGAGATAAAACGTGCGTTTTTCCTCAGCAGTGAAGTGATTTTCGCATTTTCTCTCCCCCAGTCACGGCGTTCGCCGTGACAGCCCCCTCGTCAGAGGGGGCCTTGGTTGCACCTCTAAACAACAATTTATCTCACCAGACGCACGCAAGCCCCTCCGGTGGACGGAGGGGCTTGCTGTTTTTGTTCAGAACTGCGCCGCTTCGGCACTTTTCATCTGAAGCTGGAGCTTATCAGCGATCAAAGCGATGAACTCACTGTTCGTGGGCTTGCCCTTGGTATTGCTGACGGTATAGCCGAAGAACCGTTGCAGGGTATCCAAATCTCCCCGGTCCCACGCCACCTCAATGGCGTGGCGAATCGCTCTTTCAACACGGCTGGGCGTGGTCTGGAATGTTTTCGCCACTTGAGGGTACAATACCTTTGTGATGGCATTGATCACGTCCATATCATTGACGGCAATGATAATCGCCTCACGCAGATACTGGTAGCCCTTGATATGGGCCGGAACACCAATTTCATGGATGATGTTAGTGACCATGGTTTCGATGTTCATCTTATCTCCCCGGTGGATCACCGCAGGTCGCCGTTCACTGCCACCTCGCAGCTCCTCCAACCGCTCAACCAGCGCAGAAACATCACAGGGCTTCAGCATCAAATACCGAACCCCCAGATTGGCGGCGGTGGTGGCAACAAACTCCGTGATAAAACCGGATGTAGCCAGCACTGCCGGTTTGCGCTCCATGGCAGACAGCGCTTTCAAAATGCTGATGCCGTCCCGCTTGGGCAGCATCATGTCCAGCACCAGTACATCCGGGCGGCGCTCACTCAGCGTGCGAAGAGCCTGCTCCCCATCATTGGCTGTCCCCACGACCTGAAATCCCTGAGCCTTGTGCAGTGCGGCGGTAAGCTGGTTGCAGAATTCCTCGGAATTATCCGCAATAAATACTGTGGTACAATTGTCCATAACTTCCTCTCCTGACAGTTTTAGATTTTCTCCCCATGCGCGGTTATCTCTCCCACCGCGGTGCGACAAATATAATTTAGCATAATGAATCACTTTTTGCAAGGAAAATAACAAACTTTTTTATCCCTAAAATGCCTGCTTTTTCTGCTTTTTTCGCAGTTTGATAAACTTTTAGTCGAAATCCGACGGATCATCCGTCGAATTTTTCGATACCCTGCCACCAGTTGACGAAACAGGTGTTTTCGTGTATAATGGTATACAATCATTGCCCAATTCTGGAGGAATCCCATGGAACAACGCACACAGGAGCTTTGTACCTTTTTAAATAAAGCCCACAGTTTTTTTCACGTCGCCGCCAATTTGGCCTCTTGGCTAGATGAAGCCGGCTACACTCGTCTGAGCGAAAGCGCAGAGTGGAATCTGATCCCCGGAGGAAAATACTATATCTGCCGGGGCGGCAGCTCCATTTTGGCTTTTCGGGTGCCGCAGGGCACTCCCGCAGGCTTTATGATGACCGGCACCCATCTGGACTACCCCACTTTCCGCATCAAGGTCAATGGCGAGCTGACCGGAGCCTACACCCGGTTCGCCACTGAACGCTACGGCGGGCTGATGATCTACCCCTGGCTGGATCGCCCCCTGTCCATTGCCGGACGGGTCATGGTGGAAACGGAAACCGGGGTTCAGTTCCGGCTGGTGGATATTGACCGGGATATCGCCCTGATTCCCAGTGTTGCCATCCACATGAACCCGAAGATCAACGAAGCCAGCACATGGAACCTAGCCGTGGACACCATCCCCCTGCTGGGCGGTCCCAACGCCGCCGGAAAGCTGAGCAAGCTGTTAACCGAAAATGCAGGCGGAAAAATCCTCGGGGGTGACATGTACCTTTACGTTCGGCAGCAGCCTTCAGTTTGGGGGGTGGATGAAGAATATATCTCCGCTCCTGCACTGGACAATTTGCTGTGCGTCTGGGGCTGCGCCAAGGGCTTCCTGAAGGCTCAGGAAAGCTGCAGCATCCCGTTGCTGGCGGTTTTTGACAGTGAGGAAACCGGCTCCAACTCCCCGCAGGGTGCGGATAGCACCATGCTGCAAATTGTGCTGGCCCGTATCAGCCGCTGTCTGGGTGTTGACCACGATCGGATGCTGGCAAATTCCATGATGGTTTCCGCCGATATGGCCCATGCTCTTCACCCCAACCATCCGGAACTGGCAGACCCGGCAAATGCTCCGGTGATGAACGGGGGCGTGGTCATGAAGTTCAACGCCTCCAAAAACTACTCTACCGACGCTGTGTCTGCCGGTCTGTTCCGTCGGATCTGCCAAAAGGCAGATATCCCGCTACAGACCTACCACAACCGTGCGGACATTAAGGGCGGTTCCACACTGGGCTACATCTCCATGAACCATGTATCCGTCCCCACCGTGGATGTCGGCCTCGCCCAGCTTGCCATGCACTCCAGCTATGAAACCGCCGGCGTGGAAGATCCCTTCCACTTGGAAAAGGCCATGGCGGCCTATTACAGCACCACGTTAGAAACCGATGGCGTGAATTATATCTTGCGGTAAACAAAAACGATCTGCGATTTACACCGCAGATCGTTTTTCTTATATCGCTCTCGTCCATTCGGTAACCAGCAGACCGGGGATCATCCAGATCAGCTCGTACAGCAGAATGTTGGAAGGGGTCAGGATATTCTCCACGCCGACCCATGCCAGTACCGCCATCATCAGCAGACCCAGAATACCGCCGATCATGTGGATCACCAGACCGGCCTTCAGGGCACTTTTCAGCACCCGGGCACCGGTAACGGCGTAAGCTCTGGGTGCCAGCCCTTCCTTGGTGGTCAGGGCGATGACCGTGTCATTTTCCTCCGGCTCCCGCAGGCTCAACTCCCGGCGTACATCCCGGCCCGGGAAGGCCATCCGGCGGGAATTGATACCGAATTTGTTCTTAACAAAGCTCTCGGTCAGCATAAAGTCCTGACACAGCGCCACGGGGGTCAGACCCCGATAACCGCACAGAGTCCGCAGACCGGCTGCGGTGGACTTGGACTTCTGGTATGCCACGGCAAATACGCCGCACAGTTCCCCGTCAATAGCAGCGTAAACCGCCTGATTGACCCGGGTACCCTCACCCATGTCCACGCCCATATCCTGCATAAATTCCAGCGTGCCAACCAGCACCGCATCGTCGCCGATCTCGCCGCCGATGCCTCCGCCGGAATAAGTATTGATATGCTCTACGGTGTAGTAGTAACCATTGCGGCTGTCCAGAAGCTGGCTGAACAGGCCCACCAGTGCGCCGCCGTTGGCCTTGATCAGGGCTGTGGCATAAGCCACCACCAGATCCGGGTCCCGGTCGCCGTAAAATTTCACGCCGTTGAGCTTGGCAGCCCCGGCAGGGAACAGATCCTTATCCTCCAGCGGATAGGCGGCCTTGCGGCTCACTGCCTGAATACCGTGCCATCCGCACAGTACCGCACCCAGCTTGTGGAGCTGTTTTTCCAAAATCGCCATGGGGCGGTGCATGGAAATAAACGCAGTGGCGGGCATACCCACCAGCAGCGATGCGGCGCAAAGCTGCACGCCCACACTAAAGCCGTGGCGAACGCCGCCCATGATTCCAGCCGCCAGACTCACTGCCAGAGCAGACAGAGAATACCAGTTAAGTACCTTTTCCGGGCCGGAGGGGGCATCATAGTGGTCCATAAAATGCTCCACCTCGCCCTGACCGGAGCGGTAGCCCTGTGCGCCTTCGTAGAAATCAGGCATACAAACCACACTGTCCAGCGTGGTGGCACGGCGCAGAGTGTCCATCATGCCAAGCTCGGCGCTGCGGCGGTCATAAGTTGCCCAGATGGCCATGGTCATTTCCAGACTGAATGCGGCGCTGACGGGAATGCGCAGCTCCTGCAGACACAGCACGCCGTCCACGCAGCAGACCACAAAGGTAAATACCAGCAGGCTGTTGGGTGTGAAGCGGAGCTTCATCATGTCGCCCACGCCCTCCATCAGCCGGTAGCAGCCCAGCAGAGCCGACAGCAGCATTCCAAGGAACTGGACAAACACCAGCAGCCGCAGCCGCTCCGCAGGGATCATGCCCCATGCGTACAGTGCCGTGAAGCCTGCGGCAAACAGAAATACGATCAAATTCAAAACCAGCGACCATTGCAGCTTCCCCAATCCCAGCTCGGACAGGGTATAATACCGCTGCTCAGGCCCGGCCACCAGCTTAGAGCGCAGCTCCTTCAGCCGGGATTTAGGGCGGAATACGATGGGCTCCGGGATAGGGTAATCCCCCATGGGCTCCTCATACTCCGGCTCCCACTCCTCGGAGAAGGGTTCCACGGTTTCCTCCTCCACAGGGGCGGGAGGAACTTCCTCCTCCGGCTCATCCTCAATGTGAACCGGCTGGAAGAGAGCGGTTTCCTTCATTTTTTCTGAAACATTGTCGGATACGGCCTTGCGAATCTTGTCCAGACGGATGGTATCGACTGTAACGTCGTCCTCCTGTACCGGCTGGGCAATCTTCACCGGAGCAGAGGCGCTCTCGCTGCCGAATTCCCGCATGATTTCCTCAAAATCAAGTTCCAGGTTATCCTTCTGATCCATGGATCATCCCTCCCGGCGCTGGCGCACCGCCTCGTAAAGCAGGATGGAGGCCGCGGCGGAGGCATTCAGGGAGGAGATCCGTCCCTTCATGGGGATGTGAACCATAACATCGCAGTTTTTGCGAACCAGCTGGCTCATGCCCTCGCCCTCATTGCCGATGACGATGGCGGCGGGGCCCTTCAGATCCGCCTGATACATGGGGATGGAGCCTTCGGCGGCGGTGCCGAAGATCCAAACGCCCTTTTCCTTCAGCTCGGAGATGGCGTTGTTGATGTTGGTGACCCGGGCCACCTTCATGTACTCCACCGCACCGGCAGAGGCCTTTGCCACCACTGCCGTCAGACCGACGGCCCGGCGCTTGGGAATGATGACACCGTGGGCACCGGCGCACTCAGCACTTCTGAGGATGGCACCCAGATTGTGGGGATCGGACAGCTCGTCACAAATGACGATCAGGGGTGTTTCGCCCCGGGAAGCGGCTTCTTCCAGAATATCGTCGATGGTGTAATACACATGGGCGGCAGCCAGTGCGATGACACCCTGATGGGAGTGGGTGGTGGACATAGCATCCAGCTTCCGGCGATCCACTGGAACCACCACGGCTCCGGCTTCTTTTGCCTGAGCGGCCAGACGCTGCAAGCCCCGGTCAGTATCACCGGCGGCAATAAAGACTTTGTCGATGGTGCGCCCGCTTTTTAGGGCTTCAGTCAGGGCGTTGCGGCCCTCCAGCTGACCTTCGATTTCCTCCACAGGCTCCGGGCGGGGCATACGGCGGCGTTTTTCGTTCATATTGCTCAACTCCTGTTGCTTTGGTATGTATAGATAATAGCATTATATCAGATTTCCGCCATTCCCACAACTGGTATTTTTCTAAATATCACGTCGAATGGTTGGTGAGATAAATTGTTGTTTACAGCAGTAAGAGATAGCACAGCAACCTCGGCCCCCTCTCTGAGGGGGCTGGCGAAAATCTCTGATTTTCGACTGGGGGAGTGTCCTGCGTTAGACGCATCGCCATAACGACACTCCCTCCGTCACGCCGTTCGGCGTGCCACCTCCCTCAGAGAGGGAGGCAAGGCGGCTTCGCCGCAATCCTTGTAAA
>JBGVKN010000012.1:0-3665 GCA_045123795.1 Faecousia sp. | reverse complement strand
GGGTTGTCCTCCGATTAGCCTGTTTTTTGCGAAATCCGGCATAACCATAGTAGAAGGAGCGAAACACCTGCCTCCCGGCGGGTGTTTTTCTTTTTCAAAACTATGAAATGGAGGATTTTCAATGACAATCTATGAAAGCATCAAGGCGGCTGTCCCGATCAGACAAGCCGCCGAACACTACGGGCTGCGGGTCAACCGAAACGGTATGGCTTGCTGTCCGTTCCACAATGACCGAAATCCGAGCTTGAAGCTAAACGAGGAGTATTTCTACTGCTTCGGCTGCGGAGCAAAGGGAGATGTGATCGACTTCGTGGCAAGGCTGTTTGATCTCAGTAATTACGAAGCGGCGCAAAGGCTGGCTGCGGACTTCGGTATCAGCACCGAGCCGGGACAAGCCGTGGCAGTTCCACACAAGACAAAACGCCCCCATATCCGCCAGTTCCGGGAGGATGAAATGCTCTGCTTCCGGGTGCTGACGGATTATCTGCATCTGCTGGAAGATTGGAAGGTGCGGTATGCGCCCAGAACGCCGGAGGACAAGCTGGATGACCGTTTCGTGGAAGCCTGCCAGATGCTCGACCACATGGAATATCTGGCTGACATCCTGACCGTAGGCACTCTGGAAGAACGGGGTGCCGTGGTGGACGGGATGATGAAGGAGGGCAAGATTGCTTTTCTTCAGGACTATGTGGCACGAAAGAAAAAGGAGGTACTGCCCCATGAGCAAAGAAGCAGCACAGAACCCATCCGCTGATATTGCGGTATGGTTTGACGGTAAAGCAATCAACGAAGTCATTTTCTGTGAAGAATTTCTCAGGGACTATCCCATGATTACGGTAAACGGAACCTTTTTCACGGTAAACGGCATTGTGAACGATGAAAACAGGCTGAAAAAAGAAATCTATGACCGTATCAAGCCCTATGTGACCAGCAACATTGCAAAAAGGGTCACAAATCTTCTGGATGTAATGCGAATGGAGTGCTGTGCTGCCGATCTTCTCCTGTATCAAGACCGCATCCATGTGGCAAACGGCACCTATCATTTGGATGGCACATTCAGCACGGAAAAAGATTACTGCCGCAATCGCTTACCCGTCGCCTATCATCCGGAAGCTCCGCAGCCAGTCACATGGCTGCATTTTTTGTCCCAGCTTTTGGAGCCGGAGGACATTCTGACCTTACAGGAATTTATCGGCTATTGCTTCATCCCCTCCACCAAAGGTCAGAAGATGCTCATGCTGACGGGAAAGGGCGGCGAAGGCAAGAGCCGGATCGGCGTTGTTCTTCGTGCGCTGTTGGGAACCAACATGAAAACCGGAAGCGTGGCAAAGGTGGAGACAAGCAACTTTGCCCGTGCCGACTTGGAACATGAGCTTTTGATGCTGGACGATGATATGAAGCTGGAAGCGCTGCCCCAGACCAACAATATCAAGGCGATTATCACCGCAGAGCTGCCCATGGATTTGGAGAGAAAGCGACAACAAAGCTATCAGGGAGATTTGTATGTGCGGTTCATCGGACTTGGGAACGGTGTCCTGCAAGCCCTCCATGACCGGAGTGTGGGCTTCTTCCGCAGACAGATCATTTTGACAACCAAGGAGAAAGACCCAAACAGAAAAGACGATCCCTATATTGCGGAAAAGATGACTGCCGAAGCAGAGGGCATCTTCCTCTGGGCGTTGGAGGGACTGCACCGCCTGATTGCAAATGATTTCCGATTTACCCTGAGCCAGTCGGCTTTGGACAATCTGAACGATGCCGTTTCTGACGGAAACAACATCATTGATTTTCTGGCTTCCGAGGGATATATCCGCTTCCGTGCGGATTATGAAGCAAGCTCCAAAAACCTGTACGCTGTTTACAAGCAGTGGTGTGATGATAACGCCCTGAACAGCCTTTCCCAAAAGAGCTTCGGTTCCTTCCTAAAGCAGAATGAAAGCCGCTATAACCTTGAATACACCAACAAGGTCAACATCGGCGGCGGGCGATTTGCCAGAGGGTTTGTGGGCATTGAACTTCTGCAAAGACCGTTTCTGTAAAAACAGCAGTAACTCAGAAATACGTGTACCATCCGTACCGGATGGAGCCGAGTGTCAATCGTACACTTGGTACACGTACTTTTCACTTACTATCGTTTTTCTATCTTGGGAGCATCCGCAGCCCCCTTATTTTAGGGGATAGAAAATCAATGGTAATGGAAACAGCAAAAATTTTGACCGCAGGGCGAAATCATTTTGCGAAACAGTGCTTCTCTGGACAGTGAACAGCCTTTGCGAAATCATGGCTGTTTTCACTGTTACAGACCAAAGCACACAAAACAGTGAAATGGGTTAGGGGTGCTTATGTGCAGGACATCACAGGCGGTATTTCTATCGCATTTTATGAAAATCAGATATTACACGGTACAGCGAAGCGGACACGCCAATGGGCGCAGCTGCTTCGCTTTTTCATGAACAAAATTATGGAGGTTTTTCAATATGAGTAATGTACGAAATGAAATCAAGGCACAGATCGTCCGTGCCGGATTTACCATGCAGGAGGTTGTGGACAGACTGGCGGAGGAACACGACTGGTCGGACAGCGTATCCAACCTTTCTGCAAAGCTCCAAAGAGAGAGCATCCGCTACAAGGAGGTCATTGAGCTTGCCGATGTGCTGGGCTATGACATCGTGTGGCAGAAACGGAGGGAGCGATGATGCGGCGTATCTTATCCCCTCGCAGCTCCCGTCCCCATAGGAAGTGCCGCAGTGCTTCCTATGGACTGGCAGTGAATACAATCGGCAAAACTGCGGATTGTTCGCTGCCGCTGTCTGCAAGGGATTGTGGTGCAATTCCGCTGGCAGACAGGCTGGACAAGAGAAAAAGGCAGAGGGCATTTTTCGAGCTGGACAGCAGAGGTCACCGCAGTGACCGCACCCCCTCTCCGGAGGAGCCCTCGGAGAGCCCACGGCACTTTGCAGCCAGTATGGATGAAAGTGTAATAGTGGGTTATTACACTTTGAAAAAGTGCCTCTCGAAAGCCCCTCGTCCCTCGCAAATCCTCTCGGAAAGGAGCATGACCCATGGCAAGAAATGATGGAATTGACCGCACCGTTGCCCGCCATCAGGACATTGAAACTGCCGATGATCTGGCAAAGGTGCAGGAACACAATGAACGGGAAAAAGACAGTTACAGCAATCAGGACATCGTGCCGGAGCGTTCTTCTCTGAACATTCATTTCAAAGAACCGACAGCCGGATATGAAGAAATGTTTACGCAGATGGAACAGGACAAGGTGATCTCCACCAGAGGTCTGAAAGCGGATGCCGTGAAATACGGTGAGCTGGTATTCGATGTGAACTCCGCTTACTTCTATAATCACGGCGGCTATGTATTTGCCAAACAGTTCTACGCTGATGCCTATAAAGCCGCCGTGGAGGTTGTAGGCGGTGAGCAGTATATTCTCTCTGCTGTCATGCACGCCGATGAGCGCAACCGGGCAATGTCGGAAGCTCTTGGCGAGGATGTGTACCACTACCACCTTCATGTGGTCTATATCCCGGTGGTGGAAAAACAGATTCTCTGGTCGAAGCGGTGCAAGGACGAAGCCCTCCGGGGAACAGTCAAGGAAACGATCATGCAGGTCAGCCGCAGTAAGAAATGGGAATCCAAACCTGTTCTTGAC
>JBGVKN010000011.1:0-1501 GCA_045123795.1 Faecousia sp. | reverse complement strand
CTCAATTTCTTTCCAAAGATTCTCCGGATCCAGCGCAACACCATTACCAAGAACGTTGATAACCCCTTTGCGGAAGATGCCGGAAGGGAGCAGATGCAGGGCAAATTTTCCATATTCATTGATGACGGTGTGACCTGCGTTACCGCCACCCTGGTAACGGACAACGATGTCGTAATCTTCGGTCAAAAGATCCACCATCCGGCCCTTTCCCTCGTCACCCCAGTTGATTCCAACAATAGCAGTGTTTCCCATTGGTTGCCTCCTTACAGATGTGATTCCAGACGGCGCATGATCTCGGCATAGGCATCTTCTACGCCACCCAGATCCCGCCGAAAACGATCCTTGTCCAATTTTTCGTGGGTGTCGGAATCCCACAGGCGGCAGGTGTCAGGACTGATCTCATCTGCCAGGACAATAGAGCCGTCTGCGAGCCTGCCAAATTCCATCTTGAAATCCACGAGGGTTACGCCGCAGGTAGCCCAGAATTCCTGCAGGATTCCATTGATCCGCATGGCGTACCGCTCGATGGTCTGTAATTCCCGGTAAGTGGCGACCTTCAGGGCCAGTGCGTGATGGAAATTCAGCAGCGGATCGCCCAGTGCATCATTTTTATAGGAAAATTCAATGGTAGGCTTGTCGAAAACCACGCCTTCCTCTACACCGTAGTGTTTGGAGAAGGAACCGGCGGCAATGTTGCGAACGATCACCTCCAGCGGTACGATTTTCACCTTTTTTACCAGCGTTTCCCGCTGGTTCAGCTCCTTGACAAAATGCGTGGGGACACCCTGTTTTTCCAGCAGCATCATCAGTCGGTTGCTCATCTGATTGTTGATAATGCCCTTTCCGGCGATGGTGCCCTTTTTCAGACCGTTGAAGGCAGTTGCATCGTCCTTGTAGGATACGATCAGCAGTTCCGGATCGTCGGTGGCAAAGACCTTCTTGGCCTTGCCTTCATAAAGCTGTTCTTTCTTTTCCATGGATAGTTCCTCCTTATTTACATTCCGCTTGCGCCGTAGTTGGACAGAACACGGGCAGACGGGTCATTCACATTGCAGCCTTCCCAATCCTTGTTAGGCATCCAGAAGTCGATGATCATTTGACTTTGATCCGGATAGTACTTTTCAAACAGCTCCCGGTAGAGCAGGGATTCCTTGGTAAAAGGACGAGCATGGTCATATTCCTTACATTCCGTTTCAAATTCTGCATCGGTAACATATTTTTCCGCAAAGGCTTTCAGATAGTCCACCATAGAATGTCCCACCGCATCAGAGAAAGCCGCCTTTTCACGCCAAAGGATTTCATCAGGCAGATAGTCAAGGCCTTCAAAAGCATGGCGCAGCAGGTACTTGCCCTTTCCATACTTATTCAGCTTCATTTCCGGATCAATGGCCATAACATATTTCACAAAATCCAGATCGCCAAAGGGTACTCTGGCTTCCAGAGAGTTGACACTGATGCAGCGGTCTGCCCGGAGAACATCGTACATATGAAGTTCCTGGAT
>JBGVKN010000010.1:0-10437 GCA_045123795.1 Faecousia sp. | reverse complement strand
ATCGTTGCTGCACGCCTCAGCGAGCTGCTGGGCAAGGAAGTCATCATGGCATCCGACGTTGCCGGCGAGGACTCCAAGGCTAAGGCTGCTCAACTTCAGAACGGCGATGTCATGCTGCTGGAGAACACCCGTTACATCAAGGGCGAGACCAAGAACGATCCCGAGCTGAGCAAGGCTCTGGCTGATCTGGCCGATATTTTTGTCAACGATGCATTCGGTACCGCTCACCGTGCTCACTCTTCCACCGCCGGTGTCGCTGACCACCTGCCCGCTGTCTGCGGCTACCTGGTCCAGAAGGAAGTTTCCATCATGGGCAAGGCTCTGGCCAACCCCGAGCGTCCCTTCGTCGCTATCCTGGGCGGCGCTAAGGTTTCCGACAAGCTGAACGTTATCAACAACCTGCTGGAGAAGGTCGACACCCTGATCATCGGAGGTGGCATGGCTTACACCTTCCTGGCCGCTAAGGGCTACGGCGTGGGCACCTCCCTGCTGGACGCTGAGAAGATCGACTACTGCAAGGAAATGATGGCTAAGGCCGAGGCCAAGGGCGTGAACCTGCTGCTGCCCATCGACACTGTCGTGGCTGCCGAGTTCCCCAACCCCATCGACGGCGAGATCGCTGTTGAGACTGTTGACTCCTCCGCCATCCCCGCTGACAAGATGGGTCTGGACATCGGCGAGAAGACCCGTGCTCTGTTCGCTGACGCTGCCAAGAACGCCAAGACTGTTGTTTGGAACGGCCCCATGGGCGTGTTCGAGAACCCCACTCTGGCAAAGGGCACCATCGCTGTGGCTCAGGCTCTGGCTGACTCCGAGGCCATCACCATCGTTGGCGGCGGCGACAGCGCTGCAGCTTGCGAGCAGCTGGGCTTCGCTAACGAGATCACCCACATCTCCACCGGCGGCGGCGCTTCTCTGGAGTTCCTGGAAGGCTTGGAATTGCCCGGCATTGCTTGTCTGCAGGATAAGTAATTCATAAAACCTACCCGATCCGGCCGGGTCTCCCCGGCCGGACTCACCATGTCAAACCACATCGTTTACCGATGTACACATATCTAAGGAGAATCAGAAAAATGAACAGAAAGTATCGTAAGACCGTCATTGCCGGTAACTGGAAAATGAACAAGACCCCCAGCGAGACCAAGGAATTCATGACTGCCTTCAAGTCCATCATGCCCAAGGGCCGCTGGTGCGACGTTGCCCTGTGCGTTCCCGCCGTCTGCATCCCCGCTGCTGTCCGCGCCATGCGTGAGACCCGTGTGGGCATCGGCGCTGAGAACTGCAACGCCAACGCTTCCGGCGCTTACACCGGCGAGATCGCTACCAACATGCTGGTTGATGCCGGCTGCAAGTACGTCATCATCGGCCACTCCGAGCGCCGTGCCATGGGCGAGACTGACGCTGATGTCAATGCAAAGGTTCTGGCCGCTCTGGATGCCGGCCTGACCCCCATCATGTGCTGCGGCGAGAGCCTGGAGCAGCGTGAGAGCGGCATCACCGCTGAGTGGATCACCATGCAGATCAAGCTGGGTCTGGCTGGCGTTCCCGAGGAGAAGATCCGCAAGGTCATCATCGCCTACGAGCCCATCTGGGCCATCGGCACCGGCCTGACCGCTACCCCCGAGCAGGCTGAGGAAGTCTGTGAGATGATCCGTACCGTCGTTCGTAAGCTGTACAGCTCCAAGAACGCCCGTGCCATCTCCATCCTGTACGGCGGCTCCATGAACGAGAAGAACGCTTACGAGCTGCTGGCTCAGCCCGACATCGACGGCGGCCTGATCGGCGGTGCTTCTCTGGTTCCCGAGAAGTTCGTCAAGATCATCGAGGCTGCTAACCAGCCCACTGTGTAATTGATTAAATGGGAGCAGCCCCGGCTGCTCCCATTTTCACCGTGGTTTGTAAGATAAATTGTTGTTTAGACAATCTGTCATTGCGAACCAGTGACCGATGTCACTGGTGTGGCAATCCCCCACGGCGATGTGGAAATGTTACAACTAGCATCCAAAATGTCGGAAAATCCGTGAGATTGCCACGCCAGTGTGCGCACTGGCTCGCAATGACATACTTCTTTTTTGGTGCGCCGGTAATCTGCTAAACAACAATTTATCTTACCAACCAAGGCAAAGGAGGTAATGGACATGAAAACTTTGTATTTATCTGCCAACGATGGGCAAACTCCCGTTCTTGCAGCGGAAATTATCAAAAAGGGCGGCTTGGTCGCCATCCCCACGGAAACCGTCTACGGCCTTGGTGCCAACGGTCTGGACGAAAATGCCGTAGCCAAAATATTTGAAGCCAAGGGCCGTCCTCAGGACAACCCCCTGATTCTCCACATTTCCGGCCCGGAGCAGATCGAGCTATTCTGCCACCACATTCCCCAAAAGGCTTATGATCTGGCAGAAGCTTTCTGGCCTGGCCCTCTGACCATCGTGCTGCCTGCCAAGGAGTGCGTCCCCAAGCGCACCACCGGCGGTCTTTCCACCGTGGCTGTCCGTTGCCCCGATCACGATGCCGCCCGGGAAATCATCCGTCTGGCCGGGGTACCCATCGCTGCCCCCAGCGCCAATATTTCCGGCAAGCCCTCCACCACCACCGCAGAACACGTACTCCACGACCACGACGGCAAGATCGACATGATCGTGGACGGCGGCCCCTGCCGAGTTGGTGTAGAAAGCACCATCGTGGATCTGACCGAGGAGCGTCCCCGGCTCCTGCGCCCCGGTGGCATCGGCCCCGAGGAATTGATCACCGTGCTGGGTGATCTGGTGGTGGATAAGGCCGTCACCGACGAGGTTTCCAAGGACGAGGTGGTCAAGGCCCCCGGCATGAAATACCGCCACTACGCCCCCCAAGAGCCGGTGGTCATCGTGTCCGGCAGTCGGGAAAAGGCAGCAGCGTATATCCGCAGCCATTTTGAGCCCGGCGATCGGGTACTTTGTTTTGAAGAAGAATTGCCCCTCTACGAGGGCTGCGCTCCCCTGTCCTACGGGCAGGAGGCCGATGTAAACACTTTGTCCGCCGGTCTATTCGCCGCACTACGCGAGCTGGATGATCCCACGATTCATCAGGTCTACGCCCGTTGCCCCGTGGGCGGTGGTGTTGCCTACGCCGTGCAAAACCGGCTAAAAAAAGCCGCAGCCTTCCACATCGTGGATGCGGAGGAGGAAGTATGATCATCGGAATCACCGGCGGCACCGGCAGTGGCAAAACCACTCTGCTGGCAGAACTGAGAAATGTGGGAGCCGAAGTGCTGGACTGCGATGCCATTTACCATCACCTTCTGAAAACTGACACTTCCTTGCTGGCTGACATTGAACACCGCTTTCCCGGAACGGTGGAAAATGGAGTTTTGCAACGCAAAAAGCTGGGTTCTATTGTTTTTTCGGACGAAAAAGCCTTGCAAGATTTAAACATAATTACCCACACCGCCATTCATGCCGAAGTTCTTCGGCGGCTGGAGCGCAAGCCCGCCCTTGCCGCCATCGATGCCATTAGACTGTTTGAAAGCGGACTGGCTGGGCTTTGCGATGTGACCGTGGCCGTGATCGCACCGGCAGATATACGCCTGCAGCGGTTGATGGAGCGGGACGGCATTTCCGCAGACTATGCCAAAAGCCGCATCGACGCCCAGCCCAAGGACGATTGGTTTCGGGAGAAATGCAACTTTATTTTGGAAAACAGCGGCAATATCGATATTTTCAGATCGAAATGCCTTGCTTTTTTCAAAGAGTTGGGTATAATGAAAGCATAAACGATGCAAAAGGAGAACGACTATGACCAACGAAGAACTGCGTGAAGCATTGCTGGCGCATCCCAAGAATGGCTACGCCACTCTGACCGCCCAGCAGCGCACTGAAATGAATGACTACTGCAAGCGCTACGCCGCTTTCATGGATGCCTGCAAAACCGAGCGGGAAGCCACTGCTTGGGCCATCGCCGCTGCGGAAAAGAACGGCTTTGTGGCATTTAAGCCCGGTATGTCCGTCAATCCCGGCGATAAGATCTACTACAACTGCCACGGCAAGGCCATTGCACTGGCTGTCATCGGCACCGAATCTCTGGCGAACGGTGCCAACATCTGCGCCGCCCATGTGGACTCCCCCCGGATGGATGTGAAGCCCAATCCCCTGTACGAGGATTCCGAGATTGCCCTCTTCAAGACCCATTACTACGGCGGCATCAAGAAGTATCAGTGGGTCACTGTGCCCCTGGCGCTGCATGGTGTTGTGTACCGCAAGGACGGCAGCATCATCGATATCACCATCGGCGAGGATGACAACGACCCGGTGCTGATGGTTTCCGACCTGCTGCCCCATCTGGCGGCTGACCAGATGAAGAAGACCATGGCTGAGGGCATCGCCGGTGAGCAGCTCAACGTGATCCTTGGCACCGAGCCTCTGGAGGGCGAGGGCAGCGATCTGGTGAAGCTGCACATTATGAAAATCCTGAACGAAAAGTACGGCATCATCGAGGCCGACTTCCTGTCCGCTGAGCTGACCATTGTGCCTGCCGGCAAATGCCGTGAGGTGGGTCTGGATCGCAGCCTGATTGCCGCCTACGGTCACGACGACCGGGTCTGCGCCTACGCCGAGCTGGAAGCCCTGTTCCACATCCCCACCCCCACCAAGACCGCCGTTTGCATTCTGGCGGACAAGGAGGAGATCGGTTCCGTAGGTATTTCCGGTATGCAGAGCCACTATTTTGAGCATTTCATGGACAATCTGTGCGTGGCGCAGGGTGTCCGGCTGGAGGACTGCTTCGCCAATTCCTTCTGCCTGTCTGCTGACGTTTCCAACGCCTTTGACCCCAACTTCCCCGAGGTCAGCGACCGCCGGAACAACTCTCAGCTCAATTATGGCATCGCCATCTGCAAATATACCGGCTCCCGTGGCAAGGGCGGCGCATCCGACGCTTCCGCTGAAGCCATGGGTCATGTACGCACCACACTGGACAACGCCGGTGTCCTGTGGCAGATCGCCACGCTGGGCAAGGTGGATCAGGGCGGCGGCGGCACCGTGGCAGCCTATATGGCAAACCGCAACATCGTCACTGTGGACGCAGGCGTTCCTGTGCTGAGCATGCACGCTCCTCTGGAGCTGGTCAGCAAACTAGACTGCTACCACACTTATCTGGCCTGCAAGGCCATCTATCTGGCATAATTTTTGGGAGGATAAACCAATGGAAAATAACGAGAACCTGATTCCTGAAGAGGAAGAAAGCAACCTGCTGTCCCTGACCGACGAGAACGGTGTAGAAACCGTCTTTGAGTATCTGGACGTCATCGAGTACAAGGGCAAGGAGTACCTGATCCTGCTGCCCGCCGAGGATGAAAACGGCGAGGTGGTCATTCTGGAGATCGAGCCCGTGGACGAGGAGAATGAGAACTACCTGTCCGTTAACGATGACAAGCTCCTGAACGAAGTCTACGACATCTTCAAGGAAAAGTACAAGGATATTCTGATCTTCGAGGACTAAGCAATCAGGCGGCTGCCACACCGGCAGCCGCCTGATTTTTTCGGGGATGGGAAGATAAATTGTTGTTTACAAGGATTGCGGCGAAGCCGACTTGCCTCCCTCTCTGAGGGAGGTGGCACGCCGAACGGCGTGACGGAGGGAGTGCCGTTATGGCGATGCATCTAACGCAGGACACTCCCCCAGTCGAAAATCAGAGATTTTCGCCAGCCCCCTCAGAGAGGGGGCCGAGGTTGCTGTGCTATCTCTTACTGCCGTAAACAACAATTTATCGCACCATTCACATAATTTTCACAAATCAGTTGGCAAACGGCGAATGGCGTGGTATAATATACATTCAATAAACTTC
This sequence comes from Faecousia sp., assembly GCA_045123795.1. Taxonomy (GTDB): domain Bacteria; phylum Bacillota; class Clostridia; order Oscillospirales; family Oscillospiraceae; genus Faecousia. The sequence continues at coordinate 4,616 of JBGVKN010000010.1, read as the reverse complement.
AGGAGGTGAGGATATGGAACAAATTGACGCTCTGTTTTTGGAAGCCCTGCGTGCGGCATTGGAAGACCGACAGGTCAACTGGGGCGTTGATGTGACCCCGGAGCAGATGTTTGACGTTGTGCGGCTCTCTCAGGAGCACCATGTCCTGCCGCTGATTTTTGAAGCGATCTATTCCTGCTCTGCCACCACCAATATGGACGGCGTTCTGTTTATGCAGTGCAAACGAACCACAGTTCAAGCTGTCATGACCCAAGCTATCAAAACCGAGGATTTTCTGCGACTGAACCGCCATCTTCGGCAAAACGGCGTTACCCCTCTGGTGGTCAAAGGCATCGTCTGCCGCAATCTGTATCCTCGTCCGGATTATCGGGTGTCAGGCGATGAAGATGTGCTGTGCGGCGAGCATCAGTTTAAAGAATGCCACAAAGCCATGATCAGCTTTGGCATGGAACCCGGCACCTCCAGTCTGGACAGCTACGAAGTTCCCTACAGCCGGGATGACAGTCCCCTGTATATCGAGCTTCATAAAACCTTATTTTCTCAGGATTCCGACATTTTCAGCGACTGCAACCGCTTCTTTGAGGGTTGCTTTGACCGGCTGGTGGAGATCGACGTACAGGGCGATCCCGTGGCGACGCTGAACCACACCGATCATCTACTCTACCTGATTCTGCACGCCTTCAAGCACTTCCTGCACAGTGGCTTCGGCATCCGTCAGGTCTGTGACATGGTTCTCTTTGCCAACACCTACGGCGAAAGCATCGACTGGGATTATGTACTGACCAAATGTAAGGGTCTGCGGGCAGATAAATTCGCTGCGGCTCTGTTTGCCATTGGCGAAAAGTATTTGGTTTTCTCCCCGGAAAAGGCCTGCTATCCTCATGCATGGCGCAAACTGCAGGTCAATCCGGACGAACTTTTACAGGATATGCTCCGGGGCGGCATCTACGGCTACTCTGAACGCAGCCGGATGCACAGCAGTAACATGACCTTAAACGCCGTTTCCGCAGATAAAAAAGGCAAGCACTCCGATGGCAATGTCCTGCGCACCATCTTCCCCCCGGTTAGAAATATGGAAGGTAAATTCCCTTATCTTCGCAGAATGCCCTTCCTGCTGCCGGTGGCATGGGCCAGCCGGATCGTCGGTTACGCCAAGGAAACCATCACCGAGCAGAACAGCAGCGCCTCTGATGTGCTGCGTATCGGCTCCCAGCGCATCGAACTGCTACGACAGTACGATATCATTGATTAATACAGGAGGTTACAGCCATGTCCCATGTTTTGGATACGCAGGCGTTTCTGGATATGGTCTGCGACCTTTTGCGTAACGGTCAACGTCATGTGGCCGTGCCTGTAGCCGGAAACAGCATGGTTCCCTTCCTTCACGATGGCGACACCGTCTATCTGGATGTGCCGGACAGTCCCATCAAGCGGGGCGATATTGTGCTGTACACCCGCTGCAACGGACGCTATATTCTGCACCGGGTGCAAAAGGTTCTTCCCGATGGCGGTTTCTTCATCGTCGGCGATGCCCAGCAGGAGCTGGAGTATCTGCCCAGCCGGGATATGATCCACGCCCGGGTCACCTCGGCTCTCGTCCGTGGAAAGGTGAACCGCCCCGGAATGCTCCGGTGGTGGCTATACCAACACCTATGGATGTGGCTTCTGCCGGTGCGTCATCTGCTGATGACCATTGTGCCTCGGCTGAAATTCTGGAGAAAGCGAAAATGATACACCGGGAGCTGTTGCTCCCGGTTTTTGCGTCCTTTTCTGGTCTTATTTTCCGTTTACATTCCATACCCACTGTGGTATAATCGTGTCAACATTTTCAGGGAGGATACCCTATGGAATCTCAATTTTCCCGCACAGAGCTGCTGCTGGGTAATGCCGCCATGGAGCGGCTTCACAATGCCCGAGTGGCTGTATTCGGCATTGGCGGCGTGGGCGGCTATACCGTGGAGGCGCTGGCTCGCAGCGGCATCGGCACGCTGGATCTATTTGACCACGACACCATCAGCCTGACCAACCTGAACCGTCAGATCATCGCCACCCACGACACCATCGGCGCAAAAAAAGTGGATGCGGCAAAAAAGCGCATCCACTCCATCAATCCTGACGCTGTGGTCAATGCCCACCCGGTTTTCTATACCCCGGACACAGCGGATCAATTCGATTTTTCTGTTTACGACTATATCATCGATGCCATCGACACCGTCACCGGCAAGCTGTGCATCATCCAAAACGCCATAGCCGCCAACGTGCCCGTCATCAGCTGCATGGGCACCGGCAACAAGCTGGACCCCTCTAAGCTGGAGGTGACGGACATCTCTAAAACCACCGTGTGCCCCCTGGCTCGGATCATGCGCAAGGAACTGCGCAAGCGTGGCATCAACCACCTGAAGGTGGTCTACTCCACGGAAGAAGCGCTCACACCCGTGGGAGCCGAGGAGGAAGCCGCCGCCTTGGGCAAACGAACCATCCCCGGCAGCACCGCCTTTGTGCCCGGCGCAGCCGGATTGCTGCTGGCCAGTACGGTTATTCGGGATCTTTTGAAATGATGGTCAGCTGCTCCGGAGTTACCCGGGTCTTAAACTGCAATTCCTGATTTTTGATGCTCACAGTGGTACCGGGGGCAATGGAGCGGGTGATGAAGGCGTTGGAACCAATAACACAGCCCCGTCCAATGACTGTTTCGCCGCCCAGAATGGACGCACCGGCGTAAATGGTCACATTGTCTTCAATGGTAGGATGACGGCGCACGCCACGCAGGCTCTGCCCGCCACGGGTAGACAAAGCGCCAAGGGTCACACCCTGATAGACCTTCACATTTTCACCGATGATGGTTGTTTCACCAATAACGATGCCCGTGCCGTGGTCGATGAAGAAATACTTCCCCACGGTAGCACCGGGGTGAATGTCAATACCTGTGACGCTGTGAGCGTGCTCTGTCATCATTCTGGGCAGCATGGGCACCTTCAGCTCATACAGCACATGAGCCAGCCGGTACACCGTAATGGCAAACAGACCGGGATAGGAATAAACCACCTCATCCTTGCCGGTGGCTGCCGGGTCACCATCGTAGGCCGCCTGCAAGTCCGTATCCACCATAGCACGAACAGCCGGGATACGCTGGAAAAATGCCACACACATTTCCTGCGCCTGGGCCTCCGCCTCGGCAGGAGCCACGCCGCCTCCCTGCAGCACCAAGGTGATCTGCCGGGTCAGGTTGAACATCACATCGTCAATCAGCATAGACAAACTGTGCTTGGCGTTATAAATATGATAATTCTTATCCCGGAAATAGCCGGGGAAAATGATCCGGCGCAGCTTGCCGATCAACTCCACCACCACATCCTTGTCCGGATGGCGGAAAATATCCATCTGATCGATGTCACGGTTCTGGCGGTAATCAGCCAAAATCTGATCCACCACACCCTCGATCTGCTGTTCAAACTGGGTCATAATAAAACCTCCCTACACGTTTACTATGTTTTATACCACACCCACCCCAATTGTGTCAATCGAAAAGGAGTATTTTTATGGGAAACATTTGTCGCTCTGTTGACGAACTTATTGGCCGCACCCCTCTGCTGGAGCTTTCCAATCTGGAACGTTCCGAGAATCTGAAAGCTACTGTGCTGGCAAAGCTGGAATATCTGAACCCCGCCGGTTCTGTGAAAGACCGGGTGGCGAAGGCCATGATCGAGGATGCAGAAAGCCGTGGAGTGCTGAAAAAGGGCAGCGTCATCATTGAGCCTACCTCCGGCAATACGGGCATCGGCCTTGCCGCCGTCGCCGCCGCCCGGGGCTATCGAGCCATCATCGTCATGCCCGATTCCATGAGCCGGGAGCGGATCGTTTTGATGCAGGCCTACGGTGCAGAGGTGGTGCTGACCCCCGGCGCCCAAGGGATGTCCGGCGCCATCGCCAAAGCCGAGGCGCTGGCAAAGGAGCTGCCCGGCAGCTTTATCCCCGGTCAGTTTGATAATCCCGCCAATGCCCAAGCCCATTTCGACACCACCGGCCCGGAAATCTGGACAGACACCGATGGCAAAGTGGATATTTTCGTAGCCGGCATCGGCACCGGCGGCACCATCACCGGCACAGGCCGGTTCCTGAAAGCCCAGAACCCCAACGTGCAGGTGGTAGGCATCGAGCCAGCGGGCTCAGCGGTGCTGTCCGGCGGTCAGGCGGGCAAGCATGGCTTGCAGGGCATCGGCGCAGGCTTTGTTCCCAAGGTTTTGGATACGGCCGTTTACGACCGGATCATCACCGTCACCGAGGAGCAGGCTTATACCGCCGCAAGAAATCTGGGAAAAACCGAGGGTGTTCTGGTTGGTATTTCCTCCGGCGCAGCCCTCCACGCCGCACTGCAACTGGCGAAAGAGCCGGAAAACGAGGGAAAGACCATCGTCGTCCTGCTTCCCGACACCGGCGACCGCTATTTGTCTACAAACTTGTTTCAGGAATGATTGGTAAGATAAATTGTTGTTTACAGGGTTAGGACACGAATTCCGTAGGGGAGGGTCTTGACCCTCCCAAAAACCTAAAACACTTCGATGCGTTGGTTATTTTACGGAAACAGAACGTATTCATAAAGAATATACAGCTCAAAA
>JBGVKN010000009.1:0-1867 GCA_045123795.1 Faecousia sp. | reverse complement strand
AGATATACTATTATAACTTTCAAGAACAACTTCTCCGAGATACATTACTTTAGTATCACCTGAAACATATGATCCTACATTTACATGGTAGTTTGAAAGTGTCCACGACTTCGTGGCATACTCACTCAGCGCACTGCTGGTAATATACCCAAACCCTGCAATGGTAGTGTCAAGGCTGGCATTTACCCACGCACCAACACTATCATATATGAGGATGTCGCCATTAGCGAGATTGGTGAGAGTTGGGTGGATGTATCCATTGAGTGCGGATGAAGTCAGGAAGCCTTGCTGGTTCACCCACGATTGCGTGGCATACCCCGAAAGGATAGATGACGTCTCGACGTTAGTCCATCCTGTTCCACTATCATACACCAGCATATCGCCGTTGGTGAGGGCGTGTGCGGGGTTTTCGTACACGCTGTGGCCCAGGATGTTGGCAGAACCTGCACTGGTGGCGTAAGCGACGCTGCCGGTACTTTTCACGTAGCCGAAGCCTGAAACAGTTGTATTTAGGCTGGTATTTACCCAGGCACCCACGCTGTCCCAGATCAGTATGTCGCCATTTGCCAGGTCGGTGATGGTGGGGTGGATGTAACCGGCCAGTGCACTGCTGGTAACGTAGCCCTGCTGGTTTACCCACAGCTTCGTGGCATAGCCGTTGAAGAACGAGGCAAGGGGAGTGTTCACCCAGGTGCCTACGCTGTCGTATATCAGGATGTCACCATTGGCCAGGTTAGACAATGTGGCACGGATGACGCCATCGGTGGACGGGTATTGGTTCACCATCTCTATCAGGACGTTCTGCATGATCTGTCCCGTGATTTCCTGCTCGCCGTTGGTCTTGATGTATTGGCGGATAAGGTTCTTTAAGCTGTCGTATGCCATGTGTCTAACCTATATAGAAGTCGTTGTTGAAGTCGTTGTTGAAGTCGCCACCGCCCTGCATTCGTGCGAAGAGGTAGTCGATGCCGTGGAACTTGAAGTAGCCCTCTACCAGATGGCCGCGTGTGGCGGTGATGCGGCACTCTTCCAGCTTTGCCCTTCCGTGGACGTTGACACGGTCCAGGCGGTCACAGCTCTTCATCGAGAACGTCTGCCCGGCCTGTATCATGCTGGCGAAGATGGCTGACGAGATGACCAGGCATGTGGCTGTCATGGCCCACGTTTTCGGACCACGGATGTATTCGCGGTACTGACCGTCAACGTTGCTGGCCACCTCCAGCTGGTCGCCTTCGGCCTGCACGTCGTGCGATACGACGGCACCCATTGCCACGCCATTCTTCATCAGTATGATCTTGTTACCGTTCATTGCCATCTTTCAGTCGTTTTGGTTAGTCCTGAGTCAGCCACAGTGGTCCACTGCCTTTGAAGGCGAACGAGCCCTGGATGAGCGAGCCGCGGGTGTAGGTCTGCTTGGCCGTCTTGATGAATGCAGAGCCTATCAGTCCCGGGGTGTCTCCTGAGGTGCGTCCGTTGATGATCAGCTGCACCTTTTGGTTCACCTGGATGAGCTTTGCCAGGTCAGCGTTGGCCACCACCAGGTAGCCCACCTGCACGTCCCACTCCTTGCGTCCTGCCAGGAACTCGCGCCAGTCGCCCTGCGTCGGGCTTGCCACCTCGAGAAGCTCGCCATCCACGCGCACCTCTGCCGAACGTGCTGACGCTATCGCCACGCCATTCATATAGACCAGTATGTCATTACCATTCTTTGCCATATACTTTCCTTGGAAAAATGTGTTTCAAGTTTACCCGAGCATTCGCTGCATGGTGATGACCACCTCGTCGTCCCAGGGATATTCCGAGATGCTGATGATGCGCCATGACTGCGACATAAAACTCATATAAACAATGTATATCCAGTCGGGCA
>JBGVKN010000008.1:0-7113 GCA_045123795.1 Faecousia sp. | reverse complement strand
AACGCAGGTCACACCGTCATCAATGAATATGGAAAATTTGCCCTGCATCTGCTCCCTTCCGGCATCTTCCGCAAAGGGGTTATCAACGTTCTTGGTAATGGTGTTGCGCTGGATCCGGAGAATCTTTGGAAAGAAATTGAGGATGTTCGCAGCAAGGGTGTCTCTATTACACCTGATAACCTCAAAATCAGCGACCGCGCATCATTGCTGCTTCCCTGGCACCGGCAACTGGACGAGCTGGAGGAAACCCGGCTGAAAGACAAAAAATACGGTTCCACCAAACAGGGCATTGCCCCCTTCTACTCTGACAAATACCAGAAGAAAACCATTATGGCAGGAGAGCTTCTGCATCCGGAGCATCTGAAGGAGCATCTGGCAGACCTTTTGGAATGGAAGAATCTGACAATTGCCGGAGTCTACGGCAAAGAACCCATGACGGTATCCGATATCAACGAGTGGTTTGATACCTGGTGTGAAAGAATCAAGCCGTTTATCTGCGACACCGGTCTGATTCTGCGAAAAGCCCAGAATGATGGCAAGAATATCCTGTTTGAAGCCCAGCTCGGTGCCCTTCGGGATCTGGACTACGGTATTTATCCTTATACCACCTCCTCCAACGCCATCAGCGCCTATGCCCCTGTCGGTTCCGGTCTGCCCTCTGCAAGAATCAATGAGGTAATCGGTGTTGTCAAGGCATACTCCACCTGTGTTGGCGAAGGCCCTTTCGTGTGCGAAATGTTTGGGGACGAGGCGGATGCCCTGCGCTCCGCCGGTTTTGAATACGGCGCAAAAACCGGACGCCCCCGCCGTGTCGGTCCCATTGACATTGTCGCAACCCGTTATGGCGTCCAGATTCAGGGAGCTACCAATATTGCACTGACCAAACTAGATATCCTGAGCTACATGGACAAAATTCCTGTTTGCACCAAATATCTTGTGGATGGTCAGGAAACTAACGATTTCCCCTTCCCCGCCCTGCTTTCCTCTGCCAAACCTGTCATTGAATACCTGGATGGCTGGAAGTGTGATATCAGCGGGGTCCGTCAATGGGCGGCACTTCCGAAAGCAGCCCAGGATTATGTAACCTTTGTTGAGCAGCAGATCGGATGCCGGATCGGCTATGTTTCCGTTGGTCCGGAGCGTGACTGCATCATCATTCGCTAAGGAGAGACAAAATGACAAACAAATATGAATCCCCTCTGAGTGCCCGTTATTCGTCCGAATATATGCTCCGACTTTTTTCTGCCGATATGCGTATTCAGACCTGGAGAAAACTGTGGGTATCACTGGCAAAGGCGGAAATGGAGCTTGGACTTCCAATTTCTGCCGCACAGGTGGCAGAATTGGAAGCTCATATCCAGGATATCGACTATGCATGTGCTGCTCAGCGTGAAAAGGAAGTCCGCCATGATGTAATGGCGCATGTGTATGCTTATGGGAAAGCTGCCCCCTGCGCTGCAGGCATCATCCATCTGGGGGCAACCAGCTGTTACGTTACCGATAATGCAGATATCATCCTGTACCGGGACGGTCTGAAATACCTGCGCGAAGAGCTTTTGAAGGTCGTCGCCAATCTTGCAGAATTTGCTGACCGGCATAAATCTATGCCCACTCTGGGCTATACCCACTACCAGCCCGCCCAGCTTGTGACCGTGGGTAAACGGGCGACCCTCTGGATGCAGGATTTTCTGTCCGATCTGGAGGAACTGGATTTCGTCATCGGGAGCATGAAATTCCTTGGCTGCCGGGGAACCACCGGAACAGAAGCCAGCTTTCTGGAGCTGTTCGTCGGAGATACTCAGAAAATTGATAGAATGAACCGCATGATCGCCGCTGACTTTGCTTTCACCCAATGCTATCCGGTCTGTGGTCAGACTTATCCCCGAAAGCTGGACAGCCGGATTTTGAATGTGCTTTCTTCCATTGCCCAGAGCTGCTACCGGATGGCAAACGACATCCGTCTTTTACAGCATGACCGGCAGATAGAAGAGCCCTTTGAAAAGAACCAAATCGGATCCTCCGCTATGGCCTACAAACGTAATCCCATGCGCTGCGAGAGGATTTGCTCCCTGGCCCGTTATCTGATGGCAGATGCTTTGAATGCTCCCATGACCGCCTCCGCACAATGGCTGGAACGGACGCTGGACGATTCCGCAAATCGCCGGATCTCCATGCCGGAAGGTTTTCTTTGTGCCGATGCCATTCTGCGTCTATCTCAGAATGTAACAAACGGACTTCATGTCAATGAAAAGATCGTGGAAAAAACCGTCCGGGAATACCTTCCCTTCATCGCCACGGAGAATCTGATGATGGAGGGTGTCAAGCGTGGCGGCAATCGTCAGGAGCTTCACGAAATCGTTCGCATCTGCTCTATGAATGCTACCGCCAAAATGAAAAACGGCGAACAATGGGATCTGCTTGCTGACCTTTCCTCTCATCCGGAATTTGGTATGACCAAAGCCGAAATGGAGGCAGTTCTGGAACCAACCGCTTACATCGGAAGATGTCAGGAGCAGGTAGACAGTTTTCTGGCCGGAATTCGGCATCAGATTTCAGACATTACGAAATCCGATACCGAGATTGATCTGTAAGGAGGCTGCTATGGAAGAGAAAATCCTTGTCCTGGATTTTGGAGGACAGTATAACCAGCTGATTGCCCGCAGAGTCCGGGAACAGCAGGTCTATGCGGAAATCAAACCCTATAATCAAATCTCAGTATCCGAGATCAAGGAAGCCGGATACAAGGGCATAATTTTTACCGGCGGCCCCAATAGTGTCTACGACAGTCTGTCTCCTCACTATGATCCTGCCGTTCTGAATCTGGAAATCCCTATTCTTGGAATCTGCTATGGTGATCAGCTGATGGCATTTATGGCCGACGGTCAGGTCAGCAGTGCACAAAGTAGCAGTGAATACGGAAAAACTGCACTGTACAGCAAAAACTGCACTCTGTTTCAGGGAGTTCCTCATACCTCCTTCTGCTGGATGAGTCATACCGACTATATTTCCCAGGTTCCCAGTGGCTTCCGTATCATTGCACATACAGATAAGTGTCCCTGTGCCGCCATGTGTGATGAAAGCCGTAAGCTGTACGGTGTACAATTTCATCCGGAAGTATCCCATACAGCATATGGAAAACAAATCCTGCACAACTTTCTGTTTGATATCTGTCAGTGCCGCGGAAGCTGGAACCTTGAGGACTTCGTCCAGAGAAGCATTTCCAGATATCAGCGTGCGCTTTCCGGCAAGAAAGTTCTCTGCGCACTCAGCGGCGGCGTAGACAGTGCCGTTGCCGCAGTTCTGCTCCACAAAGCAATCGGAGATGATCTGACCTGTGTCTTTGTGGATCATGGTCTGCTTCGGAAAGAGGAAGGCGACTGGGTAGAACGTATTTTCCGTGGGCAATTTAACATGAATTTGATTCGTGTCAATGCAGAGGACCGCTTTCTGAAAAAACTGGAAGGCATTTCGGAACCGGAGCAAAAACGTAAGATCATTGGAGAAGAATTCATTCGTGTCTTTGAGGAAGAAGCCCGGAAGCTAGGAAAGGTTGACGTTCTTGTGCAAGGTACCATTTATCCAGATGTGATCGAAAGTGGTTCCGGAAATGCCAGCACCATCAAAAGCCACCACAATGTAGGCGGACTTCCGGAACGAATGGAATTTGAAAAAATCGTGGAACCGCTGCGGGATCTGTTCAAGGATGAAGTTCGCAAAGTCGGTCTTGAACTGGGTATTCCATCAGAACTTATTTATCGCCAGCCCTTCCCCGGTCCCGGACTTGCCGTTCGGATCATCGGCTCCGTCACAAAGTGCAAACTGGATCTTCTTCGGGAAGCAGACTGGATTTTCCGGCAGGAACTGGAAAATCACCCTGTCAAAAATATCGCCAGTCAGTATTTCGCCGTACTTACGGATACCAGAAGCGTAGGTGTTATGGGCGATATGCGAACTTACGGTCATACCATTGCCCTTCGCTGTATTACAACAGATGACTTTATGACAGTAGACTGGACGAAATTGCCCTTTGATCTTCTGGAACGGGTCAGCAACCGAATCACAGGAGAGGTTCCCGGTATCAACCGGGTTGTGTATGACATTACATCCAAGCCTCCGGCAACGGTGGAATGGGAGTAAAGGAGGAATTATCATGTGCGGAATCGTCGGATACACAGGAACGCAGAACGCAGCCCCCATTTTGTTGGAAGGGCTAAAAAAGCTGGAATACAGGGGATACGACTCAGCCGGAATAGCAGTGGTTCAGGATAATCATATTTCGGTCAGCAAGGTCACGGGCAGAATCGCCGGACTGGCCGAGAAAACAGATGACGGAAAACTGCTACCAGGCATGACCGGAATCGGCCACACCCGCTGGGCAACCCACGGCGCGCCAACAGAACCCAATGCCCATCCCCACACCAGCAATAATGGCCGGTTCGCTGTGGTGCATAACGGTATCATTGAAAACTATATGGACCTTCGTGAAGAGCTTACCCGGAAAGGCTATCACTTTGAAAGTGAAACCGACACTGAAGTAGTAGTCCATTTGATTGAAATGTATTACAAAGGAAATCTGAAGCAGGCTGTCATGCGGACATCCGCAAGGCTGAGAGGTTCCTATGCACTGGGTATCATCTGCGCCGACGAGCCGGAAAAAATTTTTGCGGTTCGGGAATCCAGTCCGTTGATTCTGGGTTTGGGAATCGGAGAAAACTACTTTGCATCCGATGTGACAGCACTGGTGGCCTATACCAGAAATGCAATCTATCTGGAAAATGGTGAATTTGCTGAACTTACACCGGACTGCGTTACCATCTTCGACTGCACAGGGCATACTGTTCAGAAAAGGATCAGCAGAGTCACATGGGACATCCAGGCTGCTGAGAAAGGCGGATATGATCACTTCATGCTGAAGGAGATTATGGAGCAGCCCCGGGCTGTCAAAGCTACCATGGCACCTAGAATGAAGGGCTGTGATATTTCCCTTGATGATTTGGATATCGACTTGTCCGGCATCCGCAATATTCTCATTACTGCCTGCGGTTCTGCGTATTATGCAGGCTGTGCAGCAAAATACGCAATTGAGAAGTTATGTAAACTTTCTGTACAAACAGAGCTTGCCAGTGAACTGCGCTACAGTGATCCGCTGATCGACAACCAAACACTTCTGATTGTCTTATCTCAGTCCGGTGAAACGGCAGATACCATTGCCGCCATGCGGGAATGTCAAAGACGAGGTGCAAAAACACTGGCCATCGTAAATGTGGTCGGCAGTACCATCGCAAAAATTGCCGACTGGTGCCTGTATACCTGGGCAGGACCTGAAATCGCAGTCGCTACCACCAAGGGTTATACCACGCAGCTAACTGTTCTGTACCTGTTCGCCCTCTATGCAGCCAAAAAGTTGGAAACCATTGAAGACAGTACCTGGCGAAAACTCCTCAGTGCCTTAAAGGCATTACCCAAACAAATCCAACAGGCACTGGATATGAATCCCGGAATGGTGCATCTGGCAAAGAAATACCACAGCGCCTGCTCCATGTTCTTCATTGGCCGGAATACTGACTATGCCGTTGCGTTGGAGGGTGCATTGAAGATGAAGGAAATCTCCTACATCCACGCAGAATCCTATGCTGCCGGCGAATTGAAGCATGGAACCATTGCACTGATCTGTGAAGGCCAGCCTGTCATTGCCCTGTGCTGCAATGAGGCCATAACGGAAAAAACCATGAGCAACATTGTAGAGGTAAAGGCTCGTGGTGCTGAGGTTCTGGCAGTAGCTTTTAGGGACAATGCTAAAATCGTTTCCCTTGCAGATGATATGCTCTATATTCCCAAGATTCATCCCCTGTTCAGTGCAGCAGTGGAGATCATCCCCTTACAGCTACTCGCCTATCATGTAGCACGGGAGAACGGCTGCGATATTGATAAACCGAAGAATCTGGCAAAATCCGTAACTGTGGAGTGAGAAACATGACAAAATATATATTTGTAACAGGCGGTGTGGTTTCCGGTCTTGGCAAAGGCATTACTGCCGCTTCATTGGGCCGGTTATTGAAATCCAGAGGTTTGAAGGTTGCCGCGCAAAAGCTGGATCCCTATATCAACGTAGACCCCGGCACCATGAGTCCTTACCAGCACGGCGAAGTATATGTGACCGAGGATGGTGCAGAAACCGATCTGGATCTGGGACATTATGAACGCTTCATCGATGAGGACCTGAACAAATACTCCAATCTGACTACCGGAAAGGTCTACTGGAATGTTTTGAACAAGGAACGGCGGGGAGAATATCTCGGCTCCACCGTACAGGTCATTCCCCATGTGACCAACGAGATCAAGGAATTCGTCTACCGTGTAGGAAAACAGACCGATGCCGATGTGGTCATTACAGAAATCGGCGGCACCATCGGTGACATTGAATCCCAGCCTTTTCTGGAGGCGGTCCGCCAGATTTCTTTAGAGGTAGGAAAAGAAAACAGTCTCTTTATCCATGTAACTCTGGTTCCCTTCCTCCGTGGCTCCGACGAACACAAAAGTAAACCCACCCAGCACTCTGTCCGTGAGCTGCAGGGTATGGGTGTCAAGCCGGATATCATCGTTCTGCGCTGCGATGAACCCCTGGAAGACAGCATTTTCCAGAAAATCAGTATGTTCTGCAATGTGAAGTCCGACTGCGTCATTGAGAATATCACCATCCCGGTTCTGTACGAAGCACCGCTGATGCTGGAAAAGCAGAATTTCTCCGGAATCGTCTGCCGGGAGCTGGGGATCAAAACACCCGAACCGAACTTGAAAGAATGGAAAGAACTCATAAAAAAGATCTGTCACCGCAGCAGAGTTGTCACCATTGGACTGGTTGGAAAATATGTGCAGCTCCACGATGCCTATCTGTCTGTAGCGGAAGCACTGCGCCATGCGGGCTATGGACTGAATGCGGAGGTGGATATCCAATGGATCGATTCGGAAACTCTGACAGAAGAAACATACGCGGAAAAACTGGCCGGTCTAGACGGGATTCTGGTTCCTGGTGGCTTCGGCAGCCGGGGTATCGAGGGCATGATCCTTGCGGCGAAATTCGCCCGTGAGCATCATGTTCCCTACTTTGGCATC
>JBGVKN010000007.1:0-5465 GCA_045123795.1 Faecousia sp. | reverse complement strand
CATACCACAATGGAGTCACCGGTATGAATACCAACAGGATCCAGGTTTTCCATATTGCAGACGGTAATGGCGGTATCCTTGGCATCCCGCATGACCTCGTATTCGATTTCCTTATAACCTTTGATACTTTTCTCCACAAGTACCTGATGAACAGGGGAGAGCACCAGCGCATTTTTCATGATTTCCCGGAATTCTTCCGCATTATCTGCAAAGCCGCCGCCTGTACCGCCAAGGGTAAAGGCAGGACGAAGAACAACAGGGTAACCGATTTTCTTTGCTGCTTGCAGCCCTTCTTCCATGGAATTGGCGATCACGGATGGAAGAACGGGTTCTCCCAACTGCTGGCAAAGCTCTTTGAACAGTTCCCGGTCCTCCGCCAGTTCGATGCTTTTGCTGGGTGTTCCCAGAAGCTGGGTATGACATTCTTTCAGGATTCCCTTCTTTTCCAGCTGCATGGCAAGATTCAGTCCTGTCTGTCCGCCAAGACCGGGAATAATGGCATCGGGCCGTTCGTAGCGGACGATGCGGGCAATGTATTCCAGTGTCAGCGGCTCCATATAGACCTTATCAGCAATGGAAGGATCTGTCATAATGGTGGCGGGATTGGAGTTGCAGAGGATCACTTCATAGCCTTCTTCTTTCAGCGCCAGACAGGCTTGGGTGCCGGCATAGTCAAACTCTGCCGCCTGACCGATGACTATGGGGCCGGAACCGATGACCAATATTTTATGGATATCCGTTCTCTTAGGCATGGCTACATTCCTCCATTCTGCGGATAAATTCATCAAACAGATAGCTGCTGTCCTGGGGACCGGGTGCGCTTTCGGGATGGTATTGGACGCAGAATACATGATCCTTTTCGCAGCACAGACCTTCCACGGTTTGATCCAGCAGGTTGATATGGGTGATTTCCAGACCGGTGCCTGCAAGGCTTTCGGTATTCACTGCGTAGGAATGGTTCTGAGAGGTGATCTCAACCTTTCCTGTGATCAGATTCTTCACCGGATGATTACCGCCCCGATGACCGAATTTCAGCTTGTAGGTTTTGGCTCCGTAAGACAGGGCAATGATCTGATGACCCAAACAGATGCCGAAAATCGGGTATTTTCCCCGAAGCTGCCGTACCAGTTCCAAGACCGGTGTTACATCCTCCGGATTTCCGGGACCATTGGAAAGAAAGATCCCGTCTGGATGAAGCTGTTCCACTTCTGCTGCCGGAATGTTCCACGGGACAACGGTTACATTACAATTCCGCTGATTCAGGCTGCGGATAATATTGTGCTTGATCCCGCAATCTACAGCCACGACATGATATTTTGGTTTTTCTGCAGGGGAAACCCAGCTCGTTTTCGTGCTGACCTGCTGTACCTGATTTGTGGGGAGGAGCGTGCTGTGCAGTCGGGCGAGACCTGCCAGATTGGGGGTGGAACCTTGCGTGATCAGTCCTTTGCAGGTTCCTTTGTCTCGGATATGCCGTGCCAGACTGCGTGTATCCACCCCGGCAATTCCTGCGATCCCATGTCGCTGCATAACCTGTTCCAAGGTTTCTTCAGCCCGGAAATTGGAAGGCTGTTCATTGTATTCCCGGACGATCAAAGCGCTGATAGTCGGCACTTTCGTTTCATAGTCGTCAGTACAGATGCCATAGTTGCCAATCAGCGGATAGGTCATAACAACGGCCTGCCCGGTGTAGGAAGGGTCCGAAAGGATCTCCTGATAACCCACCATGGAAGTGTTGAAAACCACTTCAACGATTTTTTCAGAATCGTCACCGAAACCGAATCCATAGAATTCGGCTCCATCTTCCAGGATGATCTTTTTATCATACTCCCGAATCATAATTGTTTCCTGCCTTTCACCAAGGAGAGCTTCTGCTCAAACTGATCTTTTCTGGTATCTTTGGGGATTTCCGTAGGATACCGTCCGGAGAAGCAGGCACTGCAATAGGCTGTATTTCCGCAGAGGCTTTCCAGATTTTCCAGGGGAAGATATCCCAGAGAATCCACACCAATGATTTTGGCAATTTCTTCCACGCTGTGATGACAGGCGATCAGGTGATCCTGAGAATCAATATCGGTGCCATAGTAGCACGGATACAGAAAAGGAGGAGCGGAGATACGCATATGGATCTGCTTTGCACCTGCATTTTTAAGCAGTGTGACGATTCTGGCGGAGGTGGTGCCGCGAACGATGGAATCATCTATCAAAACGACACGCTTTCCCCTGACCACACTTTCTACAGGGCTTAATTTGATCTTCACCTGATCCACCCGGTGATCCTGACCGGGAGAAATGAAGGTACGCCCTATGTATTTGTTTTTGATGAGTCCCATACCGTAGGGAATCCCGGATTCCTGGGAATATCCCAGGGCAGCATCCAGTCCGGAATCCGGAACACCGATGACAATGTCCGCATCCACCGGATGCGCCTTTGCCAGGATGATGCCGGCTCTCCTTCGGGCATCATGAACGCTGATCCCCTCAATGACAGAATCCGGACGGGCAAAGTAGATATGCTCAAAGATGCAGAGTTTTTGGGGAGCGGTGCTGCAGTGCCGTTGATCGCTATGAACGCCGCTGCGGTCAATGGTCAGGATCTCGCCGGGAAGAACATCCCTTATGATTTCCGCGCCTACCGCATGGAGAGCGCAGCTTTCGGAAGCCACTATATAGGTGCCGTCAGCCATTTGCCCATAGCACAGTGGACGGAAACCATGGGGATCCCGGACGGCGATCAGCTTCGTGGCGGACATCAGAACCAGAGAGTAGGCTCCGTCTAATTTTTTCATTGCGTTGCTGACAGCTTCTTCAATGGAGGGAGCGGAAATGCGCTCTCTGGTAATCACATAAGCGATGGTTTCTGTGTCAGAGGTGGAATGGAAAATTGCGCCGGACAGTTCCAACTCCTGCCGCAGGAGCAGGGCATTGCTTAGATTTCCGTTATGGGCTACTGCCAGCTTTCCTTTCAGATGGTTGACTTGAATGGGTTGGCAGTTGCTCAGGTTATTGCCACCGGTGGTGCCATAGCGAACATGGCCGACAGCAATCTCGCCTTTGGGAAGCTTCTGCATTTCTTCCTGGGTAAATACTTCGCTGACAAGGCCGAGTCCCTTATGGGAAGTGAACACCCCATCTTCATTGACCACAATCCCGCAGCCTTCCTGGCCGCGATGTTGGAGTGCATATAGACCGTAATAGACAAGGCTGGCCACATCCTCGGTTGTTCTGCTATATACACCGAAGACACCACATTCTTCATGGATGCTCATTTTTGACCCTCCAGACTGGCTTTTATAAAACCTGTAAACAGGGGATGGGGCTTATTGGGACGGCTCTTGAACTCCGGATGGAACTGAACACCCACGTGGAAAGCCCGGTCACAGAACTCAACAGTCTCTACCAGCCGTTCGTTTGGGGATACTCCGCTTAAAGTTAAACCGGCATCGGTAAGAATGGAACGGTATTCATTGTTAAACTCATAACGGTGCCGGTGCCGTTCGCTGATTTGCGTGGTACCGTAACAGCGATGCATGGTTGTATTGGAGACAATTGTGCAGGGATAAGCACCCAGCCGCAGTGTACCTCCCTTATTGATCTCGTCGCTCTGACCGGGCATGAAATCAATGACCTTATGCGCTGCATCGGGATCAAATTCGCCGGAATTGGCATTCTGCAAGCCTGCGAACCGGGCAAACTCAATGACCATGATCTGCATACCCAGGCAGATCCCAAAGTAGGGGATATGATTCTCACGGGCGTATTCTGCTGCCAGAATCATACCTTCAATACCCCGGCTGCCAAAGCCGCCGGGAACAAGAATACCGTCTAATCCTGCCAGAATCTCGTTATAGGTTTCACAGGTTAACGTTTCAGAATCGATCCACCGGATGTCCACATCTGCATCCAGAGAAAATCCTGCGTGGCGCAATGCTTCTGCGACAGACAGGTATGCATCATGAAGCTGAACATATTTTCCCACCAGTCCAATGGTGACAATTCTGCTTCGGTGATAGATTTTTTCTATGAGTTCTTTCCATTCTTTCAAGTCTGGTTCGGGTGTTTTGATCCCCAGCTCCCGGCAGACGATTCCGGAGAAATTCTGCTTTTCCAGCATCAGCGGTGCTTCGTACAGAACCGGAATGGTAATATTCTCAATGACACAGTCAGGCTTGACATTGCAGAACATACTGATTTTCTGGAAAATGCTGTCCTCCAGAGGTTCATCACAGCGCAGAACGATAATATCCGGTTTGACACCCATTCCCTGCAGTTCCCGGACAGAGTGCTGGGTGGGCTTGCTTTTATGTTCATCGGAACCACGCAGGAAGGGAACCAGGGTCACATGGATGAACAGACTGTTTTCTTTTCCCACTTCCAGAGAAATTTGCCGTACAGCTTCCAGAAAGGGCTGGGATTCGATGTCACCGATGGTGCCGCCGATTTCCGTAATGACCACATCGGCATCGGTCTGTTTTCCCACACGGTAGACAAATTCCTTGATCTCATTGGTCACATGGGGAATGACCTGCACAGTGGAGCCGAGATATTCTCCACGCCGTTCCTTGTTCAGAACATTCCAGTAGACCTTGCCGGTGGTCAGGTTGGAATATTTATTTAAGTCCTCGTCGATAAAGCGTTCATAATGCCCCAGATCCAGATCCGTTTCCGCACCGTCCTCGGTCACATAAACCTCGCCATGCTGGTAGGGACTCATGGTGCCGGGATCTACATTGATATACGGATCCAGCTTCTGTGCGGCGACTTTCAAGCCTCTCGATTTCAATAACCGACCCAGAGACGCGGCTGTAATACCTTTTCCAAGACCGGAAACCACACCGCCTGTTACAAATATGTATTTTGTCATGTTTCTCACTCCACAGTTACGGATTTTGCCAGATTCTTTGGTTTATCAATGTCGCAGTCATTCTCTCGAGCTACATGATAGGCAAGCAGCTGTAAGGGGATGATTTCCACTGCGGCACTGAACAGCGGATCGATTTTGGGGATATACAGCATATCGTCCGCAAGCGATACGATTCTGGTGTCGTCCCGGAAAGCAACTGCCAATACCTCAGCACCACGGGCTTTCACTTCCACGATATTGCTCATGGTTTTTTCTGCAATGGAATCATTGCAGCACAGTGCAATCACAGGTTGTCCCTCACAGATCAAGGCTATGGTGCCGTGTTTCAGTTCGCCTGCGGCATAGGACTCCGCGTGAATGTAGGAAATTTCCTTCATCTTCAGCGCGCCTTCCAAAGCAACGGCATAATCCGTGTTTCGTCCAATGAAGAACATGGAGTAGGCACTGTGATACTTTTTTGCCACCTGATGGATGCCGGGGTTCATATCCAACGCCTGCTGGATCTGCTTGGGAAGGGATTTTAGCGTGCTAAGATATTGATGGAAAGCGGCATTATCCACGGTTTTCAGCTGCTTTGCGGCATAGAGGGCGAACAGATATA
>JBGVKN010000006.1:0-4990 GCA_045123795.1 Faecousia sp. | reverse complement strand
GCAGCCGCTCATCAGGTACAGCAGCCGCTCCAGATTGGAGGACACCAGGATGTCCATGGAGGGTGACATGGTCTTGTGCAGGGGCCGGCGCTTGTCGTAGGTGCCGGTGGTGATGAAATCGGTAAGGACATTGTTGGCATTGGATGCGCAGACCAGCATGCCCACGGGCAGGCCCAGGAGTTTCGCCAGATAACCTGCCAGAATATCGCCGAAATTGCCGGTGGGGACGGAGAAATTCACCTCGTCGCCCAGCCGGATCCGGCCCCGGTCCAAAAGATCCCGGTAGGCCTTGAAATAGTACATCACCTGGGGGGCCAGGCGGCCGATGTTGATGGAGTTGGCAGAGGACAGTCTGTACTTCATTTCCTTCCCCTGGCAGGCGGCGAAGATATTCTTCACGCCGGTCTGGGCATCGTCGAAATTGCCCCGGACGGCGCAGACCGTCACGTTCCCGCCCTCCTGGGTCACCATCTGGGCACGCTGAACCTGAGAAACGCCACCATCGGGGTAGAACACGCAAATTTTGATGCCGTCTACGTCCTTGAAGCCCTCCAGCGCCGCCTTGCCGGTATCACCGGAGGTGGCGGTGAGGATCAGGATGTTCTCCTTCACGCCCTTGGCAGCCCGGGCAGCGGTCAGCAGCTGGGGCAGCATGCACAGGGCCACATCCTTAAATGCAGAGGTAGGGCCGTGGAACAGCTCCAGCACATGGAAATCACCCACGGATACCGTAGGGGTCAGAGCATCGGTAGTAAACTTACCGGTATAAGCCTTGCGCACCAGTTCGCCCATTTCAGGGATATCCGGCAGCATGGCAGACAGGATGTCGGTCGCCATATCCATGGCGCTGCCCTGAATGCATTTCTTCCAGTCAAAGGCCGGCAGAGTCTCGGGAACATACAGTCCGCCGTCCGCCGCAAGGCCCTCCAGCACAGCCTGCGCACTGTCTGCACGCAGCTTCTTATTTCTTGTCGAATGGTAGATCACGTTTTATCCTCCTAAATCAGTTCTGCCCTATGCCAAAGCGCACAAAACAGAGCTGTTTTTCTACTGATTCCTTGTTTTTTTGATGCTATTGCATTTTCAGCAGGTATATGATATACTGTTTCCGTCAAAAAAGCAAGTGTTTTCGCCACGAACGCAAATGTTTGTGAGCGCAATTCATTTTATAGTTTCGGAGGAAAGAACATGAAAATCGGTCTGCTTGGTTTTGGCGTTGTCGGCAGAGGCGTGTACGACATCACCGCAAATATGGACGACATTCAGGTCGCCAAGGTCATTTGTCTGGAGGATATTTCCCTTCCCGACGCAGAAGTCACCCGGGATATTAACAGCATCCTGACGGACGACTCCATCGACACCGTTATCGAGGCCATGGGCGGTCTGCACCCGGCCTACGAATTTGTCCGGGCTTCCATTGAAGCAGGCAAAAACATCGTCACCTCCAACAAGGCTCTGGTGTGTACTTATTACGATGAGCTGCTGCCTCTGGCTGAGAGCAAGGGCGTTCAGTTCCGTTGCACCGCTGCCGTCGGCGGCGGCATCGGCTGGCTCAGCGAGCTGGAGCGCTCCCGCCGTGTTCAGCCCATCCACCGTGTGGGCGGCATTATGAATGGCACCTGCAACTACATCCTCGACTCCATGACCCGTCTGGGTCTGGGCTATGACGAAGCTCTGAAGCAGGCTCAGGCTCTGGGCTATGCCGAGGCTCGCCCCGCCACCGACGTTGAGGGCATCGACACTTGGCACAAGGTCATCCTGTCCAGCAACATCGCCTTCGGTGTCAGTCTGGACGCTGCCACCGTTCCCGTCACCGGTATCAGCAAGATCACCGCAGAGGACGTGGCCGCCTTTAAGGATCACGGCTATACCTGCAAGCTGATCTCCACCGGCAAGTGCGTGGACGGCAAGTACAGTGCCTATGTCCAGCCCACTCTGGTCACCGCCGGTCAGCCCGAGGCCGCTGTTCCCTCCAACTACAACCTGATCACGCTGGACGGCAAGTATTCCGGCCGCATGAGCTTCTTCGGTCAGGGTGCAGGCCGCTATCCCACCGCATATAATGTGGTGCAGGACTGCGCCGACCTGCTCTCCGGCAAGGGCTTCTACTGCGGCTACGGTGAGAAGGTCGCCGCCGTCAACGATGACGAGCTGGTGTTCTACGTCCGTGGCGACCGGGACAGCTGGCTGGAGGACAACACTTCCGAGCGCTGGGGCAATGCGGTCATCACCAAGCCCGTTTCCGTCAACGCTATGCACGCATGGCTGAAGGATCATCCCGATGCCTTCATCGCCGCCTTTGCGGAAAATACCCTCTAAAAAACACCCTGTCATCGCGAGCCAGTGCGAACACTGGCGTGGCGATCCCCCGGATCTACCGGGCTGGCGGATGACATAGGAGATTGCCACGGGCCCGCGGCCCTCGCAATGACATTATATATATGTAAAAGAGGTTTCACCAATGCTGAAAGTTACAAAATTCGGCGGCTCCTCCATGGCAGACGCCGGTCAATACCGTAAGATCAAGGACATCATCACTTCCGACCGTGGCCGCCGTGTGGTAGTCGTTTCCGCCGCCGGCAAGCGGGATAAGAACGATCACAAGATCACCGATCTGCTGTACCTGTGCCACGCCCATACCCAGTACGGTGTGGACTGCGACCGCATTTTTGAGATGATCACCTCCCGCTACATTGGTATCCGGGATGAACTGGATCTGAAGCTGGATCTGGAAAGCGAGTTTGCCGAGCTGAAAAAGCGTCTGGACGCCAAGGCCATCTCTGCCGATGAGCTGGTCAGCCGTGGTGAGTACTTCTCCGCCAAGCTGATGGCGGCTTTCCTGGGCTTCCAGTTCGTCGATGCCATCGACTGGATCAAGTTCAAGTTTGATGGCACCGTGGATCAGGATGCCACCTACGCCAACCTGAAGAAGGCCCTCAAGGGCAAGGGCGTGGTCATCCCCGGCTTCTACGGTCAGATGCCCGACGGCAACATCCGCACCTTTACCCGTGGCGGCAGTGACATCACCGGTGCTCTGGCAGCCGCTGCGCTGGATGCTGACGTTTACGAGAACTGGACTGACGTTTCCGGTATTCTCATGGCTGACCCCCGGATTGTGGACGATCCCATGGTCATCCCCGAAGTCACCTACGACGAGCTGCGTGAGCTGAGCTACTCCGGCGCACAGGTTCTGCACGAGGGCACCATCTTCCCCGTCCGGGAGAAGAATATCCCCCTGAACATCCGCAACACCAACGCCCCCAACGATCCCGGCACCATGATCCGGGAGCGGTTCAACGGCACTTCCGATCCTGACCGGTTCATCACCGGCATCACCGGTAAGAAGGATTTCACCATCCTGCACCTTAGTAAGCGTGGCATGAGCAATGAGGTCGGCGTTCTGCGCAAGATCCTGACGGTTCTGGAGCGCCACGGCGTTAGCGTGGACTACGCCCCCAACGGCATCGACAGCGTTTCCGTGGTCATGCCCACCGCCGCTATCGCCCCCTGCCTGTACACCGTGCTGGGCGAGATCCAGCAGGAAGTCAAGCCCGACACCCTGGATGTCCACGACGAGATCGCCGTGGTCGCCGCCGTCGGCCGCAAGATGAAGTTCCGCCCCGGTATCTCCGGTAAGATCTTCGCTGCGCTGGGTCAGGCTGACATCAACATCCGTATGATTAACCAAGGCCCCGATGAGCTGAACATCATCTTCGGTGTGGATAACCGGGATTTTGCCACTGCCATCCGTGTGCTGTATAATAGCTTTGTTAAGTAATTGGAGGAAAACAACATGAAACTCTATACCGTTGCCATTCTTGGTGCCACCGGTGCGGTGGGTCAGGAAATGATGAACATTCTGGAGGAGCGCAATTTCCCCGTGGGTAAGCTGGTTCCTCTGGCATCCGCCCGCTCCGCCGGCAAGACTCTGAAGTTCAAGGGCGAAGATGTGACCATTCAGGAAGCCTGCGACACCGCTTTCGAGGGCGTGGACATTGTTCTGGGCGCTGCCGAGAATGATATCGCTGAGAAGTTCGCTCCCGCCATCGTCAAGGCCGGCGCTGTCTTTGTTGACAACTCCTCCGCCTTCCGTCTGGACCCCAATGTGCCCCTGATCGTGCCCGAGGTCAATCCCGAGGACGTGAAGAACCACAAGGGCATCATCTCCAACCCCAACTGCTCCACCATCATCACCGTCACCGCTGTCAATGCCCTGAATTCCATCACCCCCATTAAGAGCATGGTGGCCTCCACCTATCAGGCCGTTTCCGGCGCTGGCGTTGCCGGCATGGCTGAGCTGGAGAACCAGGTCAAGGCTCTGCAGGAAGGCAAGGACGTGGATGTTAAGACCTTCGCCTACCAGATCGCCTACAACCTGATCCCCCAGATTGGTGGCGAGCAGTTCGAGGGCTACACCAGCGAGGAAATGAAGATGCAGAATGAGGGCCGCAAGATCATGCACCTGCCCGAGCTGAACGTTTCCTGCACCTGCGTTCGTGTTCCCGTCATGCGCAGCCACTCCATCTCCGTGCAGCTGCACTTTGACCGTCCCGTTTCCGTGGAAGATGCCCGTGCCGTGCTGGCAAAGGCTCCCGGCGTGAAGCTGGTGGATGACCTGAAGAACAAGCAGTATCCCATGCCTCTGGACACCTCCGGACAGGATATCGTCTTTGTTGGCCGTATCCGCCCCGACCTGACCGACGCCAACGGCCTGTGCCTGTGGTGCTGCGGCGACCAGGTTCGTAAGGGTGCCGCTACCAACTGCATCCAGATTGCTGAGCTGCTGGTTAAGTAAACAATCAACCTCCCGAGAATCACCTCGGGAGGTTAGCTTTTTATTGTAATGTTAGTAAGATAAATTGTTGTTTACAGGGTTAGGACACGAATTCCGTAGGGGAGGGTCTTGACCCTCCCAAAAACCTAAAACACTTCGATGCGTTGGTTATTTTACGGAAACAGAACGTATTCATAAAGAATATACAGCTCAAAA
>JBGVKN010000005.1:0-4873 GCA_045123795.1 Faecousia sp. | reverse complement strand
TACCATCAATCCTTCGTTGCGGACATAATACTCCAAAAGCCAAAGCACATAGTCCGGTGCATGGCGATTATCCAGTTCCCACTCCGTCATGGTGCGATATGGGATATGGACACATTTGCAGAAGTCCTTCCGGTTCATGCCCGTGCTTTCCCGCAACTTTATAATTCTGTTTTTACTATCCATTTGATTTTCTCCATAAAACAAAAAATACACGTTGCGTACTTATTATAGCATAGCTACGTCAAGTACGCAACGTGTAAATTATAAATTTTTACGCAGCTTGTTTATTCAGAGGCTGCTCTTGTTTATCATCTTCGGAACACTCCGTTTCTTTCAGAGCATCCGCTTCTTTATTTTCCAAGACCTGATGACCATACTTTTGAATCAACCGGGTCATTACATCCACACAGCGGTCAAATGCCGCATTATATTTTGCTTCCTCATAATATTTAGTCAATAGGCAAATCCTCCATAAATTAAAGTTCCATGTCCTGTCCACAGCGACGAACAGGCTGTTTGTGTTCGATTGTTTCTTTGGTTCTGGTCAAAACGGCGTTAATAAAAGCCCGTACCCTTTCAGGTGCGAGCCTGACAGCATCCAGATAGGACTTGACTTCTGCAAACAAATCATCATATTTCTTTTTCCACTTAGAAGCATTTCTCATTGCAGTTGCCAGCTGGTCTTTCAGCTTGACATTTTCTGCCCGGTAAAGGAAGCTGTTCTCCGCATAGCCTTTGAGCAAATCACATTCATTGGGTGTCAGGGTGACATTGCCGGTGAATTTATTGACCTTGCCCATATCCTCAATATCCTGTACAGTCAGGTTGAGCCGCTGCACTTCCTTTGTCTGTTTTTGCAGATTTTTCAATTCCTTCTCTTTCTTCTCAGCAGCAGCGGTAGTGGTCGCCAATGTCTGCGCCGCTTGGTCTGCCTGAGCGGTCACAGCTTCCAGACGCTGGGTTTCCGCTTGCACCTTAAACTGAGTAACGGTCAGATGTTCCTCGGTGCTGCCACGCTCTCCACGCTCCACATCGGTATATCCGGCAGCTTGCATGAAATTGAAAAAGTCATCCTGTAACACGCTGTAGGACGACTTCAAAATCTTTTTCCCTTTTGTGTTCAGCATGGGATTGCCGTCCCCGTCAAGAACGGGTTTGGATTCCCATTTCTTACTGCGGCTGACCTGTATGATCGTTTCCTTGACTGTCCCCCGAAGGGCTTCATCCTTACACCGCTTCGACCAGAGAATCTGTTTTTCCACCACCGGGATATAGACCACATGAAGATGGTAGTGGTACACATCCTCGCCCAGAGCTTCGGACATTGCCCGGTTGCGCTCATCAGCGTGCATGACAGCAGAGAGAATATATTGCTCACCGCCCACAACCTCCACGGCGGCTTTATAGGCATCAGCATAAAACTGTCTGGCAAATTCATAGCCGCCGTGATTATAGAAGTAAGCGGAGTTCACATCGAATACCAGCTCACCGTATTTCACGGCATCCGCTTTCAGACCTCTGGTGGAGATCACCTTGTCCTGTTCCATCTGTGCAAACATTTCTTCATAATCGGCTGTCGGCTCTTTGAAGTGAATGTTCAGAGAAGAACGCTCCGGCACGATGTCCTGATTGCTGTAACTGTCTTTTTCCCGTTCGTTGTGTTCCTGCACCTTTGCCAGATCGTCGGCTGTTTCAATGTCCTGATTACGGGCTACGGTGCGGTCGATTCCATCATTTCTTGCCATGGGTCATGCTCCTTTCCGAGAAGATTTGCGAGGGACGAGGGGCTTTCGAGGGGCACTTTTTCAAAGTGTAATAACCCACTATTACACTTTCATCCATACTGGCTGCAAAGTGCCGTGGGCTCTCCGAGGGCTCCTCCGGAGGGGGTGTGCGGTCACTGCGGTGACCTCTGCTGTCCAGCTCGAAAAATGCCCTCTGCCATTTTCTCTTGTCCAGCCTGTCTGTCGGCGGAATTGCACCACAATTCCTTGCAGACAGCGGCAGCGAAAAACCGGATGTTTTCACTGCCTGTCCATAGGAAGCACTGCGGCACTTCCTATGGGGACGGGAGCTGCGAGGGGATAGGGTACGGCGCATCATCGCTCCCTCCGTTTCTGCCACACGATGTCATAGCCCAGCACATCGGCAAGCTCGATGACCTCTTTGTAGCGGATGCTCTCTCGTTGCAGCTTTGCGGACAGATTGGAAACGCTGTCCGACCAGTCGTAATCCTCCGCCAGTCTGTCCACCACATCCTGCATGGTAAATCCGGCACGGACGATCTGTGCCTTGATTTCATTTCGTACATTACTCAT
The DNA here is from genome assembly GCA_045123795.1 of Faecousia sp. Classification (GTDB taxonomy): domain Bacteria; phylum Bacillota; class Clostridia; order Oscillospirales; family Oscillospiraceae; genus Faecousia. The sequence goes on along the minus strand of JBGVKN010000005.1, from coordinate 2,555 downwards.
ATTGAAAAACCTCCATAATTTTGTTCATGAAAAAGCGAAGCAGCTGCGCCCTTTGGCGTGTCCGCTTCGCTGTACCGTGTAATATCTGATTTTCATAAAATGCGATAGAAATACCGCCTGTGATGTCCTGTCCATAAGCGACCCTATCCCATTTCACTGTTTTGTTTGCTTTGGTCTGAAACAGTGAAAACAGCCATATTTTCGCAAAGGCTGTTCACTGTACAGAGAAGCACTGTTTCGCAAAATGCTTTCGCCCTGCGGTCAAAAATTTTGTTGTTTCCATTACCTTTGATTTTCCATCCCTCAAAACAAGGGTGCTGCGGATACTCCCAAGGCTGAAAAACAATAGTAAGCGAAAAGTACGTGTACCAAGTGTACAGCTGACATTCGGCTCCATCCGGTACGGATGGTACACGTATTTCTGAGTTACTGCTGATTTTACAGAAACGGTCTTTGCAGAAGTTCGATACCCACAAACCCTCTGGCAAATCTTCCGCCGCCGATGCTGACCTTGTTGGTGTATTCAAGGTTATATCGGCTTTCATTCTGCTTCAAAAAGGAACAGAAGCTCTTTTGGGAAAGGCTGTTCAAAGCGTTATCATCACACCACTGCTTGTAAACAGCGTACAGATTTTTAGAGCTTGCTTCATAATCCGCCCGGAAGCGGATATATCCCTCGGATGCCAGAAAATCAATGATGTTGTTTCCATCCGAGACGGCATCGTTCAGATTGTCCAAAGCCGACTGGCTCAGAGTAAAATGAAAATCATTTGCAATCAGGCGGTGCAGTCCCTCCAATGCCCATAGAAAGATGCCCTCTGCTTCGGCAGCCATCTTTTCCGCAATATAGGGATCGTCTTTTCTGTTCGGGTCTTTCTCCTTGGTTGTCAGAATGATCTGCCTGCGGAAGAAACCAACACTCCGGTCATGGAGGGCTTGCAGAACACCGTTTCCAAGTCCGATGAACCGCACATACAAATCTCCCTGATAGCTTTGCTGTCGCTTTCTCTCCAAATCCATCGGCAGCTCTGCGGTGATAATTGCCTTGATATTATTGGTCTGGGGAAGTGCTTCCAGCTTCATATCATCGTCCAGCATCAAAAGCTCATGCTCCAGATCGGCACGGGCAAAGGTGCTTGTCTCGACCTTTGCCACACTTCCGGTTTTCATGTTGGTTCCCAACAGCGCACGAAGAACAACGCCGATCCGGCTCTTTCCTTCGCCGCCCTTTCCGGTCAGCATAAGCATCTTCTGCCCTTTGGTTGAGGGAATAAAACAATAGCCGATAAATTCCTGCAAGGTCAGAATGTCCTCTGGCTCCAAAAGCTGGGACAAAAAACGCAGCCATGTCACAGGCTGCGGAGCGTCCGGATGATAGGCAACGGGTAAGCGATTGCGGCAGTAATCTTTTTCCGTGCTGAATGTGCCATCCAAATGATAGGTGCCGTTTGCCACATGGATGCGGTCTTGGTACAGAAGAAGATCATCAGCACAGCACTCCATTCGCATCACATCCAGTAGATTTGTGACCCTCTTTGCAATGTTGCTGGTCACATAGGGTTTGATACGATCATAGATTTCTTTTTTCAGCCTATTTTCATCATTCATAATGCCGTTGACTGTAAAAAAAGTTCCGTTTACCGTAATCATGGGATAGTCCCTGAGAAATTCTTCACAGAAAATGACTTCGTTGATTGCTTTGCCGTCAAACCATACCGCAAAATCAGCGGATGGGTTCTGTACTGCTTCTTTGCTCATGGTGCAGTTCCTCCTTTTTCTTTCGTGCCACATAGTCCTGAAGGAAAGCAATTTTGCCCTCCTTCATCAGCCCGTCCACCACGGCAACCCGTTCTTCCAGAGTGCCTACGGTCAGAATGTCCGCCAGATATTCGATGTGGTCAAGCATCTGGCAGGCTTCCACAAACCGATCATCCAGCTCGTCCTCCGGCGTTCTGGGCGCATACCGTACTTTCCAATTTTCCAGCAGGTGCAAATAATCCGTCAGCACCCGGAAGCAGAGCATTTCATCCTCCCGGAACTGACGGATATAGGGACGCTTTGACTTGAGGGGAGCTGCCGCAGCCTGTCCCGGTTCGATACTGATGCCGAAGTCCTCCGCCAGCCTTTGCGCCGCTTCGTAGTTGCTGAGTTCAAACAGCCTTGCCACGAAGTCGATTACATCTCCCTTGGCTCCGCAGCCGAAGCAAAAGAAATAGTCCTCGTTCAGCTTCAAGCTCGGATGCCGGTCATTGTGGAACGGACAGCAGACCATACCGTTTCGGTTGACTTTCAGTCCGTAGTGTTCGGCGGCTTGTCTGACCGTGACTGCTGCCTTGATTGTTTCATAGATTGTCATTGAAAATCCTCCTTTTCATAGTTTTGAAAAAGAAAAACACCCGCCGGGTGGCAGGTGCTTCGCTCCTTCTACTATGGTTATGCCGGATTTCGCAAAAAACAGGCTAATCGGAGGACAACCCCGTTTCAAAAAACAGGACAGCAGTAGATTTCTTCACATTTGGATGATATAATGAGAGAAAAAGGAAAACAGGACAGGA
>JBGVKN010000004.1:0-2930 GCA_045123795.1 Faecousia sp. | reverse complement strand
ATCTTAGTAGGGGAGGGTCTTGACCCTCCCACAACGCAACGATTTTTGAGCTGTATATTCTTTATGAATACGTTCTGTTTCCGTAAAATAACCAACGCATCGAAGTGTTTTAGGCTTTTGGGAGGGTCAAGACCCTCCCCTGCGGAATTCGTGTCCTAACCCTGTAAACAACAATTTATGACACTATCAACTTATTCCGACGTAAGGAGGATCATTATGTTCGTAGATAAAGTACGCATTACAGTTTGCGGTGGTCGTGGCGGCGATGGTGCCGTGGCCTTCCACCGGGAAAAATACGTAGCCGCAGGCGGACCCGACGGCGGTGACGGCGGTCACGGCGGCAGTGTCATCCTGCGGGTCAACGACAACCTGTCCACCCTGCTGGACTTCCGCTACAAGCGCAAGTACGCCGCCCAGGCCGGTGCCAACGGTCAGGGTCGGAACATGAGCGGCAAGCGTGGCGAGCCCCTGATCATTCAGGTGCCCCGGGGCACCGTGGTTCGGGACGCAGAAACCAATGCCATTATCGTGGATATGTCCACTGGTGAGGATTTCGTTATCGCCAAGGGCGGTCGTGGCGGCTGGGGCAACGGTCACTTTGCCACCCCCACCCGGCAGGTTCCCCGGTTTGCCAAATCCGGCCTGAAGGGTCAGGAGCGAGATGTGATTCTGGAGCTGAAGCTGCTGGCTGACGTGGGTCTGGTGGGCTTCCCCAACGTGGGCAAGTCTACCCTGCTGTCTGTCACCTCCAACGCCCGCCCCAAGATCGCCAACTACCACTTTACCACCCTATTCCCCAACCTGGGCGTGATCTTCGTGGACGAGGGCGTGTCCTTCGTCATGGCAGACATCCCCGGCATCATCGAAGGTGCCGCCGAGGGTGCCGGTCTGGGTCACGATTTCCTGCGGCATATCGACCGCTGCCGTCTGCTTGTCCATGTGGTGGACGTTTCCGGCAGTGAGGGCCGTGATCCCGTGGAGGATTTCGATGCCATCTGCGCCGAGCTGAAGAATTACAGCGTTGACCTCAGCGACCGCCCCATGATCGTCGCCGCCAACAAGACTGACATTATGGATCCGGATTCTGACAATCTGGAACGGCTTCGTGCTCATGTAGAAGCCGCCGGCTGTGAGCTGTACGAGATCAGCGCCGGCACCACCCAGGGCACCAAAAACCTCATGCGTGTGGTTGCAGAGCGGCTGCGTACCCTGCCTCCGGTAACGATTTACGAGCCGGAGTATGTGGCTCCCGTCATTGAGGCCGGCAGCCCCGACGATCTGCTCATCGAGCATCTGGGCTCCACTTGGGTCATCACCGGCACATGGCTGGAACGACTGATCATGGATATCAATTTCGACGATTACGAGTCCCGGAACTATTTCGATCTCCAGCTTAGAAAGTGCGGACTTTTCGCCCGTTTGGAGGAAATGGGTATTCAGGATGGGGATGTTGTGGATATCTATGATTTTGAATTCGAGTATCAGCGATAAAGTATTTGCATATTTCAACTTTTTGTGTATAATAATGGAGTCACATTTGTGACTCCATTTTATTTATTGCGGAGAAATTTATGATCCGACATTTAAACCCCATGACCTTTCAGGACTTCGGCATCATTTTGCCTGAGCGTCCTGACAGCACCGATCCCGCAGGAAAAGGTGATTACACATCTACCCTATCCCTGACACAGGGGCAGCTTCCCATTTATCGGGCAAGCTGCGATACATGGCTGTACAGCCGCAGCTCCATGACCGTTCTTGCTATCCGCATTGACAATAAGGAATTTCATCATTATTATCTGGACAAGCCGGTGTCCGTCCGAGCCGGTGTCTGCTTCTGTCTGGTGCCGCTGGCGCAGGAAACCAGTGCCGAAATAGCCTATCATACCCCGCCGGAGATCGTCGGATACAGTTCATGGAACTCCAGCCTGCAGGTGGCACGGCAGCTTCAGGTGGAGAGCCTTTACACCTTTTTCTATCAGGAGAAGGAGCGCGGCTTTCTGTTCCCCGGCGAGTCCCACCCCATGACGGAGCTAACTTATGTGGATCAAGGCAGCCTGCACAGCGTGGCAGACGGTCAAGACCTGCTGCTGGAACAGGGCGACATTATGATCTACACCCCCGACCAATGGCATATGCAATATGCGGACATGGATGTAGCGCCCCGGTTTGTGACCATTTCCTTCGCACTGTCCGGTCAGAATCTGGAAGTCTTGAAAAATCGAAAATTCAAAGCCCCTCAGCAAGCCGTAACCCTTTTGCAGCAGATGCTCCGGGAGCACGAAAACCCGGATAACCACTCCGGCGATATGATCATCTCCATGCTGAATCAGATTCTGGTGATCCTTCTGCGGCAGGTGGACGCTCCCTCCACAGCCAAATTAAAAGCCTCCAATGCTGTCCATTCCGAAAACGAGATCATCCAGCGGGCACAGCAGTATATTTCCGCCCACATTCGTGAAAAGTTGACGGTACCCTCCGTTGCCAAGCAGATCGATGTCAGCCCCAGCTATCTGACGGCTCTGTTCCACAAGAATTTGCAGATCTCCCCAGGCGAATACATCCGGCGGATCAAGCTGCAGGAAAGCAAGCAGATGATCCGGGAAAACTCCATGAATTTTACAGAGATCGCCGCTGCTCTGCAATATTCCACCGTCCATCATTTCTCCCGGCAGTTTAAGGAGAAATTCGGCATTACCCCCACAGAATACGCAAAATCCGTCCGCTGACCAAGCAGACGGATTTTGGTTTAGACCAATAAATTGTTGTTTAGTTGTGGAAATGTGACCCCCCGATGGGGCGACAGCGCCCTCCGGGCGCAAAGGCTCCCTCTGACGAGGGAGCTGTCAAAAATCTCTGATTTTTGACTGAGGGAGAGATAAAATGTGCGATTTTCCTCGATAGTGAGGTATTTTTCGCATTTTCTCTCC
>JBGVKN010000003.1:0-2823 GCA_045123795.1 Faecousia sp. | reverse complement strand
AAAACCGCACATTTTATCTCTCCCTCAGTCAAAAATCAGAGATTTTTGACAGCTCCCTCGTCAGAGGGAGCCTTTGCGCCCGGAGGGCGCTGTCGCCCCGTTGGGGTGACACATTTCCTCAACTAAACAACAATTTATCTTACCAACAAAAAAGAACTACCGTTTCCGGCAGTTCTTTTTGTTGGAATATTATTCTGTTACCGCAGCTTTGGCGGCGGCCTTTTCGGCTTTCAGGAGCTTGCGCTCATCCTTGGTACGGGAGAAACGCTCCAGCTCCGGCACCAGAATCAGACAGATCAGCGCCGCAGTGAAGCCGCCGTTATACAGGCAGTAGCCGCCGTGGAGGGCAGGCACGCTGGTCACCAGCACGTAATGCATGACGGATGCCAGCAGACCGTACTGCCAGCCGTACTTGTCGGCAATAGGGCTCAGGCCGTTGGCGTAGCACAAGCCGACCACGATGGCCTGTGCGTTGACGGCACCGGCAAAACTGCCGCCGGTGAGCTTAGCAATCCAGCCAAACACAAAGCTGGACAGCACATAACCCAGCATAATGGGCCAGACGTTGCCAGGGTGAGAACCAGAATTGCAGCAAGCCAGCATACAGAAAATGATGCCGAAGGTCACGCCATTAAAGGTAGCGCCTACAATATTATAGTAGGCCAGAATGAACAGGCCATACACGCCCACGTTCATCAGGAAGGTAGCGTTGCCATAGGTGCTGGAGAAGTTAGTCACCAATGCCGGGTCTTTCAGCAGGTTCCAGTAATCCTTGGGGCGGCAGCCCAGCACAAAGGCCAGCGCAATGCAGGCACCGAACACTGCGATACAGAAGATGTTCACGGTCATCCGGGAGGCTACCTGCAAGGTTTCGGCGGCAGGAGCCGCAGGCAGGGCCACGCCCTGAGCCTTGTACAAAATGGCCTGCAGGAAGAAGGCGGTCATGCCCACGGGCAGGGCGGCGGAGTACAGGTCGAAGCCCTTATGCACCTTGGGGGAGTTGGCAAGACCGGCAGGCAGGAAGAAGCCAATGGCAAGGCCAACCACCATGGACAGCAGCACGCCCACGAAGGTGAAGCCCACCTGATCGCCGGGGTAGCGAACCATCAGCTCGGTGATCAGGGGTGCGATGCCGGTGGAGAACAGCATAGCATTGACGTTGGCGGTGACCTTTTCCTTCTTGACCACGCAGTACAGCACCACGCCCAGGAAGGTGGGCCAGATGTTCAGGATGTTGATGCCCCAAGAGCCGAAGCCCACGGTCAACAGGAACGCCAGCGTGGATGCGTTGGATGCCACCGCTCCGGGGATGCAGTACAGCCCCAGACAAATCAGCGCCACCAGGCCCATGTTCAGGAAGGTGGCGGCGTAGCCGCCCACGGCAAAGTAGTTGGTGGAAACCTTGCTGGGCTGGCTGATGATCTGCCACAGGCCGGCAAATAGATTGCCCCGGTCGCTCATGCACACCGCCGCAATCAGAAAACAGCCGGTGATGAATGCGAAAAACAGCTTCAAAAAGCTGGATTCGGATAGGTTTTTGATTTTTTTCATGGATTTTCCTCGTGTTGTGAAGATTTACCTTACGTCCACTCCTCGATCAACAGGGCGTACAGAGCAGTGAGGATCTTTGCCTGTTCTTCGGAAACGGTGGCCTTTTCGGCGGTGAAGGTGGTTTCCAGCTCCAGCTCACCCTCATCGTAAGCCTTGACGCTTTCGGGACTGCCGTCGGCGGCGTAGGTGTAAACGGTGTTGGCGGAATAGTCACCATCGTTGAGATACTTGATCTCAACCAACTGACCGGCCTCGTTGTAGGTATTCTCCTGCCGATGATCCTCTACACCTTCGTACTTGATGACCCGGGTCAGCAGATCACCGTTGTCGTTATAGGTGTATTCCTCACGGCTGGTTTCTTTACCATTGTCGTAATCTACATACAAAACCAGCTTGCCGTTTTCGTAGGTGCTTTCGTAACGGCTGCCTTCTTCGCCGTCGTAATAGTAAGCGTGGAGGATCTCATTGCCGTCGCTGTCGTAAAGGAACCGTTCTTGCAAGGTATCATGGGAATAGTTCTTAACCTCGGTCAGAACACCGTTTTCGTAGGTATTCTCGTAGGTTTCCGTCCAAGCATCTTCGCCGTTGTCGTAGTACTTGGTCAGGACGTTGCCGTTGTCATCGTAGGTGTAAATGGCTTCCGTCACCATTTCATCGCCGAAGTAACTGCGTTCCGTCAGCAGATTGCCGTTTTCGTCGTAGGTGTACTCCTCACGGCTTTCTACAGCACCATCCTCGTCGTAATTCTGCAACAGCAGAGGCTTTTCGATGCTCTTATCGCAGGTATAAGCTGCGCTGAGAACATCATTCTCATAGACCTTAAAACCGATAACGTTGTAGTCTTCGTCGTAAGTCAGGTCGATGGTGACAAAGTAATCCTCATCGTCAATGATGCGGTTCTTGAGCTGGCTGACCACAAAGAAGTTGCCCTCGTCAGTGGGTTCGGAGGGATTGGTGGGGTCAGAGGGAACAGTACCGGAAGTGGTAGCGGCCGTGCTGTTATCGGTGGGGGCGGGGTTCTCAGTTTCCGCACAGGCGCACAGGCTCAGAGCCATAACCAGCACCAGCAGAAGCGCAATGTATTTTTTCATGCAAATTCTCCTTTTCAGGATGATGCGGTAAATTGCTGTTTACAGGGTTAGGACACGAATTCCGTAGGGGAGGGTCTTGACCCTCCCAAAAACCTAAAACACTTCGATACGTTGGTTATTTTATGGAAACAGAACGTATTCATAAAGAATATACAGCTCAAAAATCGTTGCGTTGTGGGAG
>JBGVKN010000002.1:0-3988 GCA_045123795.1 Faecousia sp. | reverse complement strand
GAATTGGGAGAACATTTCCTTCAATCTGGCTCCCGAAGTGCCTGCCGACAAGCAGGTGGACAAAGATCAGAATGTGTTTACCGGCACGGGCAAGAACCTGCTGTTCGAGGAAATGATCAGCATTGTTTCTATCTTCAAGATCGACGACAGCGTGATTGCTGATGCCAAGGAATACGGCACCATCTACTGGACGGCTGAGCAGTTCGCCACCCTGAATGGTGCGCCCAGCATCGACAACATCGGTGATGGCACCAAAACCGGTATGAGCGTTTATCGTGGCAATGCAGGTCAGTGGTATTCTCAGGCTCACGAAATCGCCGCCAAGAATATGGCGGATACTCAATATTTCTATCTGGGCTATGTCATCCATGCCGATGGTAGCGTCAGCTACTCCGGCGTGCAGAGCTACACGGTGGAGCAGTACATTTCCAATACCGTTGGCAAGACCAGCACCTCCGACGAGATGCGTGCCTTCGCCCAGTGGCTATACTTCTACGAGCGTGCCGCCAAAGACGCAATTGCATAACACAATAGAAATCCCTCGCAGGTTTAATTTAACCTGCGAGGGATTATTTATGTTTGAGGTTTTGCTATACTCTTGCGTTTCGTGCGACACGTAGGCTGTCCAGAATGATCCTTTTAGCGTGCAGAGCATTTTGCTTGCTCATGGGTGCAATGCCCTCCAGTGGATATGTTAACCCAAGCTGGTGGTATTTATCAATACCCATGGTATGATAGGGGAGAACGTCCAGTGCTTTTACATTAGATAGTTCAGCAAGTATCCGCCCAAGTTTTTTGAGATGATCTTCACCATCGGTAATTCCGGGAACGACCACATGACGAACCCAAACGGGAATATTCTTTTGCTCCAAGTAACGGGCGAATTGAAGAATATTGGCGTTACTGTGTCCTGTCAGCTGGCGGTGTGATTCTGGGTCGCTGTGCTTGATATCCAGCATCACAAGGTCAGTGCAAGCCATCAGCACATCCAGCTTTCGCCGGTAGTCCGATTCTTCAGTGCGAAATGTTACACCGGAGGTGTCGATGCAGGTATGGATGCCCTTCGTTTTTGCCAATTGAAAGAGTTCTAGCAGGAAGTCGATTTGAAGCAGCGGCTCGCCACCGGTGACGGTGATGCCTCCGTTTCTGTAAAATGGGCGATTTCGCTCAAATTCATCGATCAACGACTGAGGGGAACGGAGCGTGCCTGTATTTAGTTTCCAAGTGTCAGGATTATGGCAGTATTGACAACGCATGGGACAGCCTTGGAGGAATATGACAAATCGCACACCTGGGCCATCTACTGTTCCGAAACTCTCAATGGAGTGAATATAGCCATCCACAGCTTACATCTGGTCGTGGAAGGTGCGGGAGATCACTTCGTCCTGCTGTTCCTTGGTCAGACGAATGAAGTTGACAGCATAGCCGCTGACACGAATGGTCAGCTGGGGATATTTTTCGGGGTGAGCCTGCGCATCCAGCAGGGTTTCCTTGGTGAAAACGTTAACGTTCAGGTGATGGCCGCCCTTCTGAACATAGCCGTCCAGCAGTGCAACCAGATTATCGATCTGAGCTTGATTTGCTTTCATATTGTGTCCTCCTTACTCGTTGATGTCCAGACTTTCAAACAGGGTGGGAACAGCGGCGCAATCGGGGCAGCTATCCAGCTCAACGTCCAACTCACCCATAAACATCTGGTCTTCCTTACCCAGTGCGCCGGGGATAATGGAGAAGGTGTTGGAAATGCCATCCTGTGCATCCTTGAAGGGCAGCTTGGAAACGGATGCCAGAGAGGCGATGGCACCATGGGTATCACGGCGATGCATGGGGTTAGCACCGGGGGCAAAAGCCTCGCCCTTCTTACGACCGTCGGGGGTAGAGCCGGTGGCCTTACCGTAAACCACGTTGGAAGTAATGGTCAGAATAGAGGTGGTGGGGATACCGCCACGATAGGTATGATTCTTGCGCACGTGCTCCATGAACTGGTGTACAATGTTGCGGGCAATGTCATCAACACGGTCATCGTCGTTGCCGTATTTGGGGAAGTCACCCTCAACCTCGTAATCCACGGCCAAACCATCTGCGTCACGGATAACCTTGACCTTGGCATACTTGATTGCGGACAGAGAGTCAGCAACAACAGACAGACCAGCAATACCGGTAGCGAACCAGCGGGTCACATTCTTGTCGTGCAGAGCCATCTGAACCTTTTCATAGCAGTACTTGTCGTGCATATAATGGATGATGTTCAGGGTGTTGACGTACACCTCAGCCAGCCACTTCATCATGGCATCGTACTTTTCCATAACCTCATTGTAATCCAGATACTCGGAGGTAATGGGTTGGAACTTGGGGCCGACCTGCTTTTTGGATACCTCGTCCACACCGCCGTTGATGGCGTACAGCAGGCACTTGGCAAGGTTTGCTCTGGCACCGAAGAACTGCATCTCCTGACCCACACGCATGGAGGAAACACAACAGGCGATGGCGTAGTCGTCGCCATGGGTGAAGCGCATCATATCATCGTTCTCGTACTGGACGGAGGAGGACTCAATGGAAACCTTAGCGCAGTAACGCTTGAAGTTCTCAGGTAGGTTCACAGACCACAGAACTGTCAGGTTGGGCTCAGGGCTGGGGCCCAGGTTCTTCAGGGTATGCAGATAGCGGTAGGACATTTTTGTGACCAAGGTACGGCCATCAATACCCATACCGCCGATGGATTCGGTGACCCACTGGGGATCGCCGGAGAACAGAGCATTGTACTCAGGGGTACGGGCAAACTTGATCATACGCAGCTTCATGATGAAGTGATCGACCATTTCCTGAATTTCCTGCTCGGTGTAAACACCGTTTTTCAGGTCACGCTCGGCGTAAATATCCAGGAAGGTGGAAGTACGGCCCAGGGACATAGCGGCACCGTTCTGCTCCTTGACAGCGGCAAGGTAACCGAAGTACAGCCACTGAATAGCTTCCTTGGTATCCTTAGCAGGATTGGAAATATCATAGCCGTAGCTTGCAGCCATGGCTTTCATATCTTTCAGGGCACGAATCTGCTCAGCCAATTCTTCTCTGAGCTGGATGACCTTAGAGTACATGGCGGAACGTGTGGTGATCTTCTGCTCCTCCTTGTCCTCAATCAGGCGATCAATGCCGTACAGCGCCACACGGCGATAGTCACCGATGATACGGCCACGGCCATAGGCATCGGGCAGACCGGTGATGATGTGGCTGCTGCGGCAGGCACGCATTTCGGGGGTGTATGCATCAAACACCGCCGCATTGTGGGTTTTTCTGTGTACGGTGAAGAAGTTCACCAGCTTGGGGTCAACATGATAGCCATTGTCTTCGCAAGCCTTGACAGCAGTACGAATGCCGCCGTAGGGCATAAATGCACGCTTCAGGGGCTTGTCGGTCTGGAAACCAACGATCTTTTCCTTGTCCTTATTCAGGTAGCCGGGGCCGTGGGAGGTAATGGTAGAAATCACCTCGGTATCCATATCCAGAACACCGCCCTTGGCGATCTCCTGCCGGAACAGGTCACTTACCTGACCCCACAGGTCGATGGTATCCTGCGTGGGGTCTTCCAAAAATTCATCGTTACCCAGATAGGGTGTATAATTGTGACGGATAAAGCTGCGAACGTTGATCTCCCGGACCCAAGTGCCGGATTCGAAGCCTTTCCAGCCTTCATGTACGTAATCCATGATTGTCCTCCCTTTAAATGATAATTTTATACTGATTGTAGGGGATCTCTAAAAACTCGCCAAAATGAGAGATATATGGTATAATAGCTCCAAAAGGAGGGCGAGTGCTATGCAAATCGGTTTTTGGGATGAAAGTCTTCGCTTAGAGAAGTTGAGCCAGTTAGGAGATTCTCTTGAGCGTCTGAACGGGGCAATCAATTGGGAAATCTTCCGCCCCGCTCTGACCAAGGTGTTCAAAAAGGAACACAAGGGAGCCGGCGGGCGTCCGCCGTATGATTACCTCA
>JBGVKN010000001.1:0-49349 GCA_045123795.1 Faecousia sp. | reverse complement strand
CAGGCACCAGACTTTCGGTGTCCACGATCTCAAAAATTCCTCGTTCCATTTTTCCGCGTTCCAGCATCTTACATCACCCGGAACTATTATATCACAGAAACTAGAAAAAGCCCAGCATAAATGAGCCTTTTCGACAGACTGCGTGCCGGGATTTCTCCCGGCACGAAACTTTTATACCGAATTTCACTTGACGAACCTATGAAACCATGTCATAATTGTGGGTGGAAATAGATTAGTAGAAGGTTATGCAATATGAAAACAAGTGATTTTTATTACGATCTGCCGGAGGAGTTGATTGCCCAGACACCTCTGGAGCAACGTGATACATCCAGATTGATGGTTCTGAATAAGGATAGCGGAGAGGTGTCCCACAAGCATTTTTATGATGTGATCGATTATTTACAGCCCGGCGACTGTCTGGTTATGAATGATTCCCGTGTGCTGCCCGCACGGCTTCTGGGTCATCGTCCTACCGGAGGGGCAGTTGAGGTTCTGCTATTGCGCGATCTGGGCGACAAGAAATGGGAATGCCTATGTAAGCCCGGTCGGAAAATGCAGGTTGGCAGTGAAGTGATCTTCGGTGATGGCGAATTGACCGCCACAGTAGTCGAAATTCAGGATACCGGCAATCGAGTAATTGAGTTCCATTATGAGGGTATCTTCTTGGAAGTGCTGGAACGGCTTGGTAAAATGCCTCTTCCGCCTTATATCAAAGCTGAATTGCAGGATCAAGAGCGGTATCAGACGGTCTATTCCCGGGAAGTAGGCTCTGCCGCCGCCCCTACCGCAGGGCTGCATTTTACCAATGATTTGTTGGAGAAGATCCGGGAAAAGGGTGTAAAGACGGCATTTGTGACCTTACACGTTGGTCTGGGTACATTCCGTCCTGTTAAGGCTGAGGATATTCTTGATCACCATATGCACGCTGAATTGTGTATGATCTCCCCGGAAACCGCCGCAATTTTAAACGAAACCAAGCAGCGAGGTGGACGAATCATCTGCGTTGGAACAACTTCCTGCCGAACGCTGGAAAGCCTTGTGAATGAGGACGGCAGCTTTGAAGCCAAGTCTAAGTGGACGGAGATCTTTATTTATCCAGGTTACCAGTTCAAGGCCATGCAAGGCTTAATCACAAATTTCCACTTGCCGGAAAGCACTCTGGTGATGCTGGTGTCTGCCTTCGCCGGCCGGAAAAATGTGCTAAACGCCTACAATCAGGCTGTTGCTGAACGGTATCGCTTTTTCTCCTTCGGAGATGCAATGTTTATCGGTTAACAACAATGATCGATATTTTATGTGCAGATATTTCTCAGATCAGTGAAGCTGATTATGCAAGACTGTTTGAAATAGCTTCCCCTCAGAGGCAGGTTCGCGCTAATCGCTATGTGAGATGGGAAGATAAAGTGCGATGCGTTGTTGCCGATGCGCTGGTTCGCTATGCTGTCAATAAATCACTGGGGATCTCCGAGTTTACCGTCACGCAGGACGATGGGGGAAAGCCGTATATTCAGGGGCAAACGGGTTTTCATTTTAACCTATCTCATTCCGGTCAGTTGGTTGTAATTGCTTACGGCGATCGCCCTGTTGGAATTGATGTCCAACAGGTTAAGACGGATACAATAAAAATCAAAAAGATCTGCCGTCTGTTTGCCAGTGATGAAGCGACTTATATATTGGAAGCAGAAAATCAATTGCAGATCCATCGTTTTTTTCAGATTTGGACCGGCAAGGAAAGTTATCTGAAATATTTGGGCACTGGATTGCGAAAGGCATTGAATTCCTTTTCTGTGCTGACCGATGCAACACACCCAGGGGTTCGTTTCTACACCAGTTTCCATGATGATTACTGCATGACCCTGTGCGCGCAAAATTCTGCATCTCAGATTATATGGATCAACGCGCAGGAATTAATAGATAAGCTGTAATATGTGAGGTTTATTATGTTTGAACTGAAAAAGACAGAAGGGAAGGCCCGGCGTGGCGAATTTACCTGTGCTCACGGCACAGTGCAAACCCCGGTTTTTATGAATGTGGGTACCCAAGGTGCCATTAAGGGTGCGCTGAGTGCAAAGGATCTAAAGGATATCGGCTGTCAGGTGGAGCTGAGCAATACGTATCACCTGCATCTTCGCCCAGGTGACAAGCTGGTGAAGGAATGCGGCGGCCTGCATAAATTTATGACTTGGGATGGCCCGATCCTGACCGACTCCGGTGGATTTCAGGTGTTTTCTCTGTCCAGCCTCCGCAAGATCAAGGAAGAGGGTGTGTATTTCTCCTCTCATATTGACGGACGGAAGATTTTCATGGGCCCGGAGGAAAGTATGCAGATCCAGTCCAATCTGGGCAGTGATATCTGCATGGCCTTCGATGAATGCATTGAAAACCCTGCACCCCGGGATTATGTGCTGAAAAGTGTTGACCGCACCTACCGCTGGCTGGAGCGGTGTAAGGCTGAAAATGCTCGGTTGAATGCGTTGCCTGACACTGTAAACCCCCAGCAGATGCTATGGGGCATCAATCAGGGCGGCACTTATGCGGATATCCGTGTGGATCACATGAAGCGTATTGCAGAGCTGGATCTGCCCGGTTATGCTATTGGCGGTCTGGCAGTTGGAGAAACGGCACAAGAAATGTACGATATTATCGAAGCCGTGGAACCTCATATGCCTGTAGACAAGACTCGTTATCTCATGGGCGTAGGAACACCCAGCAACATCATTGAAGCCGTTGCCCGAGGCGTGGATTTCTTCGACTGTGTTATGCCCGCACGCAACGCTCGTCACGCTCGACTCTTTACATGGGACGGTGCCATCAATCTGAAAAACGCCAAGTACGCCACTGACTTGAATCCCATTGACTCCAAGTGTGATTGCCCGGTGTGCCGCCGGTACAGCCGTGCCTATATTCGCCATTTGTTTGCAGCGGAGGAAATGCTGGCCATGCGACTGAGCGTCATGCACAACCTGTATTTCTATAATAAGCTGATGGAGCGTATCCGTGAAGCGTTGGATGAAGGACGCTTCGAGGAATTCCGCCGTGAATATTCTGTTAAATTGAGCCAGAGAATCTAATTTGTTCTTGCATTTTTCTGGCACAATGGTATAATAGCTTCATTACACAAACGAAAAGGAGTATTCCAATGACTGAAACCATTATCATGCTTGTGGCCATGATCGGCGTTTTCTACTTTATGCTGATCCGTCCCGAAAACAAGCGCAAGAAGGAAGCAGAGCAGATGCGTTCTTCCATGAAGAAGGGCGATAAGATTACCACCATCGGTGGCATCATTGGCACCGTTGTTGATGTCAAGGAAGACAAGTTTGTCATCGAAACCAGTGCGGATCAGGTTCGCATTGAGTTTGCCAAGTGGGCGCTGTCCACCAACGACACTGCTGCAGAAGCCGCTAAGGAAGAAGCCAAGAAGGCTCAAGAAGAAAAGGCCAAGGCTGCTGCTGCCAAGAAGGCTGAGCGTGCCAACAAGAATAACAGATGATAAAAAAGAGCTGTTGCAGAAATGCAACAGCTCTTTTTTATACATTTACCGTGGTTTTTTTGCGATTGATCCGATGTAAGCCATAACAGACACCGTACAGCATCAGAACTGCGAGGAAGAAAACAACCGGATTAATGACCATCAGTAGCCATTTGGGGATCACACCGTTTGCTACCAAACCGATGTAGAATGCGTCTTCTTCAAGGAAGAACCAGTTATGCTCCATCAGCACATTTCCCAGCTTGGCCCAAAGGGTGATACAAGATAGCAACACTGCACTTTTCCAACAATTTCGGATATCCAGCTTGACTGCACCAAGAGCCAGTGTCAGAATGCCCCAAGTCATCAGCACTCCGTGGTAGAACATGGTTTGCACAGCCTGATAGCACCAAGGCTCTCCGTCGCCAACACTGGCAGGATAGCACAGGTACATCATGGGAGCCAGAACGGACAGAAGTGCAACGGGCTCCATAATCTTATGACCGTTGCGATTAAACTGGGCGTAACAAATCAATGGGCATAGGACGGTACAGATATGGAAGGGCAGTTTATCCGTATTCAATCCGCCGTACACAAATTCGTGGAAAAAGAAATCGGAGAAGTAACTAACCGCCAAAAGGTATGCCAGAATCCGGAGTGCTTTTTCCTTACTGCCGTCATCCCGGCGGCGCAGATACAGCCACGGTCCGATAATGGTGCCGAAAATCAGCCCAAGATACACAAAATGGGAAATCGAAAATGCTGTAATGGAAATGCCCGTATTAAAATGGGACATTTCAAAAAGCTTAAAAAACAAATCTCTCATACGCAGTCCTTTTAAATGTGTTTCGGGTCAAGCCGTTCCCGAAGTTTACTGTACCATCGTTCTTCCTGAGGCAGCCGAAGCTCCCACAATGCTAGTATGGCAAATAGGATCAGAATTGCCCATAAACCTAAAACGATCGTTGATGTCTGGAAATAGGGATTGGAGCGCAGGAACATTCCGTCTGGGGGCTCCATGCCGAAATGCTCATACAGCCAGTTAACGCCCACACCAAAGATCACAAAGCATCCCAGTCCAGCCGTCACGCTGACGACATTAAATACTCGAACCTTGACGAAGCCTCCAACCATCAGGTAGATACAGCCAAACAGCATAGTAGAGTGACTAAGCATACCTTTTAGGATATCGTAATCTGCCAGGGTAGGGGTGTTGCCAAAGTTCAAGTTGAAAACAATGCCCACCACGCCGCAGATGGTGCCGACGATGAAGCAAAATTCTCCCAAGATTTGAAATAGTAGACGTTTCTTATTTTCAGTCAAAGAAGCAATCAACAGCATCCACATGACCACGTTACACGGGTACACAGGGAGGATATGATTATTCTCGATGACTGCATTACCTCCAGTCGTAAAAAAGTCGACCCATAGATTACTGTAATGGATCGCTACAGTGATGATCGCAGAGAATTTCAATATGAAGTTTTTCGTTCGTTCGTCTTTGACGAACACATGGGCCATAACCAGCAGCACAACAGTCAAAGCACCGGAGATTGCCATGTACAAAATATGTTGTAAATTAAACATAGCTCAATTATACACCGTTCGACCTGTTTCGTCAATCCATTTTCTAACATCCATAAATTCTTAAAAAATGCCGCAGCATTTTGCCACGGCATTTGCATCACTTATTATTGGGTTCCATAACCTCTTTGGCAATATAAACCGGGCGGTCTTTGCTCTGCTCGAACGTACGTCCCACATATTCACCAATGATTCCAATGCAGAATAATTGGATGCTTCCTAACAATAGGATTAGTACGATGATGGTGGCATAGCCGGGGATATCAATACCCCAGATCATTTTTTCAAGAACCACCCAGATCAGATATAGGATGGCGGTAAAGGCTGTCAGACTGCCAATATAGATGGAATACCGCAATGGTTTTGTGGAAAATCCAATGATGCCTTCGATGGCATAGTTCATTAGCTTACGGAAGCTCCACTTGGTTTTGCCCGCATGGCGCTGGCAGGCGGTGTAGGGGATAAATGTGGTTTCATAGCCCACCCACGCAAACAAACCCTTGGAGAAACGGTGATACTCAGCCAGCTCCAATAGGCTGTCCCGAACGCTGCGCCGGAAGGTGCGGAAATCGCTGGCATCGGCGTGGAGGTTCACATCCGACAGATGGTTGATAATGCTGTAAAACCGTTTTTTGAAGAAGGACAGCACCTTGCCTTCGCCCCGGCGATCCTGATAGGCGGCGACAACGTCGCATTCCGGCTTATCGTCCAGAATGTTGACCATATCCCGGACAATTTCAGGCCGCTGCTGCAGGTCTGCATCAATCAAGGCAATATATGCACCGCTGGCGTGCTCCATACCAGCGTAAATGGCCGCTTCTTTGCCAAAATTGCGGGAGAAAGATACGATTTTAACAGGACAATTTTGAGTTCCGTACAGCTTTTTTAAGTTGTGCAAGGTTGCGTCCTTACTGCCGTCATCTACGAATACGATCTCATAATCATATCCGCAGCCGTCAAAGGCAGAGATGACAGCATCCTGAAAGGCTGCCACATTCTCTGCTTCGTTATAGCAGGGGACTACCAAAGAGAGCTTCATAATAATCAACTCGCTATCGTTAAATTGTACTTATTATATGTCACAAACCCATTTGCGTCAAGTTGCCATTGACAATATGAAAAAATTATGATATTTTATCTGCATAAATGCATAGATGGGGAGGTTCTGCTCCGATTTCTTCCAGAGAGTGTCCGGTTGGTGCGAGGGCATAGGAAATGTGGCAGATGGTCGCCCTTGAGCAGTTTTCCTGAATATGCAGTAGGGAAGACCGGGGATGCCCGTTATAGCTTTGAGTGCCCGCAAGGGAATTCAGGTGGTACCGCGGAAAGGTAATTTTTCGCCCTGAGAGTTGTTGCTCTCAGGGCGTTTCTTATTTTGTAAAGGAGTGTATTTCAAATGGCAAGAGAACTGCCGAAGGTGTATGAACCTCAGCAAGTCGAAAACGAAATCTACAAAATGTGGGAGGAAAATGGCTACTTCAAGCCCCAGGGCAAGGTCGACGCCAAGCCCTTCACCATCGTCATGCCGCCCCCCAACGTGACCGGTCAGCTGCACATGGGTCACGCTATGGATGCCACGCTACAGGATACGCTGATTCGTTTCAAGCGTATGCAGGGTTATGATGCCCTGTGGATTCCCGGTGTTGACCATGCCGGTATCGCTACGCAGATCAAGGTAGAAGAAGAACTGCGCAAGAACGAGGGCCTGAGCCGCTACGATCTGGGCCGTGAAAAGTTCCTGGAGCGTGTTTGGGACTGGAAGCAGAAGTACGGCAACCGGATCGTGGAGCAGCAGAAGAAGCTGGGTGCATCCTGCGATTGGGACCGTTCCCGGTTCACCATGGACGAAGGCTGCTCCAAAGCCGTCCGTGAGGTGTTCGTTTCTCTGTACGAAAAGGGTCTGATTTATAAGGGCAGCCGCATCATCAACTGGTGCCCTAACTGTGTCACTGCTCTGTCTGATGCCGAGGTTGAGTATGTGGACAAGCCCGGCCACCTGTGGCATATCCGTTATCCTCTGGCTGATGGCTCCGGCGAGGTCGTGGTAGCGACCACCCGTCCCGAAACCATGCTGGGTGATACCGGTGTCTGCGTCAACCCCAATGACGAGCGTTATAAGGACATTGTTGGCAAGAAGGTTATTCTGCCTCTGGTGAACAAAGAGATCCCCGTGGTTGCCGACGATTACGCAGAGATGGAATTCGGTACCGGTTGCGTTAAGATGACCCCTGCCCACGACCCCAACGACTTTGAGGTTGGTCTGCGGCACAATCTGGAGGTCATTCGTGTTCTGGACGACAACGGCAAGGTCAATGAGCTGGGCGGCAAATACTTCGGCATGGATCGTTACGATGCCCGTAAGCAGATCGTTGCCGATCTGGAGGCCGGCGGTTATCTGGTGAAGATCGATGACCACGCTCACAATGTCGGCACCTGCTACCGTTGCCATAAGGACGTGGAGCCCATCATTTCTGCTCAGTGGTTCGTGAAGATGAAGCCTCTGGCTGAGGAAGCCATCCGTGTGGTTAAGGACGGCGAAACCAAGTTTGTTCCTGAGCGGTTCTCCAAGACCTATATGAACTGGATGGAAAACGTCCGTGACTGGTGCATTTCTCGTCAGCTGTGGTGGGGTCATCAGATTCCCGCTTGGACTTGTGCCGATTGTGGTCATATCACTGTTTCCCGTGAGGATGCCTGCAAGTGTGAAAAGTGCGGCAGTACCAACATCACCCGTGAAGAGGATGTGCTGGATACCTGGTTCAGCTCCGCTCTGTGGCCCTTTGAGACCTTGGGCTGGCCTGAGAACACCGAAGATCTGAAGAAGTTCTATCCCACCGATGTGCTGGTCACCGGTTATGATATCATTTTCTTCTGGGTCGCCAGAATGATCTTCTCCGGCTGTGAGCATACCGGCAAGACTCCCTTCCACACCGTTCTGATCCACGGCCTTGTTCGTGATGATAAGGGTCGAAAGATGTCTAAGAGTTTGGGCAATGGCATCGATCCGCTGGAAATGATCGAAAAGTACGGCTGTGATGCTCTGCGTATGAATATGGTCACCGGCAACAGCCCCGGAAACGATATGCGTTTCTATGTGGAACGTTGCGAGGCCATGCGTAATTTCGCCAATAAGCTGTGGAACGCCAGCCGTTATGTGATGATGAACCTTGGTGCGGACGCAGTCAATGCACTGCCTGCTCTTGATAAGCTGGAGATCGCTGATAAGTGGGTGCTGTCCAAGCTGAACAGCCTGATCGCCGATGTGACCGAGAATATGGAAAAGTACGAGCTTGGTGTTGCCATCCAGAAGATCTACGATTTCATCTGGGATACCTACTGCGACTGGTACATTGAGCTGACTAAGGCCCGTCTGTATTCTGAGGATGCTGAGCGTAAGCAGACCGCTATGCAGGTACTGGTCTATGTTCTGGATCAGATCCTGCGTTTGCTGCATCCCTTCATGCCTTTCATTACCGAGGAGATCTGGCAGTCCATCCCCCACGAGGGTGAGGCGCTGATCATCGCGCAGTGGCCTGAGTATCGTGCCGATCTGGCCTTCAAGGCCGAGGAGGCTCAGATGGAGTCCGTTATGGAAGCCATCCGTGCCATCCGTGCCCGCCGGACTGAGATGAACGTGCCCCCCAGCAAGAAGGCGGCTCTGTATATTCTGTCCGCTAAGAAGCAGATCTTTGCCGAGGGCGAAGGCTTCCTGCAGCGTCTGGCCTATGCCGATGAAGTTTCTATGCTGGACAATGAGCCTGAGAATCTGGACGGCATGGTGACCATCACCACTGCTGATGCCAAGCTCTATATCCCCATGGGTCAGCTTGTGGATGTTGCCAAGGAAGTTGCTCGTATTAATAAGGAGCTGGAGAATGCCCGCAAGTTCCTGTCCTCTCTGGAGAGCAAGCTTTCCAATGAGAAATTCGTTGCAAGAGCTCCGGAAGCTGTTGTGAATGCCGAGCGTGAAAAGGCCGCCAAGCACCGTGACCTGATCGCCCAGCTGGAGCAGAGCCTTGCGGCTTTGGAAAAGCTGTAATTAAATATTTTTGTGGCTGTCACAATTCTGTGACAGCCACATTTATTATCAATCGCCCCCAATTCCGACTGTAAATCCAGTCGGCTTTTTTTATACTGTTGTTGCCAAAAATGAAGGAGGAGCCTAATTATGCATTTTACCAGTTTTCTGCAGGATGGTCATTTAACGGTAGCCCTCACCGGGGAGATCGATCACCATTGCGCCAAGCGCTACATTCAAGCGATTGCAGCTAAAATTGAAGCGTACACACCGGCGGTATGTGTGCTGGATTTCAAAGAGGTCAGTTTTGTAGATTCGTCCGGCATCGCTGTTGTCATCAATGCCCTGAGGAGTATGACCCAAATTGAGGGCACACTGATCCTTTCGGGGCTTGCGGAACAGCCCATGAAGGTTTTCCGAGCATCCGGTGTTGATAAATTAGTACAAATCAAGGAGGCAGTATCATGAAATTTGAAAACTATATGACGCTGGAATTCCCCAGCAAATCCTGTAACGAAGCCTTTGCCCGTTCGGCAGTGGCTTGCTTTGCGGCACAATTAGACCCCACTATGGAGGAATTGGGAGATATCCGTACCGCTGTATCTGAAGCGGTGACCAATTGCATCGTCCATGCATATCCCGATGAGTTGGGTGTGATCACCGTTCGTTGCCGAATTCTCAAAGGACAGACCTTGGATATTGTTGTAAAGGACAAGGGAATTGGCATTTCGGATATAGATCAAGCCAGAAAACCTATGTTTACCACCGGCGGCACGGAGCGCAGCGGTATGGGCTTTACCATTATGGAAAGCTTTATGACCAATCTGGACATCACCTCTGAGCCGGGAAAAGGCACGACGGTACATATGCGGCGGAAGCTGCAACGTAGAAAATGAGCCGGACGGAAGATCTGATCCGATTAGCCCAATCGGGGGATCGGGAAGCAGGGGAGATTCTTGTAAACGAAAACGCCGGACTCATTTGGTCGGTAGCCAAGCGGTTTATCGGCCGGGGAACGGAAACAGATGATCTGTATCAATTGGGATGTTTAGGCTTTTTGAAGGCGGTAGAGGGGTTCGATTTGGAGTTTGGTACGCAATTCTCCACCTACGCTGTACCGAAGATTGCTGGGGAAATTCGCCGTTTTCTGCGGGATGATGGTGCCATCAAGGTATCCCGGAGTTTGAAAGAGCAGGCAGCGACCATTAAATCTATGCGCAGCCATCTAACTACGGCGCTGGGGCGGGAACCTACGGTGCAAGAGTTGTCACGACAAACAGGGTTTACGCCGGAAGAGATCGCCCTTGCAGAAACAGCCACGGCCAGCACCGAATCCATCCATCGGGAATTGAGTGATGAAGGGTTCTCTCTTGAGAATATTTTGACAGATACGGAGTCAGAGGAACGGCTGATGGAACGCATCGCCCTTCGCCAGGCCATAGACAAGCTACCCGAGCGAGAAAAGCTTGTAATTCAACTGCGGTATTTCCATTGCTTGACGCAAGATCGGGCATCCAAGGTGTTAAACGTTAGTCAAGTACAGGTTTCCAGAATCGAAAAGAAAGCATTGGCTCACTTGAAGGAACTGATGGAGTAGAGGGATAAAATATCTCTTTACCTTTCGCTTAAAATGCGTTAAAATAAGAGCATTATAAAGACAGACAGGTGCTTCTATGACAACGAATTTTGAACAGCGTTTTATTATTGCACGGCGTAAATACATCGCCTCGCAGTTTTCTGAATTAAATGAGATGCAACGTCAGGCGGTGATGACCACCGAAGGGCCGTTGCTTTTGCTGGCCGGTGCGGGCAGCGGTAAGACAACCGTACTGATCAATCGAATTGCCAATTTGATTCGGTTCGGTGCCGGCAGCGACTCCAATCTGATCCCGGATACCGTTACAGAGGAAGATCTGGTGTTTCTTGAAAACCTTCAGGAACCCTTATCCGATTTTGACCGTCATCGGGCTGATTTGTTGTGCGCTGTGGAGCCTGCGGCACCTTGGAGTATCATTGCTATTACATTTACCAACAAAGCTGCAAACGAGCTGAAGGAGCGTCTAAGCCGCATTCTGGGCGGCGGTGCGCAGGATGTGTGGGCAATGACCTTCCACTCAGCTTGCTGCCGTATCTTACGCCGGGACATTGACCGGTTGGGCTACACCAGCCACTTTACCATTTACGATCAGTCTGATTCTGAGCGGTTGATCAAAGAGATCATTAAGGATATGGGGCTGGATGAAAAGACCTTCCCGGTCAAGTATGTGCTGGGTGCCATCGGTCGGGAAAAAGATGCCGGTACAACCCCGGAGCGGATGCTCGTCCGTGCAGAAAACGTCAATGACATTCGGGCAATCCACATCGCTCGAGCTTATAAGACCTATCAGCAAAAGCTGAAAGAAAATAATGCGGTAGATTTTGATGATATCATTTTCCTGACGGTTAAGCTGTTGCAGGAAAATGAGGATATTCGCACCTACTATCAACGTAAATTCCGCTATGTTCTGGTGGACGAGTATCAGGACACCAACCATATGCAGTATTTGCTGACCAGCTTGCTGGCAGGAGGATACGAGAATATCTGTGTTGTGGGTGATGATGATCAGAGTATCTATCGTTTCCGTGGTGCAACCATCGAAAACATTCTGGACTTTGAAAAGCAGTATCGTGGCAGTCGGATTATTCGATTGGAACAGAATTACCGCTCTACACAGGCTATTTTGAATGCCGCCAATTCTGTGATTGCTCACAATCTGGGCCGCAAGGGAAAGCGCTTATGGACCGCCAACGGGGCAGGTGACCCGGTGACCATTTACGAAGCCAGTGACGAGGGAACCGAGGCGAATTACGTGGCCAGTCAGATTATTGCAAAGTCTAAGGGGAAGGGGTTCGGTGATTTCGCAATCCTTTACCGCACCAACGCCCAATCCAATGCCATTGAGTATGCCTTCAAGCGCAACGGTATTCCATACCGAATCATCGGCGGCACTCGGTTCTTCGATCGGGCGGAAGTCAAGGATATGCTGGCATATCTGTGTGTCATCAACAACCGGGCGGATGACCTGCGATTAAAGCGGATTATCAACAATCCCCCCAGAGGACTGGGCGCAAAAACCATCGAAACGGTGGAACGTTTGGCGGAGGCATCGAATATTCCGCTGTACAGCGTGGTTTCCGATCCCTATTCCTATGCACCGTTGGAAAAGCCGGCGCCTAAGCTGATGCAATTTACAGTCCTGATCGAGGAGCTGGCGCAGTTGCTGGACGATGACATGGAGCTGCCTGAATTCTATGACGAAGTTATCAAGCGAACCGGCTACGCCGATATGCTGGAAATGAAGCCCACCGAGGAAAACAAAACTCGGCTTGAAAACGTTCGGGAACTTCGTTCCAGTATCAATTCCTACATGGAGAACACAGAGATACCGACGCTGGCTGGCTTCCTTGAGGAAGTTTCCTTGTACACGGACATCGAGCAGTACAACGACAGTGACGATGCGGTGGTTATGATGACCATGCACTCTGCCAAGGGCCTGGAATTCCCCCATGTATTCCTTGTGGGTGTTGAGGATGGGCTGTTCCCCGGGATGCGTGCCATAGGCGATGCAGAGGAAATGGAGGAAGAGCGCCGGCTCTGCTATGTGGCCATTACCCGTGCGAAGCAGACGTTGACGATTTCCCACGCCCGGCAGAGAATGCTTTACGGACGCACCAATGCTGCACTGCCATCTCGCTTCCTGAAGGAGATCCCGGAGGAATATATTGTGAAAAAGGGCGGCTATCGTCAACAACCGGTGCAGGCAGGTTACGCCAATAACCGAGATTTCAACTATCGCCCCAACCCTATACGGGAGGCTATGCGACAGGAATATCGGAAAAGCGAGCAGTCTGCCGTTGTTTCTGCAACTCAAAATACGTCCTATTTGGAGCTGAATAAGGGTGATATGGTGCAGCACGCCGCATTTGGACGGGGGCTTGTGCTTTCTGTGATGAAAATGGGCGGCGATGCATTGCTTGAGATCGCTTTTGACCAGGTCGGCACCAAAAAGCTCATGGCAAAGACCGCATCTGTACACATGAAAAAGCTGTCATAAAATCCCCTAAATTTTCATACAATCCCAAGAGGGGGGAGTGTATGAAAGGCTTTGCAAAGCGATTGATTCGCCTGACGGCAGTGATTTTGATCATCGCCACAGTAACACTTCTGCTGTTTCGCCATCGATACAACGAGCCGATCCGGTCATTGGCGCAGACTCAGATCATGAACGCAACTTCGGATCTGATCAACGATGCCATCGACCAGCAAATCGAAGCGGGGGATATCCATTATGACCGCATTGTCTATTTTGAAAAAGATCTGAACGGACGAATTACCGCCCTAAAGACCAATATGAGTGAGGTCAATCGGCTGAAAACCAGTACCTTGAACCTCATCAACGATGAAATTCTGGCGCTGGACACTTCGGACATCGGAATACCGCTAGGTAATCTGTTTCTGCCGGAATTGTTATCCGGTAGAGGTCCGATTATTCCGGTTCAGATCATCTCCATCCGCAATTCGGATGCTTACTTTAACAGTAATTTTACACAGGCCGGTATTAACCAAACCTTGCACCAGCTTTCTATGTCTGTCGGCGTGGATGTTGCCGTGCTGATTTTAGGAGAAGCCGCCAGCTTTACGGTAATCAGCGAGGTGGTGGTTGCGGAAACCATCATTGTTGGTGATGTGCCGGATACATTTTTCCAAACCGGAGGAACCTATGGAACCGAGAAAGAGAATTGAAGAATTAACGGATATTTTGACTGAGGCGAACTACCGTTATTACGTTTTGGATGACCCGAAAATGCCGGACTTTGAATATGACCGGCTTCTGCGGGAGCTGGAAGATCTGGAAAATGCTAATCCTGAATTGCGGGATTCCAATTCACCCACCCAGCGTGTGGGCGGTGAGGCCCTGAGCCAGTTCCAGAAGGTGACCCACCCGGTACCCTTAATGAGCCTGCAGGATGTTTTTTCCACCGAGGAATTGGAGGATTTCCTGAACAAAATGAATGGAAATACGCACTTTTCCGTAGAACCTAAGATCGACGGACTGTCCGTTGCGCTGGAGTATGTGGATGGACGTTTTGTCAGCGGTGCCACCCGTGGCGATGGCAACGTGGGTGAGGATGTGACGGAGAACTTGAAGACCATCCGTTCTATCCCTATGACCATTCCCGATGCGCCCGCCCGGTTGATTGTCCGGGGTGAGGTATTTATGCCGAAGAAGAGCTTTGAAGCGCTCAATGAACGGCAGGAAGCGGAAGGGAAACCCTTGTTTGCTAATCCCCGTAACGCTGCCGCAGGCTCTCTGCGCCAGCTTGATCCTAAGATTGCCGCTAAACGTGGGCTGGATATTTTTATTTTCAATGTTCAGCTTGCGGAGGGTGTTGAATTTGCCACCCATGAGGCCTCCCTGAATTATCTGCGTCAGCGGCATTTTAAAGTCATCCCCTCTGCTGTTCTCCTTGCAGGAGAAGTGGTAGGAGAGGTGGCTCGGATCAATGAGGAACGTGAGAAGCTGCCCTGCGACATTGATGGTGCTGTTATCAAGGTCAATGATCTTGCCCAGCGGGAGCGTCTGGGAGCCACTGCTAAATTCCCACGGTGGGCGGCAGCGTATAAATACCCTCCTGAAATCAAACCCACCGTGGTGGAAGATATCGTGGTGCAGGTGGGTCGCACCGGCGTGTTGACTCCCAAAGCTGTGGTTCGCCCTGTTCGTCTGGCCGGTACCACGGTTACTAACGCTACCTTGCATAATCAGGACTTTATCACCGAGAGGGATATCCGAATCGGCGATACAGTGCATATCCGCAAGGCAGGTGAGATCATTCCGGAGATTCTGGATGTAGACCTTTCTAAGCGACCGACAGGCACAATGCCTTATATCTTACCCAGACATTGCCCGGTCTGTGGTGCGGTGACGGTAAAGGATGAGGATGGCGCATTCCTGCGCTGTACCGGCGCGGAGTGTCCGGCTCAGCTTTCTCGGAATATCGCTCATTTTGTCAGTCGGGATGCCATGGATATTGAAGGACTGGGTGCTTCCATCGTGGATGCGCTGATCGAAAAGGGACACATCAAATCTCCGGCGGATATCTATTATTTGACACTTGAGGATTTGAAGAGCCTTTGGAAATCCGGCGAAACAGCCGCTAAAAAGCTGCTAACCGCCATTGAAAACAGCAAGCAACAAGATGTGAGCCGATTGATCTATGCTCTTGGTATCCGTCAGGTCGGTGCAAAAACAGGAAAGGTGCTGGCATCCAGCTTCGGTTCTCTGGATGGTCTGATGAATGCCACGGAGGAGGAATTGACTGCCGTTCCTGATGTGGGTGGTGTCACTGCGGCCTATATTGTGGACTGGTTCCGGCAGGAGCAATCCCGGCACATGGTGGAGCGTCTGCGTCAGGCTGGGGTGAATTTTGAAAGCAAACGTGTGGTTACAGATACCCGGTTTGCGGGCATGACTTTTGTGCTGACCGGAGCACTTACCAAGTTTACCCGAGATGAAGCAACCGAGCGAATTGAGCATTTCGGCGGCAAGGCTGCAGGCTCTGTGTCGAAAAAGACCACCTATGTGGTGGTTGGTGAGAACGCAGGCTCCAAGGAGCGTAAAGCCCGGGAACTGGGTATTCCCATCTTGAGCGAGGATCAGTTCCTTGAAATGATCGCTGAATAACAAACAGCCGGAAAGCATCTGCTTTCCGGCTGTTCCTTATAGTGAGAAATCGTGGTCGTCGTATTTACTGAAATCCAGCGCCTTGGGCTTGGAGGGGATACGCTTACAGGGGTCGTACTTGAATTTACGGCATTTATCCGTTTCCACGACCACGCCCCGCTTGACGCACAAAATCTGCTCCTCGCCGATCGTGGTTCCGTTGGCGCAGTAGGTACAGGAACGGGGCATTTTCTTTCTGAACAGCATGGCATTGACCTCACAGTTGAATTTGATGCCATTATACACCAACCAAGACGGAATTTCTACCACTATTTTGGATTTTACGCAGAAAAACCGACATAGACGCTCCAACCAACAATGCAACGCACAAGATCATGGGCTCCGATGCACCTTCCAAAACGCAGGCTAATGCAAGACTGATACAGCATTGCAGGATTTTTCCCGGGAAATATAGGGATTTATCCAGCCGGGGCGAGGTAACGGACAATGTCTGCATCGTCACACAAAGACCGCCAAAGGCCAAAAATCCACTGCACATCATGAACCGGAGGGACATATTCTGAACTTCACCAAGGGCAATGCACCCGTTTGACAGTTCCATAACACCACTGAAAATGACCTGATATTCTGTGGGAAGTGCCCACAAAAACCATCGCTGAGCAAACGTGATGAGAATACGAAACATGATGACCCAGCCGCATACTCCAGCCATAATCCGAACTGCTCGATTTAAAGCCTCCACTGGAGATATCCGCTGTGTTTCTGATGAAGCGCAGGGGATAGGTGAACCGGGAATCACAACCCCCACCATAAGCGCAGATACAATATGGATCAGCCACAATACCCAAGGCATCCACCATTTGTCGAACATAGAAGCTGCCATCCCAAATAAAAAAGCGGGCCCGCAATTACTGCAAAAACCAAGCAATCGTCTGGCGTCCTGAGCAGAAAGCTGTCCTGCCTCAAATGCCTGACTGACACATTGGGCACCTACCGGGTAGCCTCCCAGAAATCCGGCAATCATGATAGACTCCGCCCCCGGTGGAACACGGCACAGTCGGCATATTGGACGCAAGATCCGCAATCGCCGGCCTATTAGCGATGTGGTCATTAGTATCGAAAATAGAAAAAAGGGGAAAAGAGATGGTATTACCGTCTGGATGCACATGGTCACCCCCTCCTGCGCACCGATCAGCGCAGTTTTGCTGTCCAGTATTAACAGCGCCACTCCCATAGCAGCAGCAATCCCTGTAAAATGATCTGCTCGTCTTTTCATGTCCACCACCTCACAAGAACCTATGCAGCTTTGGTCAAAATCATAACGTCCGGTTCATACACTACCTCAAAGGAGGTGCGGTCATGGTCAAGAGACGAGGATGGATTGAACGTCTGGCGGAAACCGCTGACCTGCAGGGCGAAGCCTTTCCCGGGCAGCCATTGGTAGAGATCTACGGGGAACGACGAGTGTTGATCGAGCATCATTGCGGCGTTACGGAATACGGTCGGGAACGAATTCAGGTTAAGGTGCGCTATGGTCAGCTATGCATTTGCGGTGGCTGTCTGGAGCTGGCACGGATGACAGCAGATCAATTGGTTATCACGGGACGGATCGATTCTGTCAGCATCATCAGGAGGGGATAAGGATGGATCTTTGGAGATCCCTAACAGGGATGGTAGAGGTGGAGCTGACGAGTGCAGATCCAGCGGGAGCGCTTCACGCCATCAACAGCACAGGTATCACGGTCTATCATACCCATCAAGCTGGAGATCTGACACTGCAGTTTGGGTTGCAACGACAGGACTACCGCAGACTGCGTCGTTTGGCAGAAAGAAGGGGAGAGGCGCTGAAATATCACCGTCGCTTCGGCCTGTACTGGATTGGCAAGCATTTGTTGAAGCGTCCGATTATGTTGTTGGGTATGCTGCTGATCCTGTTTCTGACCCTATATCTGCCTACAAATGTATATTTTGTTGAGGTCGAGGGGAACACGACACTTCCTACCCGGCTGATCATCGAGAAAGCAGAAAGCTGTGGTTTATCCTTTGGCACAAATCGCCGGAAAGTCCGCAGTGAAAAAATGAAGAATGCGCTTTTGCAAGCAATCCCGGAGTTACAATGGGCAGGAGTCAACACCTACGGTTGCCGGGCGGTGATTTCCGTGCGAGAGCGTACTGTGCCGGAAAAACAGGAAAATATCAACGCGGTCAGCAGTATCGCTGCCACCCGGGATGGAATCATTCAGCAAATCACTGTTCAAAAAGGAACTCCGACGTGTAAGGTCGGACAGGCGGTGAAAGCTGGCCAAGTATTGATCTCCGGGTATACTGATCTTGGGATCTGTATACGGGCCACACAGGCTCAAGGGGAGATTTATGCAGAAACACAACGAGATTTGAAGGCTATTTTGCTGGCAGAACAGGCAAACAGACGGCAAATCATCCGTCAAGAGAAAAAATATAGCGTCCTGATCGGAAAAAAACAGATAAATTTCTATAAAGATAGTGGAATTTCGGATAGCAGTTGTGATAAAATGTATGTGGTGGATTATATGACCCTGCCGGGCGGGCTTGACCTGCCTGTTGCACTGGTGACGGAGATGTGGACTTTTTATGAAACCGCACCCGACCGGATTGCCGAGAAAACAGCAGGGGAGATCCTTTCGGATTTTTCCGGTCATTACCTGACCGGAACCATGACCGCCGGTCAAATTCAGAAGCGTAGTGAAGCAATCCAGTGGGACAGCGGCATTTATACACTGCAAGGAAAATATGCCTGTCTGGAAATGATCGGCAAAACACGGCTTGAGGAGAACTTGAACGATTATGGGGAAGATCATTGAGCGTACTGTCAATGCGGAGCGGGTGGAAGACCTGATTACGGTCTTTGGCTCCTTCGATGAGAATATTCGCAGAATCGAAGATGCTTTCGTTGTATCCATCGTCAACCGAGGAACGGAGTTGAAGGTCACCGGCGATGAGGAAGCGGCAGATAAGGCCGTTCGGACACTGGAGGGGCTTCTGACCCTTGCCGCCAAAGGTGAAATTATCGACGAACAACGGGTACGGTATCTGCTGACCCTTGTAAAAGAGGGTAATGAAGCGCAAGTTGCCCAGATGGCAAAGGATGTGGTTTGCATCACTGCCAAAGGTAAGCCTATCAAAGCAAAAACCGTAGGCCAGCAGACCTATATGAAAGCCATCCAAAAAAATACCGTAACCATAGGTGTTGGCCCTGCCGGTACAGGCAAGACCTACCTTGCGGTTGCGGCGGCGGTTGCTGCCTTCCGAGAGCGGACAGTGAACCGCATCATTCTGACCCGTCCGGCTGTGGAAGCCGGCGAACGGCTTGGCTTCCTACCCGGTGATCTGCAAAATAAGGTCGATCCCTATCTGCGCCCCCTATACGATGCGCTTTACGATATGTTAGGCCCGGAAACCTTCCAGAAATATCAGGAGCGTGGCTCCATTGAAGTTGCTCCGCTGGCCTATATGCGTGGCCGCACACTGGACGACAGCTTCATCATTCTGGATGAAGCCCAGAATACAACCAAAGAGCAGATGAAAATGTTCCTGACCCGACTGGGTTTTGGTTCCAAAATCGTGATCACCGGCGACGTGACCCAGATCGACTTGCCGGATGATAAAACCTCCGGTCTAAAAGATGCCATACGTGTTCTGGAGGGCGTTAATGATATCGCCATCTGCCGTCTGACCTCTGCCGACGTTGTTCGCCACGCACTGGTGCAGGAGATCATCAATGCCTACGAACGCGCAACCAAAAAGACAGAAGATAATAAAACCACTCAACCTAACCGCTATCAGAGGAAGAAATAAAATGAAAAATGTGAAGATAAACCTGACTTTTGATATATTTACCCTAAAAAAGCCCCTAATTGCCAGCATTATTCGCAAATGCATCGAAGCGACGCTTTCTGCCGAGGGTGTGAGCGCCCCTTGTGAGATCAACGTGCTGGTGACAAACGATCAGGGTATTCATGCAATCAATAAAGCCAGCCGTGATATTGATCGAGCAACGGATGTATTGAGCTTTCCTATGTTCGAGCTGGAGGCAGGCAACCCTCCGGCGGACTGGGCGCTCTACTTAGACCCGGAAAGCGGCCTGTGCCCCCTGGGTGATATGTGCATCAGTTTGGAACGTGCCTGCACACAGGCAAAGGAATTCGGACATAGCGAGAAACGGGAAGTGGGGTATCTAACCATCCACTCCATGCTGCACCTACTGGGTTACGACCATCTGGACGAGGGCCCTCAGAAAGCACAAATGCGAGCCCGGGAGGAAGCCATTGCCGCTTCTATTCCCGGAATGACAAGAGATTAAGGAGAATACCATGAATACAAAGACTGCTATCATTACCATTGCAGGACGGCCCAATGTGGGCAAGTCCACTCTGACCAATCATCTGGTTGGCGAGAAGATTGCTATCGTTTCCAATAAGCCCCAGACCACCCGTAACCGTATTTGTGGCATTCTGACCCGGGGCAACAGCCAGTTCGTCTTTGTGGACACCCCTGGCTTTCACAAGCCCAGAACTAAGCTGGGCGATTACATGGTCAACGCCGTGAAGGATTCCATTGCAGACGTGGATCTGACTGTGCTTGTCGTGGAGCCCATTGCGTCCGTTGGTGCTCAGGAGGCTACCCTGATCGAAAGCATTCAGGCGAAGCGCACCCCCGCCATCCTTGCCATCAATAAGATCGACACTGTGGAAAAGGACAAGCTGTTGGAGGTCATCGCCGTTTATTCCGAAACCGGCGCCTTTGATGCCATCATCCCCATTTCTGCCAAAACCGGAGACGGCGTGGATGTGTTGCTTGCCCAGTGCGAGAAATACGCCATTGAAAGCCCTTTCCTGTTTCCGGACGATGTGACCACCGACCAGCCCGAGCGGCAGGTCATGGCTGAGATTATCCGTGAAAAACTGCTTTGGAATCTGGAAAAGGAGATCCCTCACGGAACTGCCGTTGAGATCACCACCTTCACCGAGCGGGAAAACGGCATTATCGACATTGATGCCACCATCTACTGCGAGAAGGCCAGTCACAAAGGCATTATCATCGGAAAACAGGGTGCCATGCTGAAAAAGATTTCCTCACAAGCTAGAACGGACTGCGAGAAATTCATGGGCACCAAGGTTTATTTAACTACATGGGTCAAGGTCAAGGAAAACTGGCGTGACAGTGATTTTCTTGTCCGTAATTTTGGCTATACCGAATAATTTCCACTTGTAAATCCATGCCGGGTCGCAAAAACTATCCTCGGAGGGATGGTTATGGATGCAAAGGAATACTGGCAGTTATTTTTAGAAACCGGCGCACCGGAGATGTATCTAATGTACAGCAGCGCCTTAAAAATGGAGGGAACCCATGTACCTGAAAGTCCAGGCACTGGTGCTACGGGTCACGGATTACAATGACCGGGACGCTTTGCTTACTTTGCTGACTCGTGACTATGGAAAATTGACCGTGAAGGCACGGGGCTTGCGGCGCAAAAACAGCCCCTTGGTGGCTCCTTGCCAGCTTCTGGCCTACGGTGAGTTTACCTTGTTTGAATATCGAGGGATGTATAGCATTAATGAGGCCAGTTCTATTGAACTGTTTTCCGACCTGCGCCGTGATCTGACAAAGCTGTCGCTGGGTACCTATTTTGCTCAATCGGCAGAGGTGATCGCTCAGGAGGATATTCCGAACCCGGAGCTATTGTCACTGGTACTCAATTGCCTGTTTGCTATGACAAGATTAGGCTTGCCGGAGCAGCAGGTGAAGGCAGTGTACGAGCTTCGGGCAGCTTGTATCGCTGGCTATACACCGGATCTGTATGGCTGTCACATCTGCGGCAGTCAAAGCCCTGTGTTGCTTGATCTCTCTGGCGGTGCGCTGCTGTGTCACAATTGCAGAGGAAATGCATCCGGTATCCGGCTTCCGGTGACACCGGGGATCTTGGATGCCATGCGTTACATTGTGTACTGCGATCCAAAAAAGCTGTTCGCTTTTTCCGTCGGAGCGGAGAATTTAGAGCAGCTCGCCTCGCTGACCGAGGCGTACTTAACCACTCAACTGGAACGGGGATTCTCCACCCTTGATTTTTACAAATCCCTGTTGATTTAGGAGAATATATGTCTGAACTATACGAAAAATCTTTATATAAGCTGGAGCTGGATCAGGTTCTTGCTCTGCTTGCCGAATGTGCAGGCAGCAGTGAGGGTAAGTCCCGCTGTATGGACTTGCGGCCTACCTCCGATCTCGAGGATGTGCAGGCTCTGTTGGATGAAACCACAGCAGCATCTGATCTATGCACCAAAAAGGGGAATCCCGGCTTTGGAGAAGTAAAGGATGTATCTGCTTCTCTGGAACGGGCTGACCGGGGCGGCAGCTTGCAACCTAAGGAACTGCTTTCCATCGGCAGTGTGCTTCGCAGCGCCCGAACCATTAAGGGATATGTGGCTGAGGACGAAACGAAAACTGTGCTGACTCCGCTGTTTAATGCCCTTACCCCTAACAAATACTTGGAAGATCGAATTTTTGGTGCCATTTTGTCCGAAGAGGAGATCGCTGACACCGCCAGTCCTGCTCTAGCGGACATTCGCCGCCACATGAGAATTCAGGCAGGCAAAATCCGTGACAGTCTGCAAAAAGTGATTTCTTCTCCTGCCTATGCAAAATTCCTGCGGGAACCGATCATCACCATCCGAGATGGACGTTACGTAGTGCCTGTAAAATCCGAGTGCCGCAACGATGTACCGGGGCTTGTCCATGATGTGTCCGCCAGCGGTGGAACCTATTTCATTGAACCCATGTCCGCTGTCAACGCCAATAATGCCTTGCGGGAACTGGAGTTGAAGGAAAAGAAGGAAATCGAGCGAATTTTGGCAGAGCTTTCTGCTGAGGCCGCTGCTCACCGGGGCGATATCGAATTGAATTTCGATATGCTGGTGCGGCTGGATGTGATTTTTGCCAAGGCTAAGCTTGCTTACCGCATGAGAGCATGGGCTCCGCTGATGAACGATCAGGGTAGGGTAGAGCTGCGCAACGCACGGCATCCCTTGATTGATCCTAAGACCGTTGTTCCTATTTCCCTGCGGCTGGGGACAGATTTTGATACCATGATCATCACCGGTCCCAATACCGGTGGTAAGACGGTAACCTTGAAAACTGTCGGTTTGCTGACCCTGATGGCTGAATGCGGTCTTCATATCCCGGCAGGGGATGGGAGCCAGCTTTCTACTTTCGATGCCATTCTTGCGGATATCGGCGATGAGCAGTCTATTGCCCAAAGCTTGTCCACCTTCTCCAGCCATATGCGCACCATCGTGGATGTGGTCGCCCAGTGTGATGACCGAACATTGGTGCTATTTGATGAGCTAGGCGCAGGAACTGACCCTGCGGAGGGTGCGGCACTGGCCATGGCGATCATCGAATTCTGCCGAAAAATGGGCAGTCGGGTGGTGGCAACTACCCACTACGCAGAGCTGAAGCTCTACGCCATGAGAACGCAGGGTGTTATCAATGCCTCCTGCGAATTTGATGTTGAAACTCTGCGTCCCACCTACAAGCTGCTCATCGGTATTCCCGGTAAATCCAACGCTTTTGCAATTTCTCGCAAGCTGGGACTTTCCGAGGACATTCTGAAAGAAGCCAATGATCTGGTTGGCAAGAGTGATAAGGATTTCGAGGATGTACTTTCTCAGCTTGAGCAGCAGCGTCAGCAGATGGAGTCCGCTCGGGTTGAAGCGGAGCGTCTTCGCCGTGAAACTGCCAAGATCAAGGAGCAAAGCGAGGAATACCATACTCAGCTACGCCGGGAAAAGGAAAAAGCCATGGAAGTGGCCCGCCGGGAAGCACAACAGATCATCGAGGATGCTCGTCGGGAAGCCAATGCGGCATCGGAGGAGATCAAAGCTATTAAAAAACAGCTTTCCGAATCTGCCGATACCAGCAACATCAACCAGCGGCAGGCAGAGCTGCGCCGTAACTTAAACGCAGCTCAAAGCCGAATTCGTTCTCAGGAGCCGCAGAAGGAACGTCCCCAGCCCGCCCGTGATATCCTGGTGGGTGATACAGTGGAACTGCTGAAGCTGGGTACAAAAGCCAGTGTCATTGCCATCAATAAGGACGGAACTTATCAGCTGCAGGCAGGTATTCTGAAAATGTCCGCAAAAAAGGACGAGATTTATCTGTTGGAGCAGGATAATCCTTATAAGGAAAAGCACGTTCGTCCCGCTCATTCCGGACGGGAAATGAAAATGACGGCTATGAGCAGCGAGATTGATCTGCGTGGCATGGATACTATCGAGGCTGTCTGTGTACTGGATCGATACATGGATGAGGCTATGCGATCCAATCTGCAAACTGTTCGTATCATTCACGGCAAAGGTACGGGTGCTGTTCGAGCCGCAGTCCATCAAGCTCTAAAGAAAAACAAATTCGTCAAAAAATTCCGCCTTGGTCAGTACGGCGAGGGCGAAGATGGCGTAACGATTGCGGAATTTCGTTGAATTTCTGTTGACTTTTTGTCAATTCTTTTGTATGATATGTCATAGTTACCCGCACAATTGACCAGAGTGTGCGCATAAGGAGTTGTTACGTATGTTCAGTAAAGAAATCATTGTCCGTTGCGAATCCGGCCTGCATAACCGTCAGGCTACATATTTTGTCCAGAAAGCCAATGAGTTTAACAGCAGCATTTGGCTGGAGTCCGACAATCGTAAGATGAATGCAAAAAGTCTGCTGGGTATCATGTCTTTGGGCATCGTTACTGGCGCTACCGTGACCCTGTCCGCTATGGGTCCCGACGCAGAAGCTGCTGTAACGGCACTGGAAGCGCTGCTCCAGCGGGATGTTTATTGATGAAACTCTAAATCTCCGCCTCAGTGCCACGTGCATTGAGGCGGTTTTATTTGGTGAATGATATGACCTTTGACGAACTCAAGGATAAAGCACTGAGCCTCCCCTACGAGCCCGGCGTATATATCATGCGGGATAAGACTGACAAAGTCATTTACGTGGGCAAGGCTAAAAAACTAAAAAACCGTGTCAGCCAGTATTTTCAGGATACCGCATCCCACACACCTAAAACCCGGCTTATGGTCAGCAAAATCGATCATTTTGATGTAATCGTTGCAGCTTCGGAGTTTGAAGCGCTGGTGCTGGAATGCTCTCTGATCAAGCGGTATCTTCCAAAATATAATATTCTGCTAAAGGACGACAAAGGATATCCCTACTTGCGGTTGAATATGAAGGAGGATTATCCTCGGATTACTTTGGTCAGTAAACTTAGTGACGATGGTGCGCTTTATTACGGCCCTTACGGCAGCCGAGGTGTGACCCATGATGTGATGGAAGCAATCCGCTTGACTCTGCGGTTACCTGACTGTAATCGTCAATTTCCTCGGGACATCGGAAAAGATCGCCCCTGCCTAAACTATCACATGAACCAGTGCGATGGATGGTGTCAGCCAAATCGAGGATATGCAGAATACCGCCGCCGTATGGAACAGGCGAAACAGCTTCTCAGCGGTAATTATAAATCCGTTGCGGATGATATTCGTCAGCAAATGCTGTCCGCCGCAGATAATTTGGAATTTGAGCTGGCAGCGAGCCTGCGTGACCGTCTGAATGCGGTGGAAACGCTGGGTCAGCGGCAGCTGGTGACGGCTGGTTCCCTGGCGGATACCGATGTAATCGGTTACGCAGAAACGGAGGCGAAAGCCTGCTTTGCGGTGCTCCATTTTTCCGGCGGCAATCTGCTGGATAAGGACTATGAACTTCTATCTATTCCTGAAGATAAAGAAGCGGCAGTATCTGCACTGATGAAGCAATATTATCTCAGCCGAGGGCTGGCACCGAAGGTTGTTTTACTGCCCTTTGAAATTGAGGACAGCGAGCTGTTTGGTCAGCTACTGGAACAGCAATTCAATCGAAAAACGAAGCTCAAAGTTCCCCAGCGGGGAGATAATGTCCGTCTTGTGGAGCTGGCAGTAAAGAATGCGTTGGAAGAAGCCCAGCGTGTCACCAGCAAGGAAGAAAAGGTTTCTGGAACGCTGTCACTTTTGGGAAAAATGTTAGCCATGGAACCGCCAAAACGGATCGAGTCCTTCGATATTTCAAACATTTCCGGCACGGATATCGTTGCCAGTATGGTAGTTTTTCAGGATGGAAAACCTCATAAATCTGGCTATAAACGGTTCAAGATTGAGGGGCTGGATAATCAAGACGACTATGCATCCATGCATCAGGTAGTTACCCGGCGGTTTGTTCATTTCAAAGCAGGGGACCGGGGGTTCGAACAATCTCCCGACCTTTTGCTGATTGATGGCGGCGTAACCCATGCTCAAACCGCACTGGAGGCCATCAGCGCACTAGGATTGACGATTCCTATATTCGGTATGGTCAAAGATGATCGGCATCGTACACGGGCTCTGGTGACCCCTGAAGGGCAAGAGATTCGTATCGATAATCAGCAAGCGGTGTTTTCGCTCATCGGCAACATTCAAGAGGAAACCCACAGGTTCGCCATTACCTACCACCGCCAGCTTCGCAGCAAACGGCTGCGTTATTCGGCGTTGGATCAGATTCCGGGCATAGGACCCAAGCGCAAGCAAGAGCTTTTAAAGCAATTCAAGTCCTTGACGGCTATCGGCCAAGCCAGTCTTCCGGAGCTGGAGCGGTTGCTGCCAAAAGATGCGGCAATGGCGGTCTATCAACACTTCCACAGGGAGGAAGAAAACCAATGAGAGTTATTACAGGAAAAGCCAGAGGAGTGGCGTTAAAGACTCCGGATGGGATGCATACACGCCCTACTACCGACCGGGTAAAGGAAGCGCTGTTTAGCATCATCCAGTTTGATATTCCCGGCGCAAAAGTTCTTGATTTGTTCGGCGGCACCGGGCAACTCGGCATCGAAGCTCTGAGTCGAGGGGCGAAAAGTGCCGTTTTTGTGGACGAGCGAGAAGATGCGTGCAAGCTGATTAAAGAAAATCTCCGACGTACTCGATTAGAGACCGATGCCAAGGTTGTACGTTCGGATTATCTCTCATTTCTTAGCCGCTGTAATGAAAAATTCGATATCATTCTGCTCGATCCGCCATACGCAGAAGTTTTTCTGGAAAATTCGTTAAATCGAATAACGGAAATTGACATTTTGCAATCTAGTGGTATAATAGTTACGGAGCGCCCGTTAGGGAAGGACTTGCCATGGGATTTTGAGGGCTATACCCGGTCAAAAGATTATAAATACGGCAAGACCTTGCTTACGCTCTACCGAAAGGATTGAATATCTTGAAGATCGCAATTTATCCCGGCAGCTTTGATCCGGTCACCAGCGGACATTTGAATATTATTCGCCGTGCGGCAACCATTTTCGACAAGCTGATTATCTGTGTTATGGTCAACGCCGGTAAGTCTCCTTTATTTACGCTGGAGGAACGGGTCGATCTGATCCGCCGTGTGACAGAGGATATCCCCAATGTGGAGGTAGACAGCTCAAGTGAACTGCTGGCGGAATATGCCAAGCGAAAGGGGAGCTGCGTAATTGTCAAGGGATTGCGGGCCGGCTCTGATTTTGAGAATGAATTTCAGATGGCTCTGATCAATCGCAAGATCAATCCAGAGCTGGATACCATGTTTCTGACCTCAGAGCATCAGTATATGTACCTGAGCTCCAGTGCGGTCAAAGAATTGGGTCGCTACAATGTAGATCTTTCTGAGTTCCTTCCGGAGCAGATTATTCCGGATTTTCAGAAGAAAATAAATACAAAACGTCAAGGAGGATAACCCCAATGAACGAGAAACATATTGAAGATATCATCACCGCTTTGTACGACATGGTGCAGGATGCCCGGTCCATGCCTTTGGCTGCCGATAAGTGCATTCTGGAGCGGGATAAGGTTCTGGATATGCTGGACGAGATCATCGCCCAGATGCCCGCTGAGCTGAAGCAGTCCCGTACCATCGTGGAGAGCCGTGCCGAAATCATCGGTCAGGCCAAACGCGAGGCAGAGAATGTAATTCGTAAGGCTGAGGAAGAAGCTGAGCGTCTGGTTTCCCAGCAGGCAATTTACGAAGAGGCCAAGCGCCGCTGCGCTGAGGAAGTCGCACAGGCTAAAGCTCAGATCGCAAATCTGCGCAAGATCAGCAATGAGTACATGGACGACGCTCTGCGTCGCACTGAGGAAGCCATCGCCAAGTCCCTGGGTGAAGTGCAGGATACCCGTGCCAAGTTCAACGCACTGGCTGCTGCTCAGATGCAGCGTGACAACGCTGCTGTTGAGGGCAACTGATCATATAGTTACGAAAACAGCTCAGAAGTCCCCCTTTTGAGCTGTTTTTTCAAAAGTAGAATGGAGGATAATATAAATGAACTACATGGATCGCTACGCATTCTGGTGCAACGCCGGACTGCCTGAAGATACCCGGCAGGAGTTGGTTGCCATTGCTAATGACGAAGAAGAATTGAAGGGCCGCTTCGGCAGCGACCTCCAATTCGGCACTGCCGGTATGCGCGGCATCATGGGTGCAGGCAGCAACCGTCTGAACCGCTACACTGTCCGCCGTGCCGCTCAGGGTATGGCTGCATGGCTGTCTTCCACCGATCTGCCCAAGAAGGCTGCCATTGGCTATGACTCCCGTCATAATTCCCAGTTGTTCGCTGAGGTCTGCGCCGTTGCCTTTGCTGAGGCCGGTATCCATACTTGGCTGTACGACCGTCTTGCTCCTACTCCTATGCTGTCCTACGCAGTTCGTGAGCTGGGCTGCGGCTGTGGTATCGTGATCTCCGCTAGCCACAATGCCGGTGCTTACAACGGTGTTAAGTGCTATGGTCCTGACGGCTGCCAGATGACCGATGAGCCTGCTGCCATCGTCACCGCTAAGATCTCCGAGATTCCCTTCTTTGTTCCTGAGACTAAGTCCTTCGAGGAATACATGAACGAAGGCCTGATCACCTACATCGGTCAGGATCTGTGGGAAAGCTACTACCAGACTGTTCTGAACGAGGCTGTTGATCCTGAAATGCTCAAGAGCGCCGGACTGAACATCGTTTATACCCCTCTGTGCGGCACAGGTATGGAGCCTGTCCACGCGGTTCTGGGCAAGTTGGGTGTGAATATCACCACTGTTGAATGCCAGGCCAAGCCCGACGGCGATTTCAAGACCTGCGAGTACCCCAACCCCGAAACCGACGCTGCCCTGAACGAGAGCTATAAGGTCGCCGCAACCGCTCCCTGCGACGTCATTCTGGGCACTGACCCCGACGCTGACCGTGTGGCCATCGCTGTGCCCGACGGTAAGGGTGGCTTTGTGAAGCTGTCCGGTAATGAACTGGGCTTCATGCTGCTGGACTACGTCCTGAAGGCTCGCACCGCTAAGAACGACATCCCTGAGGGTGCTATCACCGTCCGTTCCATCGTTTCCTCTCCGCTGGCTGACCGCATTGCGGCCCACTACGGCGTTGAGATGAAGGCGGTGCTCACCGGCTTTAAGTACATCGGCGGCGAGATCCTGAAGCTGGAGGAGAAGAACGAGGAGCACAAGTTCATCTTCGGCTTTGAGGAAAGCTGCGGTTATCTGAAGGGTACTTATGCCCGGGATAAGGATGCCATCGTTGCCACCATGCTGGTGTGTGAGCTGGCAGCCAGCCTGAAGAATGAGGGCAAAAACATTCTGGACGCACTGGAAGATGTGTACAAGAAGTACGGTTTCTATCTGGCTTATGTTCAGAGTGTCGAGTTGACCGGTGCTGATGCCATGGAGAAGGCCGCTAAGATGATGGCTGACCTACGTGCGGAAGTTCCCGCTTCCATCGGCGGCGCTGCTGTGACCGGCGTGCGTGACTACAAGTCCAGCGTTGCGAAGGATCTTATGAATGGCACCGAAACCGTCATCAACCTGCCCAAGTCCAACGTTTTGGAGTTCCTGCTGGGCGATAAAGGCAGCGTTATTGCCCGCCCCTCCGGCACAGAGCCCAAGGTCAAGTTCTATTACACCGCTGTCGGTGAGGACAAGGATGCCGCCAAGGCTCTACTGGACGCTATGGTCGCTCAGATGTCCGTCTAAATTTTACACAATTAACCGTCGCAGGCATTTCGTTTGCGACGGTTATTTTTGTACCCATAGATGCATAAATATCAAACGAAAGGGGAGAGGGACATGGTGGTCAATCGAAAGGTAACAGGAAAAGCAGTATCCATGCCATTGGGGTTGGCGATTGGACTGGCTGTATGTATGGCAATCACCTTAATTACGGCAGGAATTTCAGCAAATCTAATTCTAAGCCAACGGATAGGGGAGGGAGCGATCGGGTACTGCGCTATAGTGGCATTACTTTTATCATCTGCTGTCGGCGCATGGCTGGCTGCAGTCGTGGTAAAGCGCAGATGGATGATCGTATGTATGGCAGTAGGTGGAATCTATTTTCTAACTCTCCTGGGAATAACTGCTCTATTCTTCGGTGGGCAATATCAGGGTATTGGCGTAACCGCACTAATGATCTTCGGGGGGAGTGGATGCGTTGGAATGCTTGGACTCAGAGCCGAAAGTAACGGAAATAAGCGACGTAAAAAATACAGAGCTCGCTAAGTTGTGCAAAACATCCAAAAGGTAAGTAAGATTTACCTTTTGGATGTTGATTGCAAGAATTCCTTCAATTCTATATTTAGTGAGCCAATAGATCCTTCGGCTCAATATATAGGTAAAAATACTGTTGTGATATATTAATGTGCAAAATAGTTGCAATAGTTTACATAATGGTGTT
Organism: Faecousia sp.; assembly: GCA_045123795.1. GTDB lineage: Bacteria > Bacillota > Clostridia > Oscillospirales > Oscillospiraceae > Faecousia. The sequence continues at coordinate 18,783 of JBGVKN010000001.1, read as the reverse complement.
AACATAAAAATCGGCATAATTTACAAAAATCGTAAAAATATCCAAATACGCTTGAAAATCAATGGGTTTTGGAGTATAGTATTCATGCAATCTGATAAGTGTGTATTTGTCACATCTTTTCCTTTGCCTGCCTCACTTACTTCATTTCCACGACCCCATTGGTCACGAGGAGGTTCAAGGGATGATAAAGGGATGTGCAAAGGTTTATTTTAGACCCATCTGGCGCAAGTTTAGTCCATGGCTTCTTGCGTTCAGCTGGCTTCTCGGAATGCTTCTGGGTATTCCGACAGCAGTTGCATCAAGCAGTATTCTCGTTCCCATGATGCGTCAGAGCGTGCAGTGCTCTGTATCGATCCCGGGCTTGTTTACAGCTGCAGTTGTACCTTTTCTGTTGTCCGCATTTGCGGTCTCCCTGTCCGAACCATGGCTGCTGCTGATCATCAGCACATTAAAGGCTTTCAGCTATAGCTTCTGCGCCTGTGGTGTGAGCCTTGCATTTGGTCAAAGCAGTTGGTTGGTTCGGTTTTTATTTCTTTTTTCCGATCATTTACTGATACCGCTCCTGTATCTGTACTGCGTGCGGCATATCCGTTGTGAAGTTCCCCACCGTCCTTGGGAGATGTGTGGCTTTATTGGCACTTCGCTGCTAATCGGAGGAATCGATTATTTTCTTGTTGCGCCATTTTTGGTGTCGCTTGTATAAACTCAGAAGGGAAAAGGTACTCGTTTTCATGTTGGATCTGATCTGTGCGTACGAAAATTACCTATCCAAGGTAAAACAGGCATCCTCCAACACCGTTTCATCCTACCTGCGTGATATCCGGCAGTTTGCCCAGTGGCTCGAACGCAGTGAGGATGCCACCGTTGTAGATGCAACACAACTGAATATCAGCGACTACCTTGCCTATTTGGAGCATGATGGACGTTCCGGAGCGACCATTTCCCGTAGCTTGGCAAGCTTGAAGAATTTTTATGCCTATTTGGTTTCTTCCGGCTTTCTGGAGAAAACTCCTGTTGTGGACATCCATGTGGATAGAGGAGAGAAGAAGCTCCCACAAATCCTAACAGGCCGCGAAATCGAGTTGCTACTGGTTCAGCCTGTTTGCGTCGATTCCAAAGGCTTCCGGGATAAAGCTATGTTGGAAGTCATGTATGCTACTGGCATTCGTGTTTCTGAGCTGATTGAACTGGATACAGATGATGTAAATCTAGATCTTGGTATCATCAAATGCTCCGGCAGTAAAAAGTCCCGAGCCATTCCGCTGTATCCCGGTGCGCTACGTGCCTTGACTGTTTACCTGCGGGATATACGTGATACAATGATCGCTTCATCCGATGAAAAGGCGTTGTTTGTTAACATCAACGGCGCAAGAATGAGCCGTCAGGGTTTCTGGAAAATCCTCAAACACTATCAATCTACCGCACATATTGAGAAGGAGATCACCCCACATACTCTGCGGCATAGTTTCGCTGTTCATCTGCTGGAAAATGGCGCAGATCTTGGCTCCTTGCAGGAATTGATGGGTCACAGCGACATTTCTTCCACCCAAATGTACACACATATGGTCAACCAGAAATTAAAATCCGTCTACGAAAAATGCCATCCCAAGGCATAACGAACCCGGTCTGTATAAACAGACCGGGTTTTGATAAATAACAAAAGCCCATATCCAGATTAAATCTGGATATGGGCTTTTACACAGAGGGAGAGGGGAGTGTTAAATACCGGTCATAGCCGCCAGAACATCGACCTCAATTTTCTGGATGCTCTTCTTCATGTCCAGGCCTTCGTCCATGTCCACATCGGTGAAGCCGCCATCGTGAGTACACACGATCCGGTTGGTTTTACCTGCCAGCAGCAGTTCAACCGCTAGATAGCCCATCTTAGTAGCGTTGACACGGTCACGGGCATTGGGAACACCACCACGCTGGATGTGGCCCAAAACCGTCACACGGGGATCAAGATCGATGGCTTCCTTGATCTTGGCTGCGATATCGCTGGCAGATCCAGCGCCTTCGGCAACCACGATCATGTAGTGGGTAAAACCATTAAAGCGAGCCTGACGGATCTTTTCGATGACATCCCGCTCAAAATCGATGGGATTCTCAGGAACAAGTACAGCAGTTGCGCCCACTGCCAAGCCAACATACATGGCCAGATAGCCGGCGTTACGCCCCATAACTTCAACCACGGAGCAGCGTTCGTGGGACTGCATGGTATCACGCAGCTTGTCAATACACTGGATAGCAGTATTTGCAGCAGTATCAAAACCGATGCAATAATGGGTGCAGCTGATATCATTATCAATAGTACCAGGGATACCAATCACGTTGATGCCATACTTGGAAAGGGCACGAGCACCACGGAACGTACCGTCGCCGCCAATGGCAATAATGCTGTCCAAGCCAAGGAATTTGCAGGTAGAAACAGCCTTACGCTGACCTTCCTCAGTCATAAATTCCTTGCTGCGGGCGGTATAGAGAATAGTACCGCCGCGGTTAATGGTATGAGAAACGCTCTTTTCATCCAGCTTAATGATATCGCCGGTGATCAGACCATTCCAGCCACGGCGAATGCCGTAACACTCAATGCCGTGATACAGGGCAGTACGGACTACTGCTCGAACGCAGGGGTTCATGCCGGGAGCATCGCCACCGCTGGTAAGTACGCCGATACGTTTGACACTCATAATAAATCCTCCTGACAGAAGCTGTCGATTAATTACTTTATTATTGTATCGCTGACAGATGGAAAAGTAAAGAGGTTTTTCACAGTCAGGCCTTATTTTATTGACGCACCGAGGGGAGAGCCCAAGAAAGTCAGTGCGTTCGATACTCACAGGAGGGACCATTTCTTTGTAGCCAGCGAACGCAACAAAATGACAGAGGTTTTGTTGCGTTAGGCGAGCCTGACCGACCTAGTATCAAGTACATGAGGGCGGCGGGCGCACGGCAGAGGGGTACAATTCCGGCACGGCTTGGCAAGTTGCAGGCAAGTTGTCGGCAAGTGGCCCGGAGCAGTAAAAAAGCCGCCCAGCTGAAACAGCTGAGCGGCTTTACGCCGTCCACGGACACCCCCACGTGCGGGGCGGCCCCCGAAGGAGCGGAACGGGCCTCACCAGAACACCATACCACAGCGGGCCGGGAAAGTCAAGCCCGCCGGGCAAATTTCCCGCCCCGGCGAGGTCAAGGCCGGGCTTAGCGGCGGATTTCGGCCACCAGCACAGCGACCGAGCGAAAGGCGGGAAGCCGGAGCGAAGGAGCGAGTAGGCCGAAATCCATAGCGGGACCGCCGAAGGGAAGCCTTGACGGAAGCCGGGACAATGAGAAGCCCGGCGGCGGGGCTGGGGAAAAATCCCCGCTCGCACTGTGGGCCGGAACCCGGTTGACAATTTCCGGACTGTGAACCGGGGGGGACGTACCCCCGGGGGGGCCCGCCAGAGGGGCGGCAAAAAGCCGACCCACTGAGCGGGGGGCGAAGCCACCCAACGGGCCTCACGCCCCCCGGAGCCCCCAGCGGGGGCGGCGGGGCGGGGGGGTGCAGGGGAGAGCCCAAAGGCCACCACAGAGCCAACGGCGAGGCGAACAGCGCAGGCCCGCAGGCGGGCCGAGCACACAAGCCCCGGGGGCGGGGCGGGAAAGCGGCCCGAAGCGAAGCGCAGGGCCGCAACGCCCCCGGGGCGGAGCCAGCCGGCCCCGAAGCCGCCGCAAGGCGGGCGGCCCGGAGGGGGCCCCGGCGGGGCCACCGGCAGGCCCACAGCCGACCCGGAGCAAAGCAAGGGCGACCGAACAGGGAGCCCACAGCGGAGCGGATGGGGCGGCAAGGGCCCGGGGGCCAGGGAGAGCCCGCCGAGGGCACAAGCCCGCAGGCAGGGCCGACCGGGGGAGCCGGGGGGCGAGGGCCGAGGGCCGGGCCCGGCGGAGGCCGCTATGCGGCGGACCGGGCCCGGGAACCGGCGGCGGGCGGGCCGGCCCGGAGCGGGGCCGCCCAGGGGCAGGGGCCCCGGGGCAAGTGGCCCAGCGGAGTGGCCAACAAGGCCCGCACTACCGCTGTGCGTAGGGAGCCATCAGGGCGACCGGAGCAGTGGGCCGGGGGGTGGCCCTTTGGGCCGCCGGGGCCCCGGGCCACAGCCCTACGATGCCGCCATGGAGGGGGCCCGGGGGCCGCCGTGCCCCCGAGCGGGGCGAAGCCCCGCAAGGGGCCGGGGGGTCGAGGGGCCCCGGCCCCTAGGGGGGCCCCGCTTGCGGGGGGGCGAAGCCCCTTCATGGGTCGGCGGCGGCCGGGCCCTCTACTTGATACTAGGACATTATTCCGTCAGGGCGCACAGAGCCATGAGCAAGAATGTCCATGAAATCAGCCATAACGGGCTGGTATATGTGTATCCTGACGGAAGTCTGGATACCCTCTGCGCTACGGCTCCCATCTTCCGGGAACCGGGGTGGGAGCTGTCCGGCTGGGGCGAGGATCACACAAAGTGTGTTCCGAGCCCAAGGGAAAAGGGCAAAAAATCCGAGGGGGCCGACATGGTTCGGTCAATGCGCCGGGCCCGGGCGAAGCTCCGCCGGCTGGCCTTGGCGAATGGGTTTGACTACTTCGTGACCCTGACACTCGACCCGGCGAAAATCGACCGCTACGCTGGGGCCGCCGTGGTCAAGGCCTTGGGCCGCTGGTGTGACAACATGGTGCGCCGCCATGGTCTGCGATACATCCTTGTGCCGGAACGGCACAAGGATGGGGCCTATCACTTCCATGGCTTCATGGCTGGCGAGGGCCTTCAGGCCATCGACAGCGGGGTGCAGTGGGACGGTCGCCCGGTGTACAATCTGCCCCAGTGGGGGTACGGGTTCACCACCGCCCAGCGGCTGTATGGCGACTACCACGCCGCAGTGGGGTACTGCTGTAAGTACATCGGCAAGCAGGACGGTGAACGGCCTCTGGGCCGCTGGTATTACAGCGGCGGCGACCTCCGGGAGCCGGAAAAGGTCTATTGCGATTTGGAGTACCGAGATATCGAAAACGCCGTGGAATTTTCAATTCCCGGCGCAAAAATGAAAGTTTCAAGACAAAATGGAGGAAAAACACATGATTAACGCTCAAAAACTGGACAACTGCTTTCTGGCCTGCGGTCTGCGGGAGAACATGACAGGCACCGACTACGCCCGGCGGGCGGTGATGATGTACCGCCCGGACATGAGAATGACGAAAGAGCTGTACCCGGCAATCGCCGCCGCAGTCAATACCACACCCGGAGCGGTTGAGCGGGCTATTCGTCACGCCATCGAAACCGGGTTTGACCGGTGCGGCTACAATGACGAGGTGGTGACCATGTTCGGGAATACCATCAACCCGGACACAGGCAAGCCCACCAACGGCGAATTTGTGGCCCGAATGGCCCGGCTGTGCCGGGAGGGGCTGGACGTATGAGAACGGAATACCTGATAGACAGAGAGGTCGAGCAAGTGCTCGACCTCTTGACGTTTGACAACAGACTGTTGGCAAGATTACTCCTGCACACCGGGCTCCGGGTGGGGGACGCTCTGCGGCTCAAGCCGGAGCAGTTGCGGCCCAACTTCTGGATTACCGAACAGAAGACCGGGAAACGGCGGCAAGTGGGCATTCCGGAGCCCCTGCTTTCCGACCTACGGTCGGCAGCAGGGGCGGCGTGGGTGTTCCCGGGAGCCGACCCCGCAAAGCCCAGGACACGGCAAGCACTCTGGAAAGACGTGAAGCGGGCCGCCCGGGCTTGTCGGTTAACTGCCAACGCCGCCCCGCACAGCCTGCGGAAAGTTTACGCCGTGGAGCTCCTGCGGAAGTACGGCGATATCGACCGGGTGCGCCGGGCACTGAACCACGGCGGCGTGGAGGTCACGCTGATCTACGCCATGGCTGACAAGCGGCTAAACGCCCGGGGCCAACGCCGCCGGAGCGGGCCGGGCCGGAAAAAGGCTTGACAACTGCGCCCGGTTCTGGTAGTATCATGTCGAGGGAGGTGGAAGCACCTCGCCAAACGAAACAAAACCATTATTTTGGTGCGAGCGAGCACGTTCCTGAAGCCGCCGGAGGTTGCGAGGGGACAGCGCAACGGTTCGCTGGGGAGCGGCCCCAGCGATTTTATTGCGAACCAGCGAACGCAACAAAATAAAAATTTTGTTGCGTTCTGGATGCAGATATGATATAATACTATTACCAAGCGGCTATGGTGGCTTTTAGGAGGTTTGTATGCAGCGGTATTATGATTGTCCACAGATTTTGCGGGATTTTCTGACCTATCACGAAACGATCAAGGGTCAGTCACAATTGACCATCAACGAATACTATTTGGATCTTCGGATGTTCCTGCGTTTTATGAAGCTGATGCGGCACGATATGCCCATTCACACACGGCTGGATGATATTCCGATTAAGGACATCGACATACAATTTATCAGCCAAATCACAACATCGGACGTATTTGATTTCCTATCCTATTTAGCCAGTGATCGTGTGGCGAACCCCGATTCCAAAACACCCGACTACGGCATCTCCGCCAGCTCCCGTGCTCGAAAGCTTTCTGCAATTAAATCCTTCTTCAAGTATCTGACCATGCGCACCAAGCAATTGCAGGAAAATCCTGTGGCAGATCTGGAGTATCCGAAACTGCGAAAAAGCTTACCGAAATACCTGACTATGGAGCAATCTGCGGCGCTTTTGCAGGCAGTTTCCGGGCCGAACGCCAAACGGGATTATGCCATATTGATGCTGTTTTTGAACTGTGGCATTCGGCGCAGTGAGCTGGTTGGATTGAATACAACTGATGTGTACGATGATCGGATACGTGTGATTGGCAAAGGAAACAAGGAGCGGTTTGTTTATTTTGGCACTCCCTGCCGGAAAGCGATTGATGCCTACCTCCTCGAACGCAACAAAAAAATACTGTCTGACAATCGGGCGCTGTTTGGTTCCCGTAATGGTAATCGTATCAGCGTTGAAGCCGTTCACCGGCTTGTAAAAAAGGCGCTGTTACAGGCTGGGCTTGATCCTAACCAGTTTTCTGCACATAAATTGCGTCATACTGCCGCAACCATGATGCTTTCCGGCGGTGTGGATGTTAAGACAGTTCAGGAAGTTTTAGGCCACGAAAACCTGAATACTACCCAGATTTACACCCATATTGAGAACACGGAGCTTAAAATTGCTGCGCAGGCTAATCCCCTGTCCAAGTTGGATTTCTCTGATAATGAATCGGGAGAGGATCATTGATCCTCTCCCCTTTTCTCATGAACCCAATTCGAGATTTTTCTGACAAGATATGGACAGCCCTTAAGAAAATATGCAATCCATAAGGACGCAAGGATTGTCCAATTTCGTCTTGAAATCAAATCCGATTGAACACGCAATAATTCGCTGTTAACTTTACAATTATCGCTCGAAAGGCATTCGTTAATTTGCTGGTCGATGAGTATTATTTGAGTTGTAATCATGTAGCAATATACCGCAGCAGCAACAATGATCACCCCCTGAAGAATGTGTACCGCAACCTTTAGCCAATCTCTCTCCATGATCGCATCAACAAAAGTATCTCCGTGAAAAACAGCAGATGCAATCGCAAGGAAGCAAGTAGGTATCCAGAAGTCTGCTGTTCTGTTGATGACATCATCGTCGCTCATTCCATAGATTTGAACGTAGATAATTGCACAAGCAAACAACAAGATTGGTAAAATAAACGTTATTATTTTGTAAAAAGTCGGCTTTTTCATAGCGCTACCTCAATAGCCTCTCGGAGGTTTCTGACCCGATAGACGGTCAAGCCTTCGGGGATTTCCAATTTTTCAGCGCAGTTTTTGGGAATGACACACTTCTTAAAACCTAATCTCGCAACCTCGCCAAGGCGTTGGTTCATGTGGGAAACAGAGCGGATCTCCCCTGTCAGGCCCACCTCCCCTATCGCCACCAAATCATCCGCAATGGGCTGATCTCGATAAGAAGATGCCACCGCCAGCGCCACCGGAAGATCCGCACCGGGTTCGTCCAACCTCAGACCTCCGATGACATTGATATAGGCATCAAAAACGTTTAGCTTCATGCCTGCACGCTTTTCTGCCACTGCCATGAGTAACACCGCCCGATTGAAATCAAAGCCGTCAGCGGCTCTTCTGGGCACGTTAAAGGTGGTTTTTGTCACCAGCGCCTGAACTTCTGCCAGAACCGGGCGGGTGCCCTCCATGACGCAGGCAACGCAGGTGCCGGATGCGCCCTCCGGGCGGCCTGCCAGAAGCATTTGAGAGGGATTGGGCACTTCCCGCAAGCCGCTGTCCATCATTTCAAATACGCCGATCTCATTGGTAGAGCCAAAGCGGTTCTTCGCTGCACGCAACAGACGATAGCTGGAATTCTGATCGCCCTCGAAATACAGAACACAGTCAACCATGTGCTCCAGCACCTTAGGGCCGGCAATGTTGCCGTCCTTATTGATATGACCGACCACAAAAACCGTCACGCCCTGACTTTTGGACAGGTGCATCATGGACATGGTGCAGTCCTTCACCTGAGAGATGCTGCCGGGAGAAGAATCGTTTTCTTCATTATAAAGGGTCTGGATGGAGTCCACGATCAGAATATCCGGCTTGATCTCATCAACTGCTTCCAGAATGTCGGACAGACGGGTTTCAGACAAGATATAAAGCTGCTCCGGGGCAACCCCAAGACGCACGGCACGGAGCTTCAATTGCCGCTCGCTTTCCTCGCCGGAAACGTACAGAACACTGCGCCCCTGACACAAACTGTTACAGATCTGAAGCAACAGCGTGGATTTACCGATGCCCGGTGCGCCGCCAACCAGAACCAAGCTGCCAGCTACCGCACCGCCGCCCAGCACCCGGTCCAACTCCCCCATTCCGGTGGAAAAACGGATCTCCGCATCCGTGTCCACCTGGGTTAGGCGTTGGGGTTTGCGGCTTATGCCCACCGGGGCGGTTTTCGGTCTACCGGGCGCCACAGGCTTTTCAATATGCTCTTCTAACGTATTCCAAGCACCGCAACTGGGGCAGCGTCCTACCCATTTGGGTGTTTCGTTGCCGCAGGCGGTGCAGAAAAAGACGGTTTTGGATTTTGCCATAAGAATCGTCCCCTCTCGCTATTTGCTCTATTATACCAGCAAAACAATATGTGGTCAACTGTTTGCATAAAAAACTGCCCCACGAAAGTGGGGCAGTTGAATTATATGAGGATGGAATTAGAATTCCTTCTTCTTCAGGACGACAACACCTGCGGTAGCAGCCATCATAGCCAGAGCCAGGCCAGCGATAGCCATATCGCCGGTGCCGGGGTTGACTTCGCCGCCCTCGCCGGGGTTCTCAGGCTCAGTCTCAACGGGAACGATCTCAACGGAGACAGTCTTGGTTTCAGCGTCGAAGATAACTGTCACGGTGCTGAGAGCCTCAACAGTAGCAAAGTAGTTGCCGTTGGTGCTGGTAGCATCACCCCAGGACTCAGTCCAGTCACCGACGGTGACCTTCAGCTCATAGACGCCAGCGGCGACGTTCTCGTACACCTTGGTGTACAGGCCGTCTTCGCCCTGGGTCATCATGTTGGCCTCGTCGCCGGGGTTCCAGTTGGAGCCGCACAGAGTATCCTGACCAGCAACGTAGTAGTCAACCTTTGCGGGCTCTTCAGGCTGCTCGGGCTCATCCTCAACCACAGGGAAGAAAGCCAGAGCGAACATACCCTCGGAACCGGCGTTGATGTTGTAATAAGCACTCCAGTAGCCCTTGCTGTCGTACCACTCAATATAAGCCTCACGGACAGTGTTCATAGCGTAGAACAGGCCGTTGCCAGCATCGGACAGAACCCACTTATCGTGAGCTTCACCCAGAGTCATGCTGGTGAAGCTGTCAGCCATGCCCAGGTTCTTGCCGCCGAAGCTGATGGAGATGGTGCCGTCATCGTTGTTGGTGACAGTCCAAACCTCAGAATCGCCATAGCCGGAGACAACACCGTCAGCCACGGTAACATCCACGCCGTTGTTGTAGAAACCGCCGTAAACAGAGGACAGAGCCTTGTTGTAAGCAGGAACATAGATCACATAGTCGCCGTCAGCGATGGCAGTGCCGGCAGGAGCCTCGGGCTCTTCCTCAGCGACCTCAGCGTAGACAGTCATCTCTCTGATGCGGGTCTGTGCAGACAGATCAGTCAGGGTAAAGGAATCAGCAGCGGTAGCAAACTCGACGGTAACGATGAAGTTGGAACCACCTTCTTCAGGTACATAGCTGATAGTAGCATTGCTGTCAGTGTTGGTATCAGACCAAACCTTGGCATAGTTCTCGGTGGGGCAAACGAGGACCATCTTAGTCATGCTGGGATATTCGATGGTAAGATTGGTATGCGCATAGAAACGAGCGGGATTGGATTTGTCGGCAATGTTGGTGGTGGAAGCGCCCTTGTCATTGGTCAGCTTAATACCATTACCCTCCCAAACCTGCTGGTCATTATTCAGCACAGTACGGGCGGAAGTATCCGCAAAGCTCAGGGTTGCGGTGACTTCTTCTGCATTGGCTACCAGAGCAAAGCTCATAACCATAGCCAGAACCAGAACGATGCTCAGGATCTTGCTGATTATGTATTTCCTCCTTTGAATTTATGAAGATGGATTTGCCATCTTCATTGCAATATTTGCATAGACTAAATGTAACATTTTTATCGAAAAAAAGCAACACTTATTTATCACTTTTTGCAGAATTTACATAGACTGGAACCGGCTGATGCATGAAGCCACAACACAGGCGAGCTCTTTCTGATATCCATCGTTTCTAAGCTTTGCCTCCTCCTCTGGATTGGATAAAAAACCACACTCGATTAGGACGCCTGGGCGCTGAATATTTTGCATCAGATAGATGCCATCAGATGGCTTGCAATTTCGCTTACTGCCGGGATTGAGTGTGGCAATGAAATCCGTTTGCAATTCCTGAGCCAGCTTTCGACTGATTTCATCATCTGCGTAAAACACCTGCGCACCATTATATCGGCTATCAGAGAACGTATTTTGATGAATGCTGATCAGAATTGCATTTTCCGTTTCATTGACCAGCTTTACTCGCTGTTTTAAATCGGAAACCTTTTGTGCAGCAATGGTATTTCCTTCGGTATAAATGGATGTATCCGTAGTTCGTACCATTTTCGTATCATAACCAAGGAAGCACAGCAGATCATTTAAGCGAAGTGCAATATCCAGATTGATCTGACTTTCCAGAACCCCGGAACAGGATGTAGCGCCCCCATCGATGCCGCCATGCCCTGCATCCACAATGATGCAGGTTCGATCCTCCAGCGGCGCATTCTCCACCATTACGGTAACAGCTCCGCTTCCAAAATGTGCAATGCACAGACAACCAATCAGCACCAATGCATAGATCGGCAGGAGATTCTTTACAGGAACACGTTTTCTCATGGACAACACCTCACTTGATCTTATGCGCCGGACTTGTACAAATGAACATCTTGACAAACAACGGCATAGTATGACCCGGGACGACAGTTCCAAATTAAATTTGATCGGAGGAATGACTTTTGGACACGAGAAAGAACGAACACCGTGGCACGGAAGGACGTTTGCCTGCCATGGCCCCACTCGCCAATCCCTACGTTCCCTTCCAGTTGGAGAATCCCCCCATGTACGAACCGAGGAAGGGCTTGATTCGGGGTACCATGTTTCCCGGGCTGGATCTCCCCTTCATGGGAATGGTGAACAAAAACGAACTGAATATCACGCCGAAAACCGAGCTGCAGACATTGGCTTTTGTCATTCAGGAGCTGGCACTGTATCTGGACACGCACAGGGACGATAAAGAGGCGCTGGAAATGTATCAGGCCTATCAGAAAATGTACCACAAGGGAATGATGGAATACAACCGCCAGTGTGGTCCCACGAACCACCGTACCCCTTCCGAGGGCGAATACCGGTGGCTGGATGATCCATGGCCCTGGGAATACTGCGCAAATAAGGAGGCCTAAGTATGTTTATTTATGATAAGAAACTGCAATACCCCGTCAAGGTCGCAAGACCTAATCCCCGGCTGGCTTCCATCATCATTTCCCAGTACGGCGGACCGGATGGTGAATTGGGTGCATCTTTGCGTTACCTTTCCCAGCGTTACTCCATGCCTTTTGATGAATTAAAGGGGCTTTTGACGGATATTGGCACAGAAGAGCTGGGCCACTTGGAAATGATTGGTGCGCTGGTGCATCAGCTTACTCGGAATATGAAGGACGAACAGTACAAGGACCCAGCCTTCGCCCCCTATTTCGTGGATCACACCGCCGGAGTCTATCCTACTGCCGCTTCCGGGTATCCCTACACTGCTGCTCAGATGCAGGTAAAAGGCGATCCCATCGCAGATCTTGCAGAAGATCTTGGAGCAGAGCAGAAAGCCCGTGTGACCTATGATAACATTCTGCGGCTGTCCGATGACCCCGATGTGAATGATGTGATCAAATTCCTGCGGGAACGTGAAATCGTTCACTTTCAACGGTTCGGAGAAGCTATGCAGCTTCTGCGTGAAAAGTTGAATCAGAAGAATGTCTATTATATGAACCCGGCGTTTGACATCTAAAAAAGTGGCTGGCCCCAACTGGGCGCCACAACTAATTTTACAGAAGACGAATTCCGGCCTTTTCGCATTCTTCCATGGTAACATGATCCCAAACGCTGGACTGAACTTCTCCAATGTGAGCGCAGCCCATCATCAGCATACTCAGTCGAGACTGACCGATACCGCCGCCGATGGTTAGAGGCAGTTCATCGTTCAACAGCATTTTGTGGAAAGGCAGCTCCCGGCGATCATCGCAACCGGCAATGGTCAGCTGGCGATCTAACGCCTCCGAATCAACACGAATGCCCATAGATGAAATTTCCAGAGCACGGCCCAGAATATCATCCCAAAAGAAAATATCGCAGTTCAGGTTCCAGTCGTCATAGTCCGGAGCACGACCGTCATGGGGCTTTCCGGAGCGGAGTTTTCCGCCGATCTGCATTATGCAGGCAGTGGGATTTTCCTTTACAAAAGCATTTTCCCGCTCATGTCCGTTCAGATTGGGGTACATATACTCCAGCTCCTGGGTGGTAACAAAGGCCACTTCCCTGCTCAAGTTCACTCGAAGCTGAGGATAGCGGACATGGAGCCGGTCATTGGTATTGCAAATAGCACCGACGATGGCACGAACGATCAGCTTCAGATAGTCCAAATTTCGATTTTCCCGGGTAATAACCTTCTCCCAGTCCCACTGGTCCACATAGATGGAGTGGATATTGTCCAGATCCTCATCCCGGCGGATGGCGTTCATATCGGTGTACAGGCCGTTTCCAATGCCGAAATGATAACGCTTCAGAGCCAACCGTTTCCATTTTGCCAGAGAATGAACCACCTGTGCGTCATTACCCACCGCAGGGATATCGAAGGATACCGCTCGCTCATAACCGTTCAGATTATCATTCAAACCGGAGTCCGCCGTAACAAACAGAGGTGCGGATACACGCTTCAAATTCAGTGCGCCGGAAAATTCATCCTGAAAGGTCTGCTTGATATAAGCAATGGCCCGCTGAGTATCGTATTCGTCCAGCACGGGCTTGTAGCCCTGCGGTATGTAAATTTTATTCATAGTAATACGCCGTCCTTTCGCTATGCATAGGTCACGGTATATTGTAACGCATTTTTCAGAAAAATCAAGTGTCCGCAACAGCCGTACAGGTGTATTTTTTATTGATTTAACCGTGGAAATGTGCTATGATACAAATTATGAGGAGGGATGGAAATGTCTAACACCCAAACTGTGCTGGAATTCAAGTGTCCATGCTGCGGCGCAGGACTGAAATTCAGTGGCGCAGAGCAAAAATTATCTTGCGAATATTGCGATAACACATTTGAATTGGAAACGGTTCAGGAATACAACGAATCCATCAACAAGTCAGACACACAAGATTTTGGCTGGGATGAACAAGAAATCGGAGAGTGGTCTTCCGAGGAACAGAGCCAGATGCGCTCTTACATCTGCAACTCCTGCGGCGGTGAGATCATAACAGACGGCACAACAGCTGCGACCTTCTGCCCATATTGTGAAAATCCTGCCGTTCTGCCCGGCAATGTATCCGGCGGTCTGCGGCCCGATGCGGTAATCCCCTTTAAAACTACCAAAGAGGATGCGCAAAAGGCATTCCTGAAATTGTGTCAGGGAAAACGATTGCTGCCCAAGGATTTTACCAGCAAAAACAGATTGGAGAAGATTACCGGAATGTACGTCCCCTTCTGGCTGTACGAATGCTCCGGTGATGTGGATGGCCAATACAAAGCTACTCGGGTCAAGCGCTGGTCTGACTCCAATTATAACTACACCAAAACCGACCACTATATGCTGACCCGTGCGGCAAATGCGGATTTTATCGGTATTCCTATGGATGGCTCCAGCAAAATGGATAATACCATCATGGAGTCCATTGAGCCCTTCGATATGAAGGAATCCGTAGATTTCAACACCGCCTATCTATCCGGCTTTTTAGCCGATAAATACGATGTGGAAGCCAAGGATGGCGAGGAACGAATTCGTCAACGTGTCAGTGAAACCCTGGATGATATGATGAAACCCTCTTTTTCGGGGTACGCTTCGGTAATACCTTCCTCCAGACAGCTTCATGTTCAGCATAGCAAAGCAAAATACGTTTTGCTCCCCGTATGGATGCTCCATACCAAATATCAAGACAAAACATACGTATTTGCCATGAACGGTCAGACCGGAAAAATGACCGGCACACTACCTATCGACAAAAAACGTGAATTAAGTTGGTTTGGTGGTATCGCTGGATGTGTAGCATTGGCTATCAGTCTGATCCAATGGCTGTTCCTGTAAGGAGGTAGATTTATGAAAAAAATAGCTTCCTTACTTATCATTCTTCTGCTGGTAACAAGCCTGACTGTAACAGCCTTTGCTTCCGGCGGCAGCCCAAAGATCATCGACAATGCAGACGTCCTTTCCGCATCCGAAGAAGCTAAGCTGGAAACCATGGCGGTTGCACTGGTCAGCAAATATGACATGGATGTTGTGATTCTGGTCGAGGACTCCATCGGACTGAATGATGTGACCGATTATGCCGATGATTATTTTGATTTCAACGGCTATGGTGTCGGCTCCAAGCATTCCGGTGTCCTGCTCCTGCTGGATATGGACGAACGAGAATGGGCCATATCCACCTGCGGTGATACCATTGACGCTCTGACTGATTACGGTCAGGAACAGATCATGGATGAGGTGCTGGAGTACCTCGGTGATGACGAATACTACAACGGCTTCCACACTTATCTGGAATTGCTGGATGAGTATTTTGAAGCCTATGAAAACGGCGAGACCATTGACCGGAAATGGGACTTGTTCGACATCGTTTTCAGTTTATTCATCTCGCTGGGTGTCGGTGCCGGCGTTAGTGGAATCAACATCGCAATTATGCGATCCGGCATGAAAACTGTCAGACCCCAGCGGGGCGCCCAATCCTATGTGAAGGATGGTTCCTTCAAGTTGACCAAACAGCGGGATATGTTCCTATACAGCAACACCTCCCGCACACGAAAGCAAAGCAGCTCCTCCGGTGGTGGCAGCTCCACCCATCGAAGCAGCTCCGGCCGCAGTCACGGCGGCAGTAGAGGAAGATTTTAATAATTAACATACACATTAAAGGAGAAATGAAAAATGGGACTTATTAAAGCAGCGCTCGGCTCCGTATCCACCGTTTTGAGCGACCAGTGGAGAGAGTATTTCTACTGTGACTCCATGCCTACCAACGTTTTGGTGGCAAAGGGCCAGAAGCGCACCAGCAGCAACACCCAGAATACCAAGGCAACCGACAACATCATCACCAACGGTGCCATCATTGCGGTCAACGAAGGCCAGTGCATGATGATCGTGGATCAGGGTCAGATTGTAGAATTCGCCGCTGAAGCCGGTGAATTTACATGGGACTCCTCCACCGAGTCCACCATCTTCTACGGCGGATTGGGCAAGGGCATCAAGGGCAGCTGGGAGAATTTCAAGCGCCGCTTCACCTTCGGCGGTGACACTGCCAAGGATCAGCGGATCTACTTCTTCAACCTGAAGGAGATCATGGGCAACAAGTACGGCACCCCCAATCCCCTGTCCGTGCGCATCGTTGACAAGAATATCGGCCTGGATCGTCTGATTGATCTGCGCTGCAACGGTGAATATTCCTACAAGATCACCGACCCCATGCTGTTCTACAAGAACGTTTGCGGCAACATCACTGATACCTACACCCGCAGCAATCTGGACTCTCAGCTCAAGTCCGAGTTCATCACCGCTCTGACCCCCGCCTTTGCCAAGCTCTCCTGTGAGGGTGTTGGTGTCCATGAGCTGCTGGGTCACACCCTGGATATCTCCGATGCCATCAACGAAACCCTGTCTGACCGCTGGAGCGGCCTGCGTGGTATTAGTGTTGTGGCGGTGGGCGTGAACCCCTCTGTGGCTCCTGAGGATCTGAAGAAGATCAAGGAGCTGCAGGATACCGGCGCTCTGCGTGATCCCGGCATGGCTGCCGCTACCCTCACCGGTGCGCAGGCCGAGGCCATGAAGACCGCTGCCGGCAATGAAGCCGGTGCCATGATGGGCTTTATGGGTCTGAATATGGCGCAGATGGCTGGCGGTATGAACGCCGGCAACCTGTACCAGATGGCCCAGCAGCGACCGGCTCCTGTCGCCGCTCCTGCCCCTGTGGCTCCTGCCCCCGCTCCGGCTGCTAATGGCTGGACCTGCAAGTGCGGCGCTGTGAACACCGGCAAGTTCTGCACCGAGTGCGGCAGCGCACAGGTGGTTGGCTGGACCTGCGCCTGCGGCAGCGTCAATAAGGGTAAGTTCTGCCCCGAATGCGGTGCTAAGAAGCCCGAAGCAGCTCCCCTGTACCGTTGCGACAAGTGTGGCTGGGAACCGGAAGATCCCAAGAACCCTCCCAGATTCTGCCCCGAATGCGGCGATAAGTTCGACGAGGGAGATGTGAAATAATTCACTCAACACAAAACGGCGCGGTTCAATCGAACCGCGCCGTCACTATTTCATTTACACCGTAAGGAAGAATTTCACAAGGAACAAGGCGGAGATCATATAGGTCAGGATGGAAACATCCTTGAACTTACCGCTAAACACCTTAATCACAGTGTAGGAGATCAGGCCAATACCAATGCCATGGCCAATGGAACCGGAGATGGGCATTGCGATCAGCATCAAGCAGACCGGCACCATCTGATCCATATCCATAAAATCAATGTACTTTAAGCCCTGCAGCATCAGAATACCCACATAGATCAATGCAGAGGAAGTAGCCGCAGCGGGAATGATGGCAGCAATAGGAGCAATAAAAATACAGGCCAAGAACAGGATACCAGTGGTCAAAGCCGTCAGACCGGTACGTCCGCCAGCCTCCACGCCGGATGCAGACTCCACAAAAGTAGTAACGGTGGAAGTTCCGGTGCAAGCACCGGCGATGGTGCCGATGGCATCGGACAACAGCGCTTCCTTCATCTTGGGCATATTACCCTTTTCGTCCACCATGCAAGCCCGGGAGGCAGTACCAACCAACGTACCGATGGTATCGAACATATCGATGACACAGAATGTGATGACCAAAGTAATGACCGTAAACCAGCCGATCTCCACAAAGCCCTGGAAGTTAAACTTGAACAGGGTCGTGTCCATCATATCCTTGAAGGGTGGCAGGAAAGAAGCCGTAGCCAGAGAAGCAAAAGGATTGATCCCGAGGAAGATCCACTCCCCTGCCCAATAAATGATGGATGCAATCAGCATACCAACCAACACAGAGCCCTTAATGTTCTTCTTGGACAGCGCAATGATCACAAACAGACCCACAAACATGGTCACAACCGTCAGGATCATGGCACCGTAGCTGGCGCCGGCGGCAGTCATGTCATCTCTCAGGACAGAGGGAGTCAGCGACGCAAAGAAATCACCCATCACATTGAAGGAAGTCATACCGTCTGCACTGTAAACAGAAGCGTTGGAACCAAGGCCGATGTTCATCAGCATCAAGCCAATGGCGGGCGAAATCCCCAATCGGATACCAAGCGGAATGGATTCAACAATTTTCTCACGGACATTGAGGACGGACAGGATCACAAAGACAAAACCCTCAATCAGGATAATAATCAAAGCCGCCTGAAAAGATGCCACATAGGACAGGCCAGTTAAACCCACTACATTGGAAACAACCACCGCAAAGAAGTTATTCAAACCCATACCGGGGGCCAGTGCAAACGGTTTGTTGGCGATGAATGCCATGCAGAACATACCAATGGCAGAGGCAATGCAGGTAGCCAGGAACACACCGTTCCACAGGGCGCTCAGATCCTCACTGCCGTTAACGCCAAAGCCGAAGTTGGTCAGCAGATTGGGATTCAAAGCAATGATGTACGCCATAGTCATGAAGGTGGTGATGCCCGCAACAAGCTCTGTTTTCACACTGGTCTTATTGTCGGACAGCTTAAAAATTTTGTCTAACATTGCAGAGTTTCCTTTCTATTTACATTTTAATATCTATTATTGTAACATTTTATTCATAAAAAACAATTGACATATTTGAAAAAAAGAACTGCCGCCCAAAGTGATATGTACCCCCAATACTGGACACCCAGTATTGGGGGTATTTTCATGAAGTACAGTTACGAGTTTAAGTTAATGTGTGTGGATATGTATCGGCAAGGGAAATGGCCAGATACACCCAAAGGGATAAAAGATAAAACATT